>JAKAZT010000057.1 GCA_021815695.1 Pseudomonadota bacterium
CACCCTGAGCGCAGCGAAGGGCCTGACTCGCCGGCACGTGGGGGGAGCGGTGCCGAAGCGTCGCCACGCGGAAAGATCCTTCACTTCGTTCAGGATGACAACGAAAGTTGTCACCCTGAGCGTAGCGAAGGGTCTGGCTTCAGGAGGACAGCCTGCTCTTTCCGCCCAACATCCGCCTGCTCCTCTCACGCCATCCGCCGCTCGACAATCAGCTTCTTGATCTCGGCGATCGCCTTGGCCGGGTTGAGGCCCTTCGGGCAGGTGCGCGTGCAGTTCATGATGGTGTGGCAGCGATAGAGACGGAACGGATCCTCGAGTTCGTCGAGACGGGCACCGGTGTCCTCGTCGCGGCTGTCGACGATCCAGCGGTAGGCCTGCAGCAGGACCGCCGGGCCGAGATAGCGGTCGCCGTTCCACCAGTAGCTCGGGCACGAGGTCGAGCAGCAGGCGCACAGGATGCACTCGTAGAGGCCGTCGAGCTGCTTGCGCTCCTCGGGCGACTGCAGGCGCTCGCGGTCGGACGGCGCCGGGCTCTGGGTGCGGATCCATGGCCGGATCGAAGCATGCTGCGCGTAGAACCGGGACAGGTCCGGCACCAGATCCTTGACCACCGGCATGTGCGGCAGCGGGTAGATCGGAATCTCGCCGCGGCTGCAATCGTCCACCGCATGCGTGCAGGCGAGCGTGTTGGTGCCGTCGATGTTCATCGCGCACGAGCCGCAGATGCCCTCGCGGCAGGAGCGCCGCAGGGTCAGGGTCGAGTCGATCTCGTTCTTGATCTTCAGCAGGACGTCGAGAACCATCGGGCAATTGGCGACGTCGACCTCGTAGGTGTCGACGCGCGGGTTGCGGCCGTCGTCCGGGCTCCAGCGGTAGATGCGGAAGGTGCGCGGCTTCTTCGCGCCCGCCGCGGCCGGATAGTGCTTGCCGGGCTGGACCTTGGAGTTCCTGGGCAGGGTGAATTCGGCCATGGTGCTGTCGTCGCCTCGCTGATCGGAGATCGCGGACCGCCGCGGCGCGTCCGCTGGTGAAGCTCGTTCAACCCGGCATCCGCAATGCCGGTGATGCCTTGCCTGTCCTTCGCCCGCACCCGGTCACGCGCGAACCCGCTGCTCCGGCCCGGGTCCCGGGTCCTGCCTCTCAATACACCCGCTTCTTCGGCGGAATCACCTCGACATCCGCGGTCTGCGTATACATGTGCACCGGGCGGTAGTCGAAGCGGCTCTTGCCCTGGGCATCCACCCAGACCAGGGTGTGCTTCTGCCAGCGGGCGTCGTCGCGCTCGGGGAAATCCTCGCGCGCATGCGCGCCGCGGCTCTCGGTGCGCTGCTCGGCGGAATCGATCGTGGCCACCGCCTGATCGAGCAGGTTGGCCAGTTCCAGCGTCTCGACCAGGTCCGAGTTCCACACCAGCGAACGGTCGCTGACGCGAACGTCGGCCAGCGAGGCATGCACCGCCGCCATCTTCTTGCAGCCCTCGCGCAGCGTCTCGCCGGTGCGGAACACGGCGGCGTCGTTCTGCATCGTGCGCTGCATGCTGGTGCGGATCTGCGCGGTCGGCGTGCCGCCGCCGGCGTGGCGCAGGCCGTCGAAACGCGCCAGCGCCGGATCGAGCACGCTCGCCGGCAGGTCCTTGTGACTGGCACCGGGGGTGATGATCCCGGCGCAGCGCAGCGCGGCCGCGCGCCCGAACACGACCAGATCCAGCAGCGAGTTGGAGCCCAGGCGGTTGGCGCCGTGCACCGAGACGCAGGCGGCCTCGCCGATCGAGAACAGGCCCGGCACCACGGCGTCGTTGTCGTCGCCCTTCTTCTGCACGACTTCGCCGTGGTAGTTGGTCGGGATGCCGCCCATGTTGTAGTGAACCGTCGGCAGCACCGGGATCGGCTGCTTGCTGACGTCGACGGCCGCGAAGATGCGCGCGGTCTCGGCGATGCCCGGCAGGCGTTCGTGGATCACCTCGGCACCGAGGTGCTGCAGATTGAGGTGGATGTGGTCGTGCTGCTCGCCGACGCCGCGACCCTCGCGGATCTCGATGGTCATCGCGCGGCTGACGACGTCGCGCGAGGCCAGGTCCTTGGCGTTGGGCGCGTAGCGCTCCATGAAGCGCTCGCCCTTGCTGTTGGTGAGGAATCCGCCCTCGCCGCGCACGCCCTCGGTGATCAGGCAGCCGGCGCCGTACACGCCGGTCGGATGGAATTGCACGAACTCCATGTCCTGCAGCGCCAGGCCGGCGCGCAGCACCATGCCGCCGCCGTCGCCGGTGCAGGTGTGCGCCGAGGTGCAGGAAAAGTACGTGCGCCCGTAACCGCCGGTGGCGAGCACCACGGCATGACCGCGGAACAGGTGCAGCGTGCCCTCGTTCATGTCCAGCGCGAGCACGCCCACGCAGGCGCCCTCGCTGTCGAAGATCAGGTCGATCGCGAAGTATTCGATGAAGAAGCGCGCCTGGTTGTTCAGCGCCTGCTGGTACAGCGTGTGCAGGATGGCGTGGCCGGTGCGGTCGGCGGCGGCGCAGGTGCGCTGCGCGGTGCCCTTGCCGTAATGCGTGGTCATGCCGCCGAAGGGACGCTGATAGATCTTGCCGTCCTCGGTGCGCGAGAACGGCACGCCGTAATGCTCCAGCTCGATGATCGCCGGGATCGCCTCGCGGCACATGTACTCGATGGCGTCCTGGTCGCCCAGCCAGTCCGAGCCCTTGATGGTGTCGTAGAAGTGGAAGCGCCAGTCGTCCTCGCCCATGTTGCCCAGCGCCGCCGAGATACCGCCCTGGGCGGCCACGGTATGCGAGCGCGTCGGGAACACCTTGGTCAGGCAGGCGGTGGCGAGGCCCTTGGCGGCCATGCCCATCGTCGCGCGCAGACCGGCACCACCGGCGCCGACCACCACGACGTCGAACTTGTGTTGCTGGATCTTGTAGCTTTCCATCGGTCTCAGCTTCCCAGCGCGATGCGCAGCACCGCGAGCGCGCAAGCCAGCGCACCGAGCACCGCGAGAAATTTGATGACGATCTGCAGCGTCAACGCGAACCAGCGGGTGTGGACGTAATCCTCGACCACCACCTGCAGGCCGAGCTGTGCGTGCCAGAACATCACCGCAGTGAAGGCGATCATCAGCAGAGCGTCCAGCGGCTGCGCCAGGGTCGCATGCGCCTCGGCATAGCCGGCGTGCGACAGGCCGAGCGTCAGCACCACGAACCAGGGCCCCAGCACCAGCAGGGCCAGCGCGGTCAGCCGCTGCCGCCACCAGTGGCCGGCGCCGCTCTGCGCCGAACCCAGTCCGCGCACGCGCGCCAGCGGAGTACGCATGCTGTCGCTCATGCCCCGCCTCCCGACAGTACCCAGGCCCAGACGAGGACCGTCAGCAGCAGACTGCCGATCACGGCGAGCCAGCTGTTGCGCACGAAGGCGGTGACTGCATGGCCCAGACCGGCGTCCTGCAGCAGATGCCGCACGCCGTTGAGCAGGTGATAGGCAAGCGCCCAGGTCCAGCCGAGCAGCAGGAGCCGGCCGGGCGGACTGGCGCAAAAGGCGCCGAAGGCGGCGAACGGAGCCGGGCCGGCAGCGAGCGTCAACAGCCCCGCGACCACCAGCAGGCTGCCGGCGGCCAGCGCGATGCCGGTGGCCCGATGCAGGATCGAACTGACCATCTGGGCCTGCCAGCGGTAGATGCCGAGATGCGGGGAGAGCGGTCGACCCGTCGATGCCATGACAAACCATCCTTGCCTTGATGAAGGTGCGGCGAGCCCGTTTTCGCGACGTATCCCCAAGCTGCGGGCGCGCATACCGCGCTCAAAAGTCGATGCAGCGGCCGTTCTTCTCCCAATCGCCGTAGCGGGTGGGTTCGAGCGCCGGGCCCGGTTTCGGCGCAGGCGCAACCGAGGCGCCGTCCGCGACGGCTGCGGCCGCGTCGGGGCGTGCGGGCGAATCGGGCCGGGGGATCGTCTCGGACATAGGCAGTGCAGCGACGCAAGGGTAATACTTGCGCACCGTCCAACTCAATCGCCGCGATGCCAGACCACCCGCCCGATCAGACCGCGTGCCGCGAATGGGGCTTTCCCTCCGCCGCACAGGTTTTGCGCATCGAAGGCGCCGACGCGCTTGCTTTCGCGCAGTCGCAGTTCGCATCCGACCTGCGGCAACTCGCCACGGGCTGCTGGCAATGGAGCACATGGCTGGACGCGCAGGGCCGCGTGCGCGCATTGATGCAGCTGGCACACCATGACGAGCAAACGCTGATCGCGCTGTTGCGCGGCGGCAACGGCGAAGCGCTGGCACAGGACCTGCGGCGTTACGTCCTGCGCGCGCGGGTGCGGATCACGCCGGAACGTGTCTGGCTGCACGCGCAGCCGCTGGTCTCCGGAAGCGATCGATCGGCAACCCGGGACGCAACGCATCTGCGTCTGGATGCCGGCACCTACGCGCTGGATCTGCACACCAGCGACCCCGGCTGCAACGACCATGGCGATGGCCGCCACGCGGCCGCGCTGGCCGCAGTGCGTTGCGGCCATGTCTGGCTGCCCGATGCGCTGCTCGGCGACCTGATGCCACCCGCGCTGAGCCTGCTGAGGCTGCAGGCCGCGAGCCTCGGCAAAGGCTGCTATCCGGGTCAGGAGATGGTCGCGCGGCTGCACTATCGCGGGGGCCACAAGCGTCGCCTGGCACGTCTGCGACTGCCCGTGCCGCAGGCTCCGGGTACCGTCGTGGAGGGGGACGGATCCACCGCCCTGCTGCTCAACGGGGCCGCCGACGGAACCGGGTGGGAGGCGCTCGCGGTGCTTTCGGAATCGACCGCGCCGGTGAGAATGTCCATGCAATTCATTGTTATAGAAGAGTTTTCTTCTTAAAATCCGACCGCAGCCCCGGCCGCACGCTGGCTGAACGGCGGGCCGGCGGCACTTGCCCCGGGCGGATTCGCCCCGTACCCTCCGCGCACTCTTTGAACGGTCCGCCGCCGCATGCGACGGGCCGGACGCACCGAACCGGAAGTCCGGGTCGTCGCGTCACTGGCCGGCAGGCCAGCCTCATCGGTCCGCTTCGGCGGACAGCGGCACAGGCGCTCGATCCCCGATCGCGCCGGCCGCCACCACCCCACCCTGACGCCGTGGCATCGCGTCTGCAGTTCTTGCGCACGATGCGCAGCCGGGTCCGTCACACGGGCCTGTCACCAGCGGCGCGAACGAGCGTGCCGCTCCCCCACCAGCGCGGCCGGTCCGGTGCGCATGAAGGAGGTACGACATGAAACTCGCCTGGTTGCTCTGGATGGCGTCCCTGATGCCGCCGCACGCGGCCGATCAGACCTGCCTGGCCACGACGGTGTATCTCGAGGCGCGCGGCGAGCCGACCATCGGCCAGATGGCGGTCGCGGAAGTGGCCATGCGCCGGCGCGAAATGAAGCTGTGGGGCGATACCGTGTGCGATGTGGTGACGGCACCCAGGCAGTTCGCGACCACGACCGTGCCGAGCTCCTACGCGCTCGACAATCTGCAGGCATGGAATCGCGCCTGGGCCATCGCCGGGCAGGCGTTGCAGAACTGGAAGCTGCCGCGCGGAGAGCGCACCGACGTGGTTCCGCACGCGGATCACTTCGTCAAGGCCGATTCGCCCATGCCCGACTGGGCACACGGCACGCCGCTGGCGGTGATCGGCGATCACCGTTTCTACGCGGCCAATTGATCAACGAAGATAGACGTCCAGACGCTTAAACGTCTGGACGTCCAAATATTCACGCTCAGCGCCGGTAAACGCGGCCGTCGCGAATCTCGACATAATCGCCGCTGCGGACATTCGGGTATTCGCGTTGGGTCACGCTGCCGAGACGCCCGTTGTCGAGCCGGATCAGGATGCGCCACGCCGGCACCTGATTGCCGTTGTTGCTGCCGACCGAGTTGCCGATCGCGCCGCCGATCACGGCGCCGCCGATCGTTGCCGCGGTGCGGCCGCGACCCTCGCCAACCTGGTTGCCCAGCGCGCCGCCGATCACCGCGCCGAGCACGGTGCCGAGGGTGGCGTCGTTCTTCTGGACATAGATCTGCTCGACATCGCGCACCACGCCGCAGTGGTCATAGCAGTAGTTGCGCGGCGGACCCTGCCGGTAACCGTAGCCGCCCTGCTGCTGGGGCTGACTGGCGCATCCCGCGAGCGCCACGATGGCGAGCGCCGGGAACACGATGCGGCGGAAACGGATCATTGTGCGTTCCCCTGCGTGCCTGCCTGCACGGTCGTGACCGGCAGCACCGGCATGCCGTCCTTGACCTCGATGCGGGTGCCGGGATCCTGATCCATGCGCACCTGCTGCACCTGCCCGTTCCAGCGGTACTGCACGTTGTAGGCGACAACGCGCTGCTTGTGCTCGCGCAGCGTGCGGCACTGATGCTCGGTCGTGGTGTAGACGTCGTTGCGCTGCTGACTCTTCTCGATCTGGTGCCCGGCGTAGCCGCCGCCGACGGCACCGGCCACGGTGGTCAGGGTCTTGCCGCGACCACCGCCGACCGCGTGACCCAGCAGACCGCCGACGACGGCGCCAAGTCCGGTGCCGATCAGCTGATGGCTGTCGCTGGCGGGCCGCTGGTGCGTTACCTGGATATCGCGGCACTGCTGGTGCGGGACCGTGTAGTCCTGGGTGATCGGCTGCACATTCACCACATCGGCGTACTGCGGGCTGTTGGCGCCGGCATAGTGCGAGGCAATGACCGCTCCGGCTGCCACACCGATCACGGCAACACCGACTCCGTACAACATGGGCTTGTTCATGACGACCTCCTGAGGTTTGCACTCCCCCGCGCGGGGGTTTCACCATCGTCGCGCCGATTGCAGCAGGGATCGACTGAACCGACGCTACACTGCCGGGCATTGTGCGACATCACGGCGAGCAAAGCGTGATTGCCCTCACCGACAGCCATGCACACATCGACGTGACCGCGTTCGCGGCCGATCGCGATGCGGTCATTGCGCGCGCGCGCGCGGCCGGCGTGGCGCGGCAGATCGTGCCGGCGATCTCGGCGTCGGGCTGGCCGGCCCTGGCCGCGCTGTGCCGGCGCCACGAGGGCCTGCACGCGGCCTACGGCCTGCACCCGATGGCCCTCGCCGAGCACCGCGAGGAGCATCTGACCTCCCTCCCCGCCTGCCTGGTCGGGCAGGGCGCCGTTGCCGTCGGCGAGTGCGGTCTGGACTACAGCATGCCGGGACTGGATCCGGCATGGCAGTCGCGGTGCTTCGAGGCACAGCTGACGATCGCGCGCGATCTGCGGCTGCCGGTGATCGTGCATGCGCGGCGCGCGCTGGACGCGGTGATCGGCCTGCTGCGCCGGGCGCGCCTGGAACGCGGCGGCGTGGTCCACAGCTTCTCCGGCAGCCCCGAACAGGCGCGCCGGCTGTGGGCGCTGGGGTTTCATCTCGGCATCGGCGGCCCGCTGACCTACCCGCGTGCGCAACGCCTGCGGCATCTGGTGGCGACCATGCCCGCCGAATTCCTGCTGCTCGAAACCGACAGCCCCGATCAGCCCGATCATGACTGGCGCGGGCAGCGCAACGAGCCGGCGCGGCTGCGGCGCGTGCTGGCCGAGGCCGCGCTGCTGCGAAACGAATCCGAGGCACGGCTTGCCGCGATCACCGACGCCAACGCGGCGCGACTGTTCGGGCTGCACGGCGGCGCGCCCGCAGCGGGCTGATCGGCCCGGAGCGCGGTGCGCACCGGTCTTGACGAAATGCCGACGTTATTCCAGTCTATATTTCAGCAATGGAATTTCGGCTGATGAAATGCAATCCCTGAGCAGCGATTTCGCCGCGATGCAGGCGGGCATCGACCGCGTGGCCACGCGGATCGCCGGCGTGCCGGTGGCCGACGTGCTGCTGCTGCGCATGATCAAGCACCTGGGCACCACGATGACCGCACGCATGGAGCGCGTGCTGCAGCCGCACGGGCTCGCCGAAACCGACTTCAGCGCGCTGATGCAGCTGTTCAGCAGCGCGGATGGCAGCGCGTCGCCCGGTGAGCTGTGCGGCCTGATCGCGCAGCGACCCACCAACATGACCCGCATCACCGACGCGCTGGTGCGCAAACGGCTGGTGACGCGCCGGCCCGACAGCGCGGACCGCCGCCGCGTGGCCTTGCGCATCACCCCGGCCGGCGTGCGCTTCGTGCACTCGCTGCTGCCCGAGATGATTGCCGGGCTCGAGGCCGGATTCGCCGGGCTCGGCGCTGGCGACAAACGCCAGCTCGACCGCCTGCTGCGCCGGCTCGCCGCATCGATCGACGCCACCACCCAGGACACGCCCCGATGAGCCGCTGCTCCGTTGTGCCGTCCGCCCTGCTTGCGATCCTGCTCGCCGGCTGCGCCGCGCCGCCGTCGCGACCGTCGCCGTCGTTGCGGACACAGGCCCCGCTGGCCGGCGTTCCCGCCCAGCGGGTTGCCGCGTGGCCGACGGCCGACTGGTGGACGCGCTACCGCGATCCGCAGCTGGACCGCCTGGTGCAGCAGGCGCTGGCCAACTCGCCCTCGCTGGCTGCAGCCGAAGCGCGTGTGCGCGGCGCCGAGGCGCTGGCCGGTGCCCAGGCAGCACTGGGCGGCGCCCGGCTCGGCGCCAATGCCCAGGTCGCGCGCCAGCGGCTGAGCGAAAACGGCCTGATCCCGCCGCGCTTTCTCGGCTTCACCTGGTACACGCAGAGCGACCTCGGCCTGCAGTTCAACTACGACTTCGACTTCTGGGGCAAGCGCCGTGCCGAGACCGCATCGGCGCTGGACCAGGCGCGCGCGGCCCTGGCCGAACGCCACGCCGCGGCGCTGGTGCTGTCGAGCGCCGTGACCGCGGGCTACTTCGGCTGGCAGGCCGACCACGCCCTGCTGGCCGAAGCGCAGCGGTTGCAGCACATCGCAGCCGCGCAGCAGCGCATCGCCGATGCGCGCGTCGCGCAGGGCACCGTCTCGGCCGACAGCGCCGACCAGGCGGCGGCACAAACCGCCGCCGCACGCCAGCGGGTCAGCGAACTCGAGGGCGCGCTGGCGCAGGACCGCGCCGGTCTCGCGGCACTGCTCGGTGTCGCGCCCGCCGACCTGCCGGCACTGCAGCCGCGCGCACTGCCGCAACCGATCGCCGCGCTGCCGGCCGATGCCGGCCTCGACCTGATCGCGCGCCGGCCCGACATCGCCGCCAGCCGCTGGCGTGTCGAGGCCGCCGGCGAGCAGGTCAAGGCCGCGCGGGCGGACTTCTATCCCGACATCAGCCTCAGCGCGCTGGCCGGGCTGTCCAGCATCCGCACGGCGCAACTGCTGAAATCAGGCAGCCGGGTATTCGATATCGCCCCGGCCGTGCACCTGCCGATCTTCGACGGCGGCCTGCTCAAGGCGCGCTACGGCTACAGCCGGGCGCAGCTCGACTCTGCGATCGAGGCCTACAACCAGAGCGTGATCGACGCCGCGCACGAGGTCGCACGCAGCGCCATCGACGTGCAGCGCCTGGCCGCCGAGCGCCGCGAGCAGGCCGCGCAACTGGCAGCAGTCGAACGTCTCGACATCAACGCGCGCGCGCGCGCGCGGCAGGGCCTGACCGATGCCGGGCCCGAACTCGCGGTCGCGGCACAACTGGCCGCGCAACGCAGCAGCGCGCTGGTGCTGCAGGCGCAGGCGCTCGCCGCCGACATCGCGCTGACCAAGGCACTGGGCGGCGGCTACCGCACCGACGCGCCGCCATTACCCGCTCCCGCCGCGGCCGCCTCCGTTCCCACTCCGGGCAAGGATCCCACGCCATGAATGCCACTGCCGATACCCCGGCGCCCGCCGGAACATCCCGCGGCAAGCGCCGCCGCATTCTGCTGATCATCGCCGCCGTGTTCATCCTGATCGGACTGATCGGGGCGGCACTCTGGTATTTCGTGTTTTCGCTGCGCCAGGTCACCAGCGACGCCTACGTGCACGGCAACATGGTCACGGTCGCGGCGCAGGTGCCTGGGACCGTCACCGAAGTGCTGGCCGACGACACCGATCGCGTGCTGGCGGGCCAGCCGCTGGTGCGGCTGGACCCGACCGACGCCGATCTCGACCTCGCCCGTGCGCGCCACGCGCTGGCGCAGGCCGTGCGCCAGGTGCGCGGGCAGACCGATACCGCCGCGCAGCTCGACGCGGTGATCGCCGCGCGTCGCGCCGAACTGGCGCAGGCGCGCTCGACCCTGGACCGCGAGTTGCCGCTGCTGGCGCAGCACGCCGTGTCGCCGCAGGAGATCACCCAGCTGCGCGCCGCGGTCGCCACCACCCGCGCCGCGCTGACCGCCTCCGAGCGGCAGGCCGCAGCCGCGCACGCCGCCGTGGCGGGCGCCGACATCGCACGCAACCCGACCGTGCTGGCCGCGCGTGACGCCTTCATCGCCGCCTGGATCGCCGCGCAACGCGACACCGTGCCCGCACCCGTATCGGGCTATGTGGCACAGCGCACGGTGCAGGTGGGATCACGCATCCAGCCCGGCCAGCCATTGATGATCGTGATACCGCTGCACCAGCTGTGGGTGGACGCCAACTTCAAGGAAACCCTGCTGGCCAATCTGCGCATCGGCCAGCCGGCGACGGTGGTCAGCGATGTCTACGGCGGCAGCGTGGTCTTCCACGGCCGCGTCGAGGGCGTATCGCCCGGCACCGGTGCGGCCTTCGCGCTGCTGCCGCCGCAGAACGCGTCCGGCAACTGGATCAAGGTCGTGCAGCGTGTTCCGGTGCGGATCAGCCTGGACAAGGCCGAACTCGAGCGGCATCCGCTGCGCATCGGCCTGTCCACCACGGTCACCGTGCGCACCACCGACCGCTCCGGGCCAATGCTGGCTACGGCGCCGCCGGCGCGGCCGGTATCCAGCACCAGCGTCTTCCGCTACCCGCTGGCGCAGGCCGACGCCGAAGCGGCGCGGGTGATCCGCGCCAACCTCGGCGCCGCCCCCGGCTCGCGCTGAGACGCCATGAGCGCCGACAGCCCGCGCGCCGATCGCCCGCACGACCGCGCGCCGCCGCTGCAGGGTGCCGCGCTGGGCCTGCTGACCCTGGCGATCGCCTTCTCGACGTTCATGGAGGTGCTCGACATCACCATCGTCAACGTCTCGGTGCCGGCGATCGCCGGCAGCCTCGGCGTCAGCCCGGACGAAGGCACCTGGGCGATCAGTTCCTACTCGCTGGCCAGCGCGATCATGCAGCCGCTGACCGGCTGGCTGGCACGGCGCTTCGGCGAAGTACGCACCTTCGTGGTCTCGGTGAGCCTGTTCGTGGTGTTCTCGATGCTGTGCGGCTTCGCCACCAGCATGCCGATGCTGGTGACCTTCCGCCTGCTGCAGGGCATGGTGTCGGGGCCGATGGTGCCGCTGTCGATGACCCTGCTGCTGAGCAACTATCCCGATGCCAAGAAGGGTCTGGCGCTGGCGCTGTGGGCGATGACCGTGGTGATCGCGCCGATCTTCGGCCCGGTGCTGGGCGGCTACATCACCGACAATTACTCGTGGCCGTGGATCTTCTTCATCAACGTGCCGGTGGGTTTGGGCGCGTCATTGGTCACCTTCCTGCTGCTGCGACGGCGCGAATCGGCCACCGTGAAGCAGCCGATCGATGGCGTCGGTCTCGGTTTGCTGGTGATCGGCGTCGGCTGCCTGCAGTTCATGCTCGACAACGGCAACACCAAGGACTGGTTCGCCTCGCCGCTGATCCTGATCCTCGGCATCGTCGCGGTGGTCGCGCTGACCTTCCTGGTGGCGTGGGAACTGACCGACCGCCACCCGGTCATCGACCTCGCGCTGTTCCGTCACCGCAACTTCGCCACCGGCACGATCGCCCTGGCGATCGGCATGTTCGGCTTCTTCGGCATCAACGTCGTCTATCCGCTTTGGCTGCAGACCACCATTGGCTACACCGCGGAATGGGCCGGTCTCGCCACCGCGCCGGTCGGCATTCTGGCGTTTCTGCTGGCGCCTCTGATCGGCAAGAATATCCAGCGCCTGGAGCTGCGCGCGGTGGCGTCGTTCGCCTTCGTGGTGTTCGCCTTCACCGCGTTCTGGTTTTCCCGTTTCACCGTCGATGCATCGTTCGGCAGCCTGATTCTGCCGCGGCTGATCCAGGGCATCGGCATCGCCTGCTTCTTCATCCCGATCAACCAGATCATCCTGTCCGGCCTGAAGCCGCACGAGATCGCTTCGGCCTCGGGCCTGTCGAACTTCTTCCGCACCATTGCCGGCAGTGTGTCCACCGCGGTGACGGTGACGCTGTGGAGCCACCGCGGCGACTATCACCATGCGGTGCTGGCCGAGCACGTCAACACGGCCAATGCCGGCGCCGTAAGCTACCTCGACAAGCTGCATGCGCTGGGCGCGCCCACCCTGCCCGGCTACGCCATCGTCGACAGCGTGGTCACGCAGCAGGCGCTGACGCTGGCGGTCAACGATGTGTTCTGGCTGTTCGGCTGGATGTTCCTGATGATGATCCCGCTGGTGTGGCTGGCAAAGCCGCCGTTCGGCAATGCCGGTGCTGCGGCGGCCCATTGACGGCGCGGGAGCCGGAAGTTGGAAGTTGGAAGTTGGAAGTTGGAAGTTGGAAGTTGGAAGTTGGAAAGAGCATAAGCCCCTACGGTCTTGTCATCCTGAGCGCAGCGAAGGATCTGGCCTGCCGGGCCACCCGGGCTGACCATGCAGCGAAGTGCCCGTCGCCCCGCCATCGCGCGGCATCCGCGCCTCATCGC
>JAKAZT010000058.1:0-8905 GCA_021815695.1 Pseudomonadota bacterium
AGCTGGAAGATCGGCAGCAGGATGGCGAGCACGATGCTGAACACGATCAGGCCCATGGCGACGATCGTCAGCGGCTCGAACAGGGCCAGCGCGGTGCCGATGGTGGCCGAGGTCTCGCGCTCCTGCTGTTCGGCGGCGCGCCAGAGCATGTCCTCGAGATGGCCGCCGGTTTCGCCGCTGGCGATCAGATACACCGCCATCGGCGGAAAGTAGCCGCTGCGGTCCAGCGCCGCGGCGACGCCGGAACCTTCCCGTACGCGCGCCGCGACTTCCTCGAGGGCGTGGCGCATCGGCAGACTGGCGATCACCTGGCTGGCGATGCCCAGGCCTTCGAGCAGGGGCACGCCGCTGGCGGCGAGGATGCTGAGCGTGCGCGTGAAGCGCGCGGTCTCGATGCCGCGCACCAGCCGGCCGATCAGCGGCAGGCGCAGCACGAAGCGCTGCCAGCGCACGCGCACGGCGTCCTCGCGCAGCGCGCGGCGGATCAGCCAGGCGACGGCCAGCAGCACGATGATCAGCGCGATCCCCCAATGTCGCAGGAACCCGCTGGTCGCGATCAGCACGCGGGTCAGCAGCGGCAGTTCGGCGTGCATGGTGGCGAACACCTGAACGATCTTCGGCACCACGTAGCCGAGCAGGCCGGCGAGAATGATCAGCGACATGCTGACGAGAAATCCGGGGTAGATCAGCGCCTGCTGCACGCGCTGCTGCATGACCTGACGCGCCTCGGTGTAGTCGGCCAGCCGCGCCAGCACCGGGTCGAGCCGGCCCGACTGCTCGCCGGCGGCGACGGTGGCGCGGAACACCTCGTCGAACACGCCGGGAAAGTCGGCCATGCCGACCGCCATGCCTTGACCCTCCACCACGCGGGCGCGCACGCCGTGCAGCACGCGCGCGATGCGCGGATGGCGCGCCTGGCGCGCGGCGGTCTGCAGGGCGTCGGCCAGCGGCGCGCCGGTCGCCAGCAGGGTCGCGATCTGGCGCGTCAGCAGCGCCAGCTCGTCCGCGCGCAGGCGCGTGCGGCGGCGCCGCCGGGGGCCGCTGCCGCGCTCCTCGACCGCCTCGACCTCCAGCGGCAGCAGGCCGCCGTCGCGCAACACCTGGCGGATCTGGCGCGCGGTGTCGGCTTCGAGCACGCCCTTGCGGCGATGCCCCTGCGGATCGAGCGCGACATATTCGTAGGCCGGCACCGGTTCACTCCGCGCTGCGGGTGACGCGCAGCAATTCTTCCAGCGCGGTCGCGCCGGTCAGCACCAGGCGCACGCCGTCGGCGCGGATGCCAGGCAGGTGGCGGCGCGCATGCAGCTCGAGGTCCGCTTCGGCCGCGCCGTCGTGAATCATGCGCCGCAGCGCGTCGTCGATCGGCGTCACCTCATAGATGCCGCTGCGGCCGACGTAGCCGGCGCCATGGCAGGCCGCGCAGCCGACCGGATGGAAAAGGGTTGCCGGGGTCTCGCCCAACCCCAGCTCGGCGCGCTCGGTGGCGTCGGCCGGCTGCGCGCGCCTGCAGTGCAGGCAGAGCAGGCGCACCAGGCGCTGTGCGGCGACCCCGATCAGGGTCGAGGCCAGCAGGTAGGGCTCGACGCCCATGTCGCGCAGGCGCGCCACCGCGCCGATCGCGGTGTTGGTGTGCAGGGTCGAGAGCACGAGGTGTCCGGTGAGGCTGGCCTGCACCGCGATCTCGGCGGTCGCGAGATCGCGGATCTCGCCGACCATCACCACGTCCGGGTCCTGGCGCAGGATCGCGCGCAGACCGCGCGCGAAGCTCATGTCGACCTTGGGGTTGACCTGGGTCTGGCCGATGCCGTCGATGAAGTACTCGATCGGGTCCTCGACGGTGAGGATGTTGCTGCGGCGGTCGTTGAGTTCGGCCAGCACGGCGTAAAGGGTGGTGGTCTTGCCCGAGCCGGTCGGGCCGGTGACCAGCAGGATGCCGTGCGGCTGGCGGATCAGACGCACCAGGCGCGCGCGGGTGTCCGGGTCCATGCCCAGACCACCGAGATCGAGACGGCCGGCCTGGCGGTCGAGCAGGCGCAGCACCACGCGCTCGCCGTGGCCCGAGGGCAGGGTGGACACGCGCACGTCCACCGGATGTCCGGCCACGCGCAGGCTGATGCGGCCGTCCTGCGGCAGGCGCTTCTCGGCGATGTCGAGGCGCGCCATCACCTTGATGCGCGAGACGATGGTGCCGGCCAGCGCGCGCGGCGGCTCGAGGATCTCGCGCAGCGTGCCGTCCACGCGCAGGCGCACCGACAGGCGGCCCTCGAAAGGCTCGATGTGCACGTCGGAGGCGCCCTCGCGCACCGCCTGGGCGAGGATCGCGTTGATCAGGCGGATGATCGGCGCGTCGTCCTGGCTCTCCAGCAGATCCTCCGGCTCGGGCAGCGCGGACGCGGCGGCGGCGAGATCGATGTCCTCGCCCAGGTCCTGCATCATCGCCTGCGCGCCGCCGGGACCGGTGTCGCCGTAGCGGCGCGTCAGTTCGCGTTCGAACTCGGCATCGTCGAGGTGCTGCAGCAGCAAGGGCCGGCCCAGGGTGCGTGCCAGCTCGGCCAGCACGCGCGGGTCGGGCAGACCGCGATGGCGCACGCGGGCCCGGGTCGCCTCGACGTCCACCAGTACGCCGTGGCGCTTGGCGTAGCCGTAACCGACCGCGACGCCTGCTGCGGTGACGGCGCCGCTGTCGCGGGCCTCAGCGCGATCCATGCGGCGCAGCGGCGCTGGCAGCGGCGGGCGGCGTGGCGGATGCCGCGGATGCGGGGGCCGGACCCGACTTGACGGGAGACGCCGCGCTGCCAGCCGGCGCCGCTGCGGATCGGGCCGGCGGCAGGCCCGGCGGTGCCGGGGCGAAATGCCGCAGATTCTCCGGCAGGGGCGGCATCGGCGTCGGCGCGCCGCTCCCGGAACCCTGGACCGGCGCATTCTGCTGCTGGCGCAGCACGCGGTATTTCTCGGCGGTGTAGGCGTTGGCCAGCGCCTGGTTGGCGAGGATCACCGGGTGCAGAAAGATCATCAGGTTCTGCTTCTGGCGCTCGCGCGAGGTCGAGCGGAACAGGTGTCCGATCAGCGGCAGGCTGCCCAGCAGCGGCACCTTCTGCACCGAGTCCTTGTAGGTGTCCTGGATCAGCCCGCCCAGCACGATGATCGAGTCGCTGTCGGTGATCACCACGGTCTTGATCTGGCGCTTGTTGGTGATCAGGTCGGTGGCACCGGTGACCGAGGGCGCCAGGCTCGACACCGTCAGTTCGAGCTTGAGACGCACGCTGTCACCCAGGTTGATCTGCGGCGTCACCTTCAGGGTGATGCCGATGTCCTTGCGTTCGATGGTCTGGAACGGGCTGCTGACCACGCCGCCGCCGGCCGGTGTCTGCGTGGTGCTGTAGCTGCCGGTGAGGAAGGGTACGTTCTGGCCGACGACGATCTCGGCCTCCTTGTTGTCCAGCGTCAGCAGGCTGGGCGTGGACAGGATGTTGGTCGCCGAGTTGGACGACAGCGCGTTCAGCAGCAGACCGTAGCGACTCTGCCCGGCGCGATTGCTGCCGAAGCCCAGCAGCAGGCCGGGCTGGCCGGCCAGCGCACCCGCGGTCGCCGCCGTGCCCGCGGCCAGCGTGCTCAGCGGCAGCGCGCCGTTGCTGAAATTGGTCAGCGCCGCCGGGCCCTGATTCGTGCCGCGTTGCGGCAGCACCGCGATCTGCGCGCCGAGCTGTCGCGAGAGATCGCCCGAGACCTCGGCGATGATCGCATCGATCAGCACCTCCTTGGGCCGGATGTCCAGCTGGCGCACGATCTCGCGCAGATCGCGCAGCTTGTCCGGCGGACCGGTCAGGATCAGGGCGTTGCTGGCGCTGTCGGCCTGGATGTTGACCGGCCCCTCGGGCGCGGACTTGGACTTGCCGTCGGCCGACTGCTGGTGCGAGACGATCTCGCCCAGCACCTTGGCGATGTCCTCGGCCTTGGCATAACGCAGGAACACCACGCGCGCATTGCCGGCCTGCGGCAACGGCACGTCCAAGCGGCCGATCAGGGCACGCGCGCGCGCCTGCGCCGCGCTGTCGCCGGCCAGCAGGATGCTGTTGGTGCGCCGGTCGGCCACCACGCGCGCCTGCGGCAGGGCGGACTCGGCGCCCGCGGAGGACCCCTGCAGCTCGTTGATGGTGTGGGCGACGTCCTCGGCGGAGGCATGTCGCAGCGTGATCACGCTGATGCCGGCCTCGCCCGGGCGATCGAGCTGGGCGACCAGACGCATGACCCGCTCGACGTTGTCCGCGCGGTCGGTGACGATCAGCATGTTGCCGGGCGGGTAGGCCGCCAGCAGCGCCTGCGGCGGCAGCAGCGGGCGCAGCATCGTCGCCAGTTGCGTCGCGCCGACGTTCTGCACGCGGATGACACGGGTGACCATCTCCTCGCCCTGGCCGTGCAACTGCAGGCTCTGGCGCGCGTTGATCGCCGGCACGATCTTGACCACCGCACCGGCCGGCACGGCCGAGTAGCCGTAGACGTCCAGCACCGACAGGAACACCTGGTACAGGGCATCGCGGTCCATCGGCGAGGACGAAACCACGGTGACATTGCCGCGCACGCGCGGGTCGACCACGAAGTTGATGCCGGTGGCCTTGGACACGGTGTCGATCAGGGTGCGGATGTCGACGTCGCGCAGGTTGAGGGTGACCTCGCTGGTGGCCGACGTCGCCGGCGCGTTCTGCGCGTTCTGCGCGCCCGCCCGCAACGGCAGCACCAGCGCCAGCATCAGCAGAAGGAACGACAGGGGCGTGCGCAGGGTCATGGCGTGGCCGCAAGAGGAAGCGGGATCGTAACAGCCGCTCGCAGCCGTGCCGGGGCCCGTGGCGATCGCTCGCGCTGCGCCGGCTGGCGACGGGTGGCTGCTGGCGCCGGCATCAGGGAGCCTGCGGGCCGAGATTGAGCGTGCGGCCGTCGCGCTGCACGGTCAGCGTCGGCGGCTGACCCTTGCGCAGCCGGCCCTGAACCGCCTGCATGGCCTGTACCGGACCACCCAGTGGCGTGCCGTCGATCGCGGTGATCACGTCGCCCGGCCTGAGACCGAGGCGCACCAGCAGGACCGGATTGACGCCCGGCAGCACCCGATAGCCGGCGATGCGACCATCCTCGATCACCGGCTGAGCGCGACCCAGTGCACCGAAGTTGAGCATGCCGCCCCGTGTCGGAGGCTCGGGGGTCGGCTCGGACGCGGATGCCGCAGCCGATTGCATCGTGGCCGCCGCGGGGGTCCCGGCGGCCGCGATCGCTGCGGGGGCGACCGCAGCAGGCGGCTCTTGCGTGCCGGTCGTTGCCGGCTTGGGCAGGGTGAGCGCGGCGACTCCCGCCGCGGTACGCAGCAGCACACGGTCGGGGTAGACCGCAGCCACCACCACGCCATCGGGTAGCCGCTCGCCGCTGGCGTAGGCACGAGCCGGCGCACTGGCGGCGACGGCCAGCAGGGCATAGCCGTGGCCGTCATGTGCCGCATAGACGCCTTCGAGGCGCAGGCCGAGCAGAGCCGTCGCGGCCGCGCTGTCGCCGCCACCGAACAGGTGCGCGGCCAGCAGACGATCAAGGGGGCTGGACGAGGGCGCGCTGGCAATCAGCGCCGCGGGCAACGCCGGATGCAGCGCCGCGCGCACCAGCAGACCGCTGCGCAGCAGGTTCCACACCGCCAGCAAGCCCAGCAGCAGGGCGGCGGCCCAGAGCATCTGCGGCAGCCAACGTGTGGAGGATCCCCAGCGCATGTGCAATGGCGACTTCAGCGACCTTCCCCGGTGCCGCGCGTCATGCGCAGCCTCATCCATCCCTGACGCAGCAGCATAAAGGCCGTGCCACCCAGCGCGCCGTACAGATGCGCCTGCGGCACCACCGCGCCGCCGAGATCGCGTGTCTCGCCGGGCAGCGCGCCGGCGTGCAGGGTCCAGCCGATCACCACCGCCATGCCTAGCAGCAGCGAGCCAGCGTACAACGGGCGTTGACGCCATTCCAGCAGCGCGCCGGCGCAGAACAGGCCAAACAGCACACCCGAAATGCCGACGTACCACGCGATCTGCGGACTGAAGGCGAGCAGACCAAGACCGACCGCCATCGCACAAACGAGGATCAGCGCCAGCCAGGTGCGCTCGCGCATCCGTGTCGCGAACAGGCCCCAGATCAGGAACAGCCCGGCCAGATCGCGCAGCAGATGCACCCAGCCCAGATGGATCAGGTTGCCGCTCAGCAGGCGCCAGAGCTGGCCGTGCAGCACCGCGGTGCGCCGGTATTCGAGCGCGTCGCGCAGGCCCAGCGACTGCAGCGCGAGCAGCAGGGCCGCCAGCAGCAGCGGCAGGCGCCAGATACGCAGCAGACGGCGCGGCGCATTCACCGGATCGGCATGCCCGCGGTGATCACGCACCCTGCACCCGCTCCACGCGCCGGAAGCCGCGGGGCAGCAGGCCGCCGCGGCTGGCGCGGTTGCCGCCGTACTCGACCAGGTCGGACCACTTCAGGATCAGCTTGCGCTGGCCGGCATGCAGGATGACCTCGCCGATGCCCTCGCTCACCACGGCGACGCCGGCCACGCGTTCCTCGCCCGAAACCAGTCTGGCTTTCGGGATCTCGATCAGCTTGTTGCCCTTGCCGCCCTTGTCCAGCTCGGGCAGTTCGGCAACCGAGAACATCAGCAGATGGCCGTCGCTGGTGGCGACCACGATGCGGTCGCGCGCCGGATCGGCGACCGCGGCCGGCGCCAGCACGCGCGCGCCGTCCTCGAGATGGATCACCTGCTTGCCGGCCTTGTTGCGTCCGCACAGGGTCTCGAACGCGGTGACGAAGCCGTAGCCGAAGTCCGAGGCCAGCACCAGACGCGATTCGGCATCCGCGATCGCGACCGCGTCGAAGCGCGCGCCCGCCGGCGGCGTGAAGCGCCCGGTCAGCGGCTCGCCGTTGCCGCGCGCCGACGGCAGGCTGTGTGCCGGCGTCGAGTAGCTGCGTCCGGTGGAGTCGATGAAGGCAGCCTGCTGCGTGGTGCGGCCGGCCGCCGCGGCGCCGAAACCGTCGCCCTCGCGGAAATTCAGCTCGGCGGCGTCGATGTCGTGACCCTTGGCCGCGCGCACCCAGCCCTTCTGGCTGAGCACCACGGTCACCGGCTCGGAGGCGACCAGGGCGCTTTCGTCCAGCGCCTGCGCGACTTCGCGCTCGACCAGCGGCGCGCGGCGTCCGTCGCCGTATTTCGCGGCATCGGCCTTGAGTTCGTCCTTCAGCAGCGACTTCAGCTTGGCCGGCGACTTCAGCAGCACGCTGATCCGGGCGCGCTCCTCCTCGAGCTGGTCGCGCTCGGCGTTGATCTGCATCTCCTCGAGCCGCGCCAGCTGGCGCAGGCGGGTCTCGAGGATGTAGTCGGTCTGCTCCGCGCTGAGCGCGAAGCGACGCATCAGCACCGGGCGCGGCTCGTCCTCGCTGCGCACGATGCGGATCACCTCGTCGAGGTTGAGGTAGGCGATGCGCAGGCCTTCGAGCAGATGCAGCCGGCGCTCGACCTTGGCCAGACGGTGGGTGAGGCGACGCGTGATGGTGTCGGTGCGGAAGCGCAGCCACTCGCCGAGGATCGCGCGCAGTCCCTTGACCTGCGGGCGGCCGTCGAGGCCGATCATGTTGAGGTTGACGCGGAAGCTCTTCTCGAGATCGGTGGTCGCCAGCAGGTGCTGCATCATCGCCTCGAGATCGACGCGGCTGGAGCGCGGCACCAGCACCAGCCGGATCGGATTGGCGTGATCGGACTCGTCGCGCAGGTCCTCCAGCATCGGCAGTTTCCTGGCGCGCATCTGCGCCGCGATCTGCTCGAGGATCTTCGACGGCGACACCTGGTACGGCAGCGCGGTGATCACCACGTTGCCGTCCTCCTGGGCGTACACCGCGCGGCAGCGCACCGAGCCGGTGCCGGCCGCGTACATCGCCAGCAGCTCGCGGCGCGGGGTGATGATCTCGGCGGCGGTCGGGAAATCCGGTCCGCGCACGTGTTCGCAGAGATCGGCGGTGGTCGCGTCGGGATCGTCCAGCAGGCGGATGCAGGCGCTGGCCACCTCGCGCAGATTGTGTGGCGGGATGTCGGTGGCCATGCCCACGGCGATGCCGGTCGAGCCGTTGAGCAGCACGTGCGGCAGCCGCGCCGGCAGCCACGACGGCTCCTCCAGGGTGCCGTCGAAGTTCGGCGTCCACTCCACCGTGCCCTGGCCCAGTTCACCCAGCAGCATCTCGGCGATCGGGGTCAGCTTCGACTCGGTGTAGCGCATCGCCGCGAAGCTCTTGGGATCGTCCGGCGAACCGAAGTTGCCCTGGCCGTCGATCAGCGGATAGCGGTAGGAGAACGGCTGCGCCATCAGCACCAGCGCCTCGTAGCAGGCGCTGTCGCCGTGCGGGTGGAACTTGCCGATCACGTCGCCGACCGTGCGCGCGGATTTTTTCGGCTTGGCGCCGGCGGCCAGCCCGAGTTCGCTCATGGCATGGACGATGCGCCGCTGCACCGGCTTCAGGCCGTCGCCGATGAACGGCAGGGCGCGATCCAGTACCACGTACATCGAATAGTCGAGATAGGCGCGTTCGGCGTATTCCTTGAGCGGAATCTGTTCGTAGTTGGCTTGCACGGTCATGGCGATGCTTCAGGGTGCGCGCGGCGCGGGCAGACCGGCGATGGTGCCAGAGCGCAGGCGCTCCGGGATAGGTCGCGACAGCCGCGTTGGCACGATGCCTTGAAGGGCATCGCGAGCGGCGGTCGCGGGGGAGGCAGGGATGCCGACCGGGGAGCTGCTCCAGGGACGGATCGGAGCCTTCGGGCAGGTCGCGAACCCGAGAGGGTGGCGGCCCCGCCAGCCACACTCCGGCACCCGAATCACTTGCTACCGTTGCTCCCTTCCGGGCCTGGCGGGGT
>JAKAZT010000058.1:9005-12684 GCA_021815695.1 Pseudomonadota bacterium
GTCCAACGAACTGGCGGAGAGGGAGGGATTCGAACCCTCGATACGGCTTTTGACCGTATACACACTTTCCAGGCGTGCTCCTTCAGCCACTCGGACACCTCTCCGCGCCTGGTGCTTCCATCCGGCGCGCAGCAGGCCGGCAGGAACGTGAAAGCATAGCGGCCGCACTGCGGTGAAACAAGCCGGCGCGACCATGGCCTGTCTGCCGCCGGCGTGTGGATGCCATCCGCCGCTGAGCACAATTGGTCGCGGAGCCCGCGAGTTGGCACAATCGGGTTCCGCGAGGGAGGGTCCGGACACGTTCGGACCTTCCACAAGCCATGGATGACTTGCCGCGCATCGAGCACGCGAGCGTTTGATGCGACCTAGTCGAGTCCGGAACTGCGCCCGGACTCGGCGCCCTCCGACAAGCCCGGGACGGACTTGTTCGGAGGCCCCTCAGACAGGTGTCGGCATGTCCTATCAGGTTCTCGCGCGCAAGTGGCGCCCGCGACGCTTCTCCGAGCTGGTCGGCCAGGAGCACGTGGTGCGCGCGCTCAGCAACGCCCTCGATGGCGGGCGCATGCACCATGCCTACCTGTTCACCGGCACGCGCGGCGTCGGCAAGACCACCATCGCGCGCATCTTCGCCAAGTCGATCAACTGCGAGCGCGGCGCATCCGCCGATCCCTGCGGCGAGTGCGCGGTGTGCACCGCGGTGGACGAAGGGCGTTTCGTCGACCTGCTCGAGATCGACGCCGCCTCCAACACCGGCGTTGACGACGTGCGCGAGGTGATCGAAAACGCGCAGTACGCGCCGACCCGCGGACGCTACAAGGTGTACCTGGTGGACGAGGTGCACATGCTGTCGAAAAACGCGTTCAACGCCTTGCTCAAGACGCTGGAAGAGCCGCCGCCGCATGTGGTCTTCCTGCTGGCGACCACGGACCCGCAGAAGCTGCCGGTGACGGTGCTGTCGCGCTGCCTCAAGTTCAACCTCAAGCGCCTGCTGCCGGCGCAGATCGAGGGCCAGATGCGGCACATTCTCGATGCCGAGAAGGTTACCTGCGAACCCGAGGCGCTCGCTGAACTGGCGCGCGCCGCCGACGGCTCGTTGCGCGACGGCCTGTCGCTGCTGGATCAGGCGATCGCCTATGGCGACGGCGCGGTGCGCACCGGCGAGGTCCGCACGATGCTGGGCACCATCGCGCGCGCCGAGGTCGTCGGCCTGATCGAGGCAATCGCCGCAGGCGATGGTGCTTCGCTGCTGGCCGAAGCGGCGCGCATCGAAGCCTTCGCGCCGGATTTCGGCACCGTGCTCGATGACCTTGCCGCACTGCTGCATCGCGTGCAGCTGCGCCAGCTGGTGCCCGGCTTTGGCGGCGATGACGCGGCTGCCAATGCGGCGCTCGATGCGCTGGCTGCACGGCTGGCACCCGAGGACGTGCAGCTTTGCTATCAGCTGGCCGTCAGCGGGCGCCGCGATCTGCCGCTGGCGCCGGACGAAATCACCGGCTTCGAGATGGCGCTGCTGCGCATGCTGGCCTTCCGCCCGCTGCCCGAAGCCGCGGGCAGCGAGGTTGCAACGCCCGCGGGTGCGGCGCACGGCGGTGCGAAGCCGGCGGCGGCGCGGGCGGCGCCGCCCGTGTCCGAAGCGGCACCGGTCGTCGGGCATGCGCTGCCGGCGACACCCTCCGGACCGCCGGACTGGGAAGCATTGATCGAACGTGCCGGCTTGCGCGGAGCCCTCGGTCAGCTGGCCCGCCACGCCGTATTGCGCGCTCGCGAGGGCGATGTGCTGGTGCTGGCGCTGCCGAAACAGGATCTCCATCTGGTCGTCGAGCCGTTCACCAGCCAGCTCGAGGAAAAACTTTCGGCGGCGATGGACGGCACCCGGGTTCGGGTGCGTTTCGTCGCGGCCGATGCCGACATCAGTGCCAGCCCGGCCGCGCGTGCCGAGCGGGCTCGCAGTGAAGAGCAGGCCGCCGCGGCCGCCGCGATCGACGGCGATCCGCTGGTGCAGACGCTGAAGCGCGACTTCGGTGCCCGCGTGCTGCCGCAAAGCATACGAACCCCGGAGTCAGGCCCATGATGAAAGCGCAGATCGCCCAGATGATGCAGCAGGCCCAGCGCATGCAGGAGGAGATGAAGCGCGCGCAGGACGAGCTTGCCGGGACCGAAGTCACCGGCAGCGCCGGCGGCGGCGTGGTCAGTGTCAGCATGAGCGGAGGCCACGAAGTGCGCCGTGTGCGCATCGACCGCGCGCTGTTCGCCGAGGACCCGGAAATGGCCGAGGACCTGGTCGCGGCAGCGTTCAACGACGCCGTCAACAAGATCGCCGAGGTGACTCGGCAGCGCATGGGCGGACTCGCATCCGGCCTGAACCTGCCGCCCGGCTTCAAACTGCCGTTCTGAGCATGCCGACCTTGACCTGCGTGACCGCGCTGCAATGGAGCCGCCCGTGAGCGACGCGGCGCCGCTGCTCGACCAGCTGCTGGAAGCGCTGCGCTGCCTGCCGGGTGTCGGCGCCAAATCGGCGCAGCGCATGGCGCATCATCTGCTCGAGCGTGACCGCGCGGGCGGGCGTCGGCTGGCGTCGACACTGGATGCGGCGATGCAGCGCATCGGCAACTGCACGCGCTGCCGCAATTTCAGCGAAGCCGGATTGTGCGTGCTCTGCGCCAGCGACCGCCGCGATCCGCAGCTGCTGTGTGTGGTCGAATCGCCTGCCGATCTGGCCGCCGTCGAGCAGGCCACCGGTTACCGTGGACTGTATTTCGTTCTGCTCGGCCGGTTGTCGCCGCTGGACGGGCTCGGTCCGGCCGAACTCGGGCTCGACCTGCTGCAGCGACGGCTGGCGGAGGGTCAGGTGCAGGAGCTGATCGTTGCCACCAACCCGACCGTCGAAGGCGAGGCGACCGCGCATTACCTGGCGCAGCTGGCGCGCGTCGCGGGCGTGCCGGCGACCCGGCTGGCGCACGGCGTGCCGCTGGGCGGTGAACTCGAATACATCGATCGCGGGACGCTCGCGCATGCCTTCGGCGGGCGCCAGAGCCTGGACTGACGATACGGAGCACGGCGATGAGCGACACCCTGTTCGGCAAGATCATCCGCCGTGAAATCCCGGCCGACATCGTGTTCGAGGACGATGACGTGCTCGGCTTTCGCGACATCCATCCGCAGGCACCGCTGCACGTGCTGTTCATTCCCAAGCGGCAGCCGCTGCCGACGCTCGATGCCGCCGGCGCAGACGATGCCCTGCTGCTCGGCAAGCTGCTGCTGGCCGCTGCCGCCTTCGCCCGCAGCGAAGGCCATGCCGACTCCGGCTATCGCTGCGTCCTCAACTGCAACCGTGACGGCGGTCAGACCGTCTTTCACCTGCACATTCACCTGCTCGCCGGCCGCCCCCTCCACTGGCCCCCGGGGTGAGCGATCGCGTTGGCGATCTGCCAGTGGCAGATCGCGCGATCGCGAACGCCATCGGCAGGAAGCCGATGGCCGGGTTGCGAGGCGAGCGCAGGATGCGCGAGTCCGCAACAGCCCGCGAGGCGCAGCCGAGCGGTGATCGCGTTGGCGATCTGCCAGTGGCAGATCGCGCGATCGCGACGAAGCGCGCAGGAGCGCGCTCGAACGCCGCAGGCGGCCCGCAGGGCGAGCGCCAGGGAAGGCGCGAGTAGCGCCATCGGCAGGAAGCCGATGG
>JAKAZT010000059.1 GCA_021815695.1 Pseudomonadota bacterium
CGGCGCAACCCGCCGCCTGCCATTTCGATGTCCGCGTCGATCTCGCCAGTGCCGATACCGGCAACAGCCAGCGCGACGAACTGCTGCCCGGCGCGGATTTCTTCGACGTGGCGAAATTCCCGCAGGCACACTTCGTCGCCAGCGGCTGCAAGGCGATGGCAGGCGGTGCGCTGGCCGCCAGCGGCACGCTCAGCCTGCGCGGCATCAGCCGACCGGTCGCATTGACCCTGCATTTCGCGCCGCAGGGCAAGGACGTGGTGCTCACCGTCAATGCCAGTCTCGACCGGCTGGCCTTCGGCGTCGGCGGTGGCCAATGGGCCGATCCCTCGACCATCGGCCGTGCGGTGACGGTCAACGCGCGCCTGCTGCTGGCGTCACCATGACCGCAGCGGCCGCACCTGTGCCGCACAGCGCGCGCACCAGCCCGGCGAGATAGTCGAGATACATGCGCGGATAGTCGCGGTCGTTTTCCTCGTCGCGCAGGAACGGGTTCATCAGCGTGTGGCGCAGGATCAGCAGGCGGTCATCCGCGCCGGCCTGCGCCTGCGGCGTGGCCGTCAGCGTGTGCGGATCGAGATCCAGCGCGGCGAGGATGCGCGCGGTATCGTGCGCGCCCAGCGCCGCCGGCCGCAGCGCGGTGATCGAGCCGAAGAACGCCTTCGTCTGCAGCGGCTGTTGCGGATCGACGCGCAACCGTTCGTGCAACTGCGCGACGAAGGCATTGCACGGCGCCACCGCATGATTGCCGCGCGGATTGAGCGCCAGGCACACCAGGTTGCTGTCGGGCTCGAACGGCACCGTCACCGTGACGCAATCGGCCACCGCGGCGGCGAAGCGTTCGATGTCGGCGCGAAAACGCTCGGCTGCCAGCACCGTCTCGCGCGGAATGCGGCCGAAATGCTCGCGATCGAGCGGCAGCACGCGATGGGTGACATAGGCCGCCGCGGCCGCGGCACCGGCCTTCGAGCCTTCCAGCGTGTAGCGGCCCAGGGCGCGGAAAATGGCACGGTAATCGCTGGCGCCGGCACGATCGAAGACGTAGTCGGCGTCCTCGGCCAGCAGCGCCATGCGCCGATGGTCGCGGCAGATGAAGGCGCCGGCGCCGTAGGGCAGATAGCCGAGCTTGTGCGGATCAACGGTGACGCTGTCGGTCGCGGCCAGCGCCGCGACGGCGGCGTGCACGCCGGCGCCGGGAAACTGCGCAAAGCCCTCGCGCACGCGCTCCGGCGGCAGCAGGCTGCCGTCCGCGGCGCGAAACAGCGTGGCCAGATAACCGCCCCAGGCCGCGTCCACGTGCACGTCGAAGCCGAGTCCGGCCGCAGCAGAGCGTTCGCGCGCGGCCACCATGCGGTCGATCGGATCGATGGTGCCGAACTCGGTGGTGCCGAGCACGCCGACCACCATCAGCACCGACTGGTGCTGCCGCTGCGCCTGATCGAGCAACGCATCCAGCGCGTCGGCGTCCATGCGCATGGCGCGCTCCGGCACCGTCCGCAGCTGGGCACTGCCGAGGCCGAGCAGCTTGACCGCTTTGGGCCACGAATAATGCGCGGTCACCGGCGTGATCACCCACGGCGCGTCCAGCTGCGGGTGGCGGCGGAAAAACTCGGCGATGCCCAGGCTCTCGACGCGCTGCTGCGCCAGCGCGGCGGCGAGGCGCGCGCGCTCGTCCGCGCCGGCATCCGCCAGGCGCGCGAGCCAGGCCTCGAACAGGGCGATCGCCGTCGCCGCCGGCAGATTGCCGAGCTGCCAGTCGTCGCAGGCGACCACGCCCGCCGGCAACGCGGCCGTGACGAGGTCCTCGCCGCAGACGCGCAACGCCGCGGCCAGCGCGGGCGGCCAGCACTTCTGCGTCAGCGCCAGCCGCAGCGCCTGGATGTTGGCGCTGGTGCCGCCCGAGGTCAGGCAGCCGAAGGCGCAGTCGGGGCGCGTCTCGTCGTCGGGATAGCCCAGCATGCGCGCCAGCTGCAGGCCGACGCTGATCTCCATGTCCAGCGTCACCGGCGCGGCATCGCCGACGACGTTGTTGGGGTTGTAGGGCAGCGTGACCATCTGCGCCAGCAGGCCCGGCAGCAGCAGGTCCGAGGCCATGTGGCCGATGTAGCGCGGGCTGTGGAACGGCACCGAACGCTTCAGCGCCGCGGTCAGCGCGTGCAGTTCGCGGCGCATGCGCGCGGTGAACGCCTGATAGTCGGCGCGCTGCGCGGCGTGGGTCGGGATCGCCGGCGGATCCTCGGGATGGAAATTGCGTCGCCAGAACACGTGGTCGCGCAGCAGTTCGACCAGCACGCGCTCGAACAGCTCGTCGTTTTCGCCGTAGGGGCCGAGGAAGCAGGGGTAGAGCGCGGGATCGGTCATGCCCGCAGTCTTGCCCCGCGGCGGCGGGCGCGCCTTGACCGGGATCAGGCCGCGCCGTCGGCCAGGAATCGCCGCACCGCGGCGGCATCGAACGGCCAGCCGAGCTCGCGGCCGTCGCGCGCATCGCGCAGCACGGGCACGCGCGCGCCGTAGCGCGCCTCCAGCACGGGGTCGTCGTCGATCCACACGCTGGCGAACTCCGGCGTCCGCGCCGCGGCCAGCACCGCCAGCGCGAGATCGCAGAGGCGGCAATGGTCGCGCTGGTAGAGCTGCAGTTGCATGCGCAGGCGTAGGGTGCGGTCGCGGGGAGGGCATAGAATACGCAGCCTTCACTTTCTCCGCGACGCCGCGCAGGACCCGCCATGGCCGTCAGCACCTTTGATCTGTTCAAGATCGGCATCGGGCCGTCGTCCTCGCACACCGTGGGGCCGATGCGCGCCGCGGCGCGCTTCGTCAGCCGCTGGCTGGACGAGAAGGGCGTGCTGGGCGAGGTCGCGCGCGTGCAGTGCGAGCTGTTCGGCTCGCTGGCGCTGACCGGGCGCGGCCATGGCAGCGACAAGGCGCTGCTGCTCGGCTTCGAGGGCACGTGGCCGGACCGCGTCGATCCCGACGCCATCCCGGCGACGCTCGAACGCATCCGCGGCGAAAAGCGCATCCGCCTGCTGGGCCGCCACGCGATCGCCTTCGACGAGGCGCGGGATCTGCTGTTCAACAAGCGACAACGACTGCCGCACCATTCCAACGGCATGCGCTTTTCCGCCTGGAACGCCGCCGGCGAACTGCTGGCGACACGCGACTACTACTCGGTCGGCGGCGGCTTCGTGGTCAATCACGACGAGGCCGCCGAGAACCGCATCGTCGCCGACACCACGCCGCTGCCGCACCCCTTCCGCAGCGGCGACGAACTGCTGGCAATCTGCGCGCAAACCGGCAAGACCATCGCCGCGGTGATGCTGGAGAACGAACGCGCCTGGCGCAGCGACACCGAGATCCGCGACGGCCTGCGCACGCTCTGGCAGGCGATGCAGGACTGCGTCGCACGCGGCCTGCGTTCACCCGGCACCCTGCCCGGCGGGCTCAAGGTGCAGCGGCGCGCGCCGGCGATGGCCGCCGAGCTGCGCGCGCAGCCCGAAGCCTGCCTGCGCGATCCGCTGAGCATCCTCGACTGGGTCAATCTGTACGCGCTGGCGGTCAACGAGGAAAACGCCGCCGGCGGCCGCGTGGTCACCGCACCCACCAACGGCGCCGCCGGCATCGTGCCGGCGGTGCTGCACTACTACGACCGCTTCTGTCCCGGCGCCAACGAGGACGGCGTGTTCACCTTCCTGCTGACCGCCGCCGCGGTCGGCATCCTGTACAAGGAAAACGCCTCGATCTCCGGCGCCGAGGTCGGCTGCCAGGGCGAGGTCGGCGTCGCCTGCTCGATGGCCGCCGGCGGCCTGACCGCCGCGCTGGGCGGCAGCATCGGCCAGGTCGAGAACGCCGCCGAAATCGGCATGGAGCACAACCTCGGCCTGACCTGCGACCCGATCGGCGGCCTGGTGCAGATCCCCTGCATCGAGCGCAACGCGATGGGCGCGGTCAAGGCGATCAACGCCAGCCGCATGGCGCTGCGCGGCGACGGCAAGCACCGCGTGTCGCTGGACAAGGTGATCAAGACCATGCGCGACACCGGCAACGACATGAAGGACAAGTACAAGGAAACGTCGCGCGGCGGATTGGCGGTCAACGTGATCGAGTGCTGACGATGAGCTTTCGTCCTCCTGCGGAGGGCGAGTCACTTTTCTCTTGCGTGGCCAAGAGAAAAGTAACCAAACGAGAGGGCCACCCCGCTTGGCGCGCAGCGGCCCCGGGCAGAGCCGCGGGCCATCCTGGCGGCCCGCACTCTTCGAAGAGACAGATCAAGAGCGCGGCTCCTCCGATCAGGAGGTGACGTGTGATTCAACAGGCGGCCATGACTGCGCTCGGGATTTCGTGTGCCTTGCCGGCAGGCCTCCCTTCGCGTCACGATGGCCACTACCCAGCGGTGAACGGCAGATATCGACCCAAAGCAGTCGGTCGGTGAGACTGCACTCTGACCTGGTCTCGGAAAACCTATGCGCAGCGTCGGCGATACTTCGATGAGCACCAGTCCGTCAAAGGATCAAGGGCCGGTGCGCAATTCGCTGTTCAAGAATCGCGACTTCAGCCTGCTGTTCTTTGGCAGCTCGGTTTCGGCGTTTGGGGACCAGTTCACGCTGGTGGCACTGCCGTGGCTGGTGCTGAAACTCACCAACGATCCCGCTGCACTGGGCGTAGTGCTGGCGGTGATGGCGTTCCCGCGAGCAGTGTTCATGCTGGCCGGCGGCGCGGTGGTGGACCGCGTGTCGCCGCGGCGCGTGTTGCTGGGCGCGCGTGCCGTCAACGCGGCTTGCATCGCGATCCTCGCGACGCTGGTTCTCGCTGCGGCCATCCAGATGTGGATGGTGTATCTGCTGGCACTCGGCATCGGGCTGTCCACAGCGTTTGCCTACCCCGCCAGTTCGGCGATCCTGCCGCAACTGGTGCAGCCGCAGCAATTGCGCGCCGGAAACGCGGCGTTCATGGGCATGCGCCAACTCAGCATGATCGGCGGCCCTGTGCTCGCCGGTTTCGTGATCGTGCTGGGCGCGCACCACCAACCCTCTGCAAACGCGGTCCCGGACGCGCACGGACTCGGCCTGGCGTTCGTCATCGACGCGGCCAGCTTCGTATTCTCGCTCGTGTCGCTGGCACTGATCCGCATCCACGGCGATTTTCATCCGTCGGAAAAGAGCGGAAGCGTATTCACCAGCATCGCCGCTGGCATCCGTTACGTGTGGGCAGACACGCCGCTGCGCGCCTTCGTCCTCTACGCGTGCTTCGTGTCGGTGTTCGTGGGCGGCCCGATCCAGGTGGGCCTGCCGGTGCTGGCGGACACACGCATGAACCTCGGCGCAGCCTCGCTCGGCATCCTGATGACCGCGCAAGGCATCGGCATGTTCGCAGGCAGTTTCCTGTCGGGTCTGGGCCAACGTTTGATACGCGGCCACCTCGGCGTGATGGTGCTGTGCATTGACAGCCTGGTTGGCCTGACGCTGGCCGCGCTGACGCTGGTACACACCACCTACGCCGGCGCAGCTCTGCTGCTGTGCACCGGCGTACTCGGCGGCATCGTGCAGATCGCCATCTTCACCTGGATCCAGCAGCGCGTCTCGCAGGTGATGATGGGGCGCACCATGAGTATCCTGATGTTCATGTTCATGGGCCTCGGTCCGCTGTCTGCAGCCGTTGCCGGCGCGCTGCTGAAGGTGGTTTCGCTGACAGCGCTGTTCGCCATCGCCGGCTTCACGCTCTCCACGATTGCCCTGATCTGCCTCGCCATTCCGCAAATGCGCAGCATCCGGGCGATGCAGGCGGAAGCGGGTAAGGCGTAGGTTCAGGCCGGAATGTCCGTTTCTGGCCGAATACAGACATTCGCGCCCTCGCGAAATGACGCTCAAGGCCGAGGCTCCGGCTCACGGCTCTTGCTCTCGCGTCACCGTGCAGCGGTGGCGCACTGAGTGCGGGCCAGGCCCGGATGGCGCGCTGCTCTGCCCGCCCCCTGCGCGGCGGTGAGTCGGAGACGACAGGCCCGCAGGGCCCGGCCCCGGCTCACGGATTTGCCGGGCAGGAATGCCCGGCAAGCGCCAAGCGGGGGTGCCGTTTTCTCTTGGGTCCTTCTCTTTTGGACAAACACAAAGAGAAGGACCTCGCGCGCCAGAGGCGCACGAAAGCTCTGCTCCTGATCCTTTTTGAAGCGAGCACAAGGGTTGCCAATCACAAGTGCGCGCGCCGCTTGACCTCCCGCGGATGGCATCCCCCGCCCGACTCTGCAACCATCGCCCACCTTGAAGCGCATCGCGCGCCCGCCGCAGGAAGTCTCCATGCCCGCACCCTCTTCCGTCCGCCGCGACGTCGGCCCGATGGCGCTGATGTTCACCGGGCTGGGCTCGATCATCGGCTCGGGCTGGCTGTTCGGGGCCTGGCGCGCGGCCGGACTGGCGGGACCGGGCGCGGTGTGGGCGTGGGTGCTGGGTGCGGCGATCATCACCACCATCGCGCTGACCTATGCCGAGCTGGGATCGATGTTCCCCGAGTCCGGCGGCATGGTGCGCTACGGCCACTACTCGCACGGCTCGCTGGTCGGCTTCATCGCGGCCTGGGCCAACTGGATCGCGATCGTCTCGGTGATCCCGGTCGAGGCCGAAGCGTCGGTGCAGTACATGGCCTCGTGGCCCTACACCTGGGCGCAAGCGCTGTATGTCGGCAAGGAACTGACGACGCCCGGCCTGCTCATCGCCGCGGCGCTGGTGATCGTGTATTTCCTGATCAACTTCTGGAGCGTGAAACTGTTTGCGCGCTCCAACAGCGTGATCACGATGATCAAGCTGGTGGTGCCGGCCGCGACCGGCATCGCCCTGATCGCCAGCGGTTTCCACCGCGGCAATTTCGCGGTCGGCGTGCACGGCGGCACGCATGCGCTGGACTTCGCCGCGCTGCTGACGGCGGTCGCTACCGCGGGCATCGTGTTCAGCTTCAACGGCTTCCAGAGCCCGGTGAACCTGGCCGGCGAGGCGCGCAATCCCGGCAAGAGCATCCCCTTCGCGATCCTCGGCTCGATCGCGCTGGCGACCGTGGTCTACGTGATCCTGCAGGTGGCCTACCTCGGCGCGGTGCCGCCGGCGATGCTGGCCAGGGCCGGCTGGCACGGCATCGACTTCCGCTCGCCGTTCGCCGAGCTGGCGATCATCGTCAACCTCAACTGGCTGGCGATCCTGCTCTACGCCGACGCCTTCATCAGCCCCAGCGGCACCGGCATCACCTACACCGCGACCACCTCGCGCATGATCTACGGCATGGAGCGCAACGGCACGCTGCCGAGGGTATTCGGCCATCTGCATCCGAAGTGGGGCGTGCCGCGCCCGGCGATGTGGCTCAACCTCGTCGTGTCCTATCTGTTCCTGTTCTTCTTCCGCGGCTGGGGCACGCTGGCGGCGGTGATCTCGGTGGCGACGATCATCTCCTACCTCACCGGACCGGTCAGCGTGATGACCCTGCGCCGCACCGCGCCGGAACTGCACCGCCCGCTGCGTCTCGCCGGATTGCCGTGGCTGGCCGGCATCGCCTTCATCATGTCCACCGAGCTGCTCTACTGGGCCAAGTGGCCGCTGACCGGTGAGATCATCCTGCTGATGGTCGTGGCGCTGCCGGTGTACTTCTACTACCAGGCCAAGGCCGGCTGGCACGATTTCGGCCGCCAGCTCAAAGGCGCGTGGTGGCTGGTGTGCTACCTGCCCACGCTGGCCGCGGTCTCATGGCTGGGCAGTACCGCGTTCGGCGGCAAGGGTTACCTGCCCTACGGCTGGGATCTGGTCGTCGTCGCCGCGATCGGCCTGGTGTTCTACCTGTGGGGTGTGCGCTCCGGATGGCGCACGCCATCGGTCGAAGCCGCCCGGCTCGAAGCCCGCGAGCATCCGCGCGAACCGCTGGTGCCGCCGGATGAGGCGACGGCCGAGCGCATCACCGGACCTTGAGCGGCGCATGGGGCAACCAGGGCAACGCGATCGTGCTGACCGCCACGCGCCGTCTCACCCCAGGGCCAGCACATCCCCCAGCAGCGCCTGCGCGGTGACCTCGGGGCCGGCGCCGGGGCCCTGGATCACCAGCGGCTGCGCGCGATAACGGGTGGTGGTCAGCGCGAACAGGTTGTCGGTGCCGCGCAGACGCGCGGCGGGATGCCCGGCCGGCACTTCGACCAGCCCGACGCGGGCGCGACCGTGGCGATCGAGGCGCGCGAGATGACGCAAGACGTGTCCGCGAGCGGCTGCTTCGGCATGACGCGCGGCCAACGGGGCGTCAAGGATCTCCAGCCGATCGAGAAAAGCCCCGGCATCCAGCGCGCGCAGGGCTTCGGGCACCAGGCTTGTCACTTCCACGGCGTCGCGATCGAGTGCGAAGCCGGCGTTGCGGGCGAGGATCAGCAGCTTGCGCGCGACGTCCTCGCCGGACAGGTCCGCACGCGGGTCGGGTTCGGTGTAGCCGCATGCGCGCGCCTCGCGCAGCAGGGCCGAGAACGGGCGCGTGCCGTCGTAGCGGTTGAACAGCCACGACAGCGATCCGGAGAACACCCCTTCCAGCGCCAGCAGGCGGTCGCCGCAGGCGCGCAGGCGACGCAACGTGGCCAGTACCGGCAAGCCGGCGCCGACGGTGGCCGAATCGCCGTAGCGCCCACCGCGCGCAAGGGCGCCCTGCAGGGCACGCCAGTCGGCCAGATCGCCGCCCGCCAGCGCCTTGCTGGCAGTGACGACATGGCAGCCGCGTGCAAGCCATTCGGGGTGACGCGTGGCCAGGCCGACGCTGGCGGTGGCATCGATGATCACCCTGCTGGTCGTGCCGCAAGTCTCGAGCGCGGCCAGCAGCCTGGCATCGTCTCGCACGTCGCCTTCCGACTTCAGCCTTTCGCGCAGGCCGCGATCGGCGAGGTGTGCCGGGTTGACCTGTTGCCGACGCGAGTTGGCCGCGCCGACCAGACGCAGCGATGCCGCCGCGGGCGTATCGAGCAATTTGAGAAAGGCCCCGCCGACCACCCCGGTGCCCAGCAGCACGACGGCGTGACACGACGCGATTCGCGATGGCGCGACGATGCGCTCGGCCAGCACCGCGCTCATGCCGGCACCGTGCAGGCGCACGCACTGCGCGCGGCGGCCTCGGCGCGTGCCAGCCCGGCGGCGAGATCGCGGGTCAGGTCATCGCTGTCCTCGATCCCGACCGACAACCGCAGCAGACCATCCGCGATGCCGGCCGCGCGGCGCGCCTCGGGTGTCATCGCGGCGTGGGTCATGGTGGCCGGATGCGCGATCAGGCTCTCGACGCCGCCCAGCGATTCGGCCAGCGAATAGCAGCGCAGGCCGTCGAGCAAGGCGCGAATGGCAGGCTCGCCGCCGCGCAGCTCGAAGCTCAGCATGGCGCCGAAGCCGCGCTGCTGGCGCGCCGCCAGCGCGTGACCCGGATGCGTGGTCAGCCCCGGGTAATGCAGCGCAGCCACCGCCGGATGCATCGCCAGCAGTTCGGCGATCCGGGTCGCGTTCTCCTGGTGCACGCGCATGCGGGCGCCGAGCGTGCGCAGGCCGCGCAGGGTCAGCCAGCTGTCGAAGGGCGCGCCGGTCAGGCCCAGGCAATTGGCCCACCACGCCAACTGCTGGGCGCGCTCGGGCGTGCGCGCCACCACCGCGCCGCCGACCACATCGCTGTGGCCGTTGAGGTACTTGGTGGTCGAATGCACCACCAGATCGGCGCCCAGCTGCAGCGGCTGCTGCAGCGCCGGTGAGAGGAAGGTGTTGTCGACCACGACTTCGGCGCCGATGGCGTGCGCGGCCCGGGCGACGTGACGGATGTCGGTGATGCGCAGCAGCGGGTTGGACGGTGTCTCGACCCACACCAGTGCCGGCTGCCCGGCGAGGCCCGCGGCCAGCGCGCGCGCGTCGGTCAGGTCGGCGAACTGCACCTGCAGCCGGCCCGAGCGCGACCAGGCATCGAGCAGGCGCCAGGTGCCGCCGTAGCAATCGTGCGCCGCAAGCACCCGCGCACCGATGGGCAGGGTCTCCAGCACCAGCGTGATCGCGGCCATGCCGCTGGCGGTCACCACGGCACCGGCGCCCTCTTCCAGTTCGGCCAGCGCGCCGGCCAGCAGGTCGCGCGTGGGATTGCCGCTGCGGCTGTAGTCGTAGGCGCGCTTCTGCGCGAAGCCGGCGAAGCTGAAAGTGCTGGAAAGATGGATCGGCGGCACCACCGCGCCGTGCTGGGTATCACGCTCGAGTCCGGCGCGCGCGGCGCGGGTCGCCAGTTCGAAATCGCTCATCTCAACCTCCACAGCTCGCGAGACAACCGCGCAGCAGCGCGCCCAGTGCCGCGGCTTCCTTGAGGAAAGCGTCGTGGCCGTAGTCGGAATCGAGCACGTGCAACTCGCAGGGCGCGCCCAGCCCACGCTGCAAAACGCAGAGATCAGCCACCGGCACCAGCTGGTCGGTGGCGAAGCCGATCAGCGTGGTCGGCACGCGCACCGCGGCGGGATCGACGGCGTGCAGGTCGATCGACTCGGACAAACTGAGGAAACGTTCGGCATCGAAACGCTGCGCAAAGCGCGCACCCGCGGCGTCCAGCCAGTCTTCCGCGGCAACACGCACGCGACCGTCGCGCAGCGTGGATGGCGCGCTGAAGCGCCGCGCCAGCTCGCGCGGGCTGCGGTAGCCGATCATCGCCAGCTGCCTGGCCAACGCCAGACCGGTCACGGTGTCGCCGTTTTCAAGCGCGAAACGCACGATCGCGCGCTGTACCGCGCGCAGCGCCGCGGCCTGCGGATGGGCGCGATGCGCGCCGGCGATGGCGATCAGGTGTTGCAAGCGCTGCGGATGCCGTGCCGCGAAGGCCAGACCGACCATGGCGCCATAGGAAGACCCCACCAGCGCGTGCAGACGTGGCAGGGCCAGGGCATCGAGCAATGCGGCGAGGGCATCGGCCTGATCGGCGCTGTCGACCGCGGGCGTGCCGAGATCGCGCGCGTCCAGCCAGTCGATGCCAAGGATGCGCTGTCGCCCGGGATCGAGCGCAAGGCCGGCGCCGGCCAGCGCGTCCCACCAGCCCGGCTCGCCGGCATCGCCAACAACGCAGCGGTCGGCCGAGATGCCGCCCAGCACCGCCAGCAGCGGCGCGCCGGCGGCTCCATGCAGGCGCCAGCGCAGGCGCACGTCGCGCACGCCCGTACCGTGACGGGGCTGCAGCCGAATCAGCGTTTCGCCCTTGCTGCCGCTGGCGGCAGCGGTCGCGGTCGTGCCAGATGCGGCCGCAAGCGTCGGCTCGCATGCGACGGCGTCGAGTAGCGGAAGGGCGGGTGCGGCAAACAGCGACATGACGGCTCTCCGGCGGGGCCCATGCACTGCGGAGAACCGATGACGGGCGCGCTGCCCGGTCGCGGCCGGGCTGACGCGCTCATCTTTCGGCGGATGCAGGCATCCCCGCAGGAGTTGGCACCGTGCGCGATCGCGTCGCGCGGGTTGCCCCGGCTTCAAAGGGCCTGTCCCTCAGCCGGTCTCGATGAGCAGTGCGGCGACTTTAGACAGTTGCCCGGCTTGCTGTCAATAGACGTAAAGACGTCTATACGTATTTCGCCAAAATGATGGCATGGGCATGAGGCTCAGCCGTGCATGGTCTTGCAGTCCCATGACACACATTGCCGCCATCCCGAACGCAGCGTGGTGTTCGTGGGTGCCTTCGCGCCCACGAGCGCTGCGTCGGGGAGGGGCGACCGGGGCGCGACGCATGGAGGCATGCGTGCCGATGGCCTGCTCATCCTGCGTCGGTCGCTGACCAGATCCTTCGGGCTGCGCCCTCAGGATGACAACTTCGCCAAGATGACCACTTCGTTGTCACCCTGAGCGTAAGCGAAGGGTCTTTCGGACCGCCGCGCTTCGGCATGCGGGGCGGCTCACGCGTGGAAGGTCCTTCGGGCTGCGCCCTGAGGATGACAAATTTGCCGGGATGACAACTGCACCAAGTGAACAACTTCGCCAGGGTGGCCACTTCGCCACAATGATCACTTCGTTGTCACCCTGAGCACAGCGAAGGGCCTTTCGGGCCACTGCGCTTCGGCATGCGAGGCGGCTCACGTGCGGAAGGTCCTTCGGATTGCACCAGACGGGCGGCGAATGCAATGCGCCAGTCGGAGCTTGTCAAGGCGCGCAACACGGCCGGACCCGACAGACCGGGAGCTACGACGCCGGACCCGTATAATCGCGCATCACCTTCCCGTTCCCGGCCGCTCCCGCGGCTGCAGCCTATGTCCGATCA
>JAKAZT010000060.1 GCA_021815695.1 Pseudomonadota bacterium
CGCCACACCAATCCCTGCTTTGTCTATGATCGGCGCTTTGCCGCCGCAGGATCGCCCCCCATGCGCCACGTCCGCTTGTCGTTCGCCACCGTGCTTGCCCTGATCCTCGGCGCGGCCGGCAGCACGGTGCAGGCCGCCCCTCCGGCCGCACCTGCACCCGCGTCCGTGCCGGCCCGCGATCTGGCCGCGCTGCACTGGCGCCTGATCGGCCCCTTCCGCGGCGGCCGCGTGCTGGCGGTGACCGGCGTGCCGCAGCATCCGCAGCGCTTCTACTTCGGCGCGGTGGACGGCGGCGTGTGGCGGAGCGACAACGCCGGGCGCACCTGGACGCCGATCTTCGACCGCGAGCCGGTGGGCTCGATCGGCGCGATCGCGGTGGCGCCGTCGGATCCGGACGTGATCTACGTCGGCAGCGGCGAGGCCGACATGCGCTCGGACATCGCCCTCGGCAACGGCATGTACAAGTCCGTCGATGCCGGCAAGACCTGGACGCACATCGGACTGGCCGACACCCAGGCGATCGGCAGGATCCTGGTCGATCCGCACAACCCCGACGTGGTCTACGTCGCCGCGCTGGGCCACCCTTACGGCGCCAACACCGAGCGCGGCGTGTTCAAGAGCACGGACGGCGGCCGGACCTGGGCCAAGGTGCTGTACAAGAACGCGAACACCGGCGCGATCGATCTCGCCTTCGATCCGGCCGACAGCCGGGTGATCTACGCCGCGCTGTGGCAGACGCGGCGACCGCCGTGGAATGTCTACCCGCCGTCCAACGGCCCCGGCTCGGGCCTGTACAAGTCCAGCGACGGCGGCGCGCACTGGAGCGAGATCAGCCAGCCCGCGCACGGCTTCGCCGCCGATCCGGGCCGCATCGGCATCGCCGTGGCAGCTTCCGATCCGCAGCGCGTCTATGCGATGGTCGACGCCACGGCCGGCGGCCTGTACCGCTCCGACAACGGCGGTGCGACCTGGACCCGCGCCAGCAGCGACGTGCGCGTCTGGCAGCGCGGCTGGTACTTCGGCGGCATCACCGTCGATCCGCGCGACGCGAACCGGATCTACGCGGCCAACACCGCGCTGTACGAATCGCGCGACGCCGGCAGGACCTTCGTGCCGATCAAGGGCGCGCCCGGCGGCGACGACTACCACGTGCTGTGGATCGACCCGGCCGACCCGGCGCACCGCATCCTCGGCGTCGACCAGGGCGCGGTGGTGTCGGTGGACGGCGGCAGGGTCTGGTCGAGCTGGTACAACCAGCCGACCGCGCAGATGTACCACGTGGTCACCGACAACCGGTTCCCGTACCGGGTCTGCGGCGCGCAGCAGGACTCCGGCGCGGCCTGCGTGCCCAGCCGCACCGGCACCATCGACGGCATCAGCATGATGCAGTTTCACGAGACCCGGGCCGGCGGCGAAAGCGGCATGCTCGCGCCCGACCCGACCGATCCCGACATCGTCTACGGCGGCACCGTCGACAAGCTCGATCTCAGGACGCAGCAGACGCAATCGGTCGATCCGACGCTCGCCCTGCCCGGCACCTACCGCGTGACCTGGACGCTGCCGCTGGTGTTCTCGGCAGCCGATCCGAAGGCGCTGTACTTCGCCAACCAGCGCATCTTCCGCACCACCGACGGCGGCGCGCACTGGACCGCGATCAGCCCCGACCTGACCCGCGAGGATCCCGGCGTACCGGCCAATCTCGATGCGGTCACCGCCATGGACACTCCGGTGCCGGGACCGCGCCGCGGCGTGGTCTACAGCCTCGCGCCGTCGCCGCGCGACGCGAAACTGATCTGGGCCGGCACCGACGACGGCCTGGTCTGGGTGACCCGCGACGGCGGCGCACACTGGGCCAACGTCACCCCGCCGGCGCTGACGCCGTGGTCGAAGGTCGGCAACATCGACGCCTCGGCCTTCGACGACGCCAGCGCGTACGTGTCCGTCGATCGCCATCGCCTCGACGACCGCAATCCCTGGATCTTCCGCACGCATGACGGCGGCAAGACCTGGCAGGCGATCGTCGCCGGCATCCCCGACGGCGATTTCGTCAACGTGGTGCGCGCCGATCCGGTGACGCCCGGTCTGCTGTATGCCGGTACCGAACGCGGCGTGTTCGTGTCCTTCGACGACGGTGGCCGCTGGCAGCCGCTGCAGCAGAACCTGCCGGTGACCTCGGTGCGCGACCTGGTGGTCAAGAACGATGATCTGGTGATCGCCACCCATGGCCGCGGCTTCTGGATCATGGACGACGTCACCCCGCTGCGGCAGATGGCGACCGCCGTCGCTGCGCGCGGCGCATACCTGTTTGCGCCAGCACTTGCTTACCGCGTGCGCCCCGAGGGCTTCACCGGCACGCCGCTGCCGATGAGCGAGCCGCGCGGCACCAATCCGCCGGACGGCGCCTTCATCGATTACACGCTGCCGACGGCCGCGAAGACGGTCACGCTGACGATCAGCGACGCGGCCGGCCACCTCGTGCGCCGCTACCGCAGCACCGACAAGGTGCCGGTGACGGACCTGGCCGCGATCCAGATCGCGCCCGGCTGGATCGTGCCGCCGATCGCGCTGGCCACCGCACCGGGCCTGCACCGCTTCGTCTGGAACCTGCGCTGCGCGGCGCCTGCGCCGCTGGCCGGCGACGAGGGCAGCTGGAGCGACGGCGTCTGGGCACCGCCGGGCGACTACCGGATCACGCTGGATGTCGACGGTCGCGTGCTGACGCAGACGCTCAAGGTCGTACCCGATCCGCGCGTGCGCGGCATGACCGCAGCCGACTACGCCGCGCAGTTCGCGCTGGCGCAGCGGATCGAGGCCGACCGCGCCGCGGTGGCGATGGCGCTGAAGCAGGACGAGACACTGCATGCGGCGCTGCTGGCGCGCGCAGCCGCGGTGCCCGCGCTGAAAACCGCGCTGCTCGACTACGACGGCCATTTGCGCGCGCTGTCGGACCTGCCCATGCACGCCGATCCGCGCAACTCGATGGGCGCGCCGATCAGCCACGAGGACAGCCTGCGCGCGCTGGAGCACCGGCTGGACGCGCTGGACGCGGCGGTGGACGGCGCCGACGTGGCGCCGACGCCCGATGCGCGCAGCGGCTATGCACTGGCACATGCTGCGCTGGGTGCGACGCTGACGCACTGGCGGACCCTCACCGGCCAGCCGCTGCAGGCGATCAACCGCAAGCTCGCCGCCGCGGGTCAGCCGCCGCTCGCGCTGTAACGCGATCCGGCATCAGTCCTGCGTCTGCGCGTAGTGAGCCTCGATCTGCGCCAGCAGCATCCGCAGCTGCGCCTGCACGACCTGCACCCCGGCGCTGCCGGCGCTGCCCTCGAGTGCGCGCACCGCCGCGCGCGCCGCGGCCCAGGCCGGCAGTTGGCCATAGCGCCCGGCGCGTTCCTCGAACCAGGCCAGCAGGGCGTTGTCGCCTCCCTGCCGCAGGCGCGCCAGCAGCGCCTCGGGCCGCTGCAGCGCACTGCCGATCAGGATCAGGTCACGCAGCGGTGACGACGCCGCGGGTCGCGGCAGCAGGCGCAGCGCATCGATCCAGTCGATCAGCCCGGACTCCGGCATCGGCCGCCCCAGCCAGTAGCCCTGCGCGTAGCGTCCGCCCATGCGCAGCCAGAGCTCCAGCTCCTCGCCGGTCTCGATGCCCTCGGCCACCAGCGGCTTGCCGAGCATGCGCGCCAGCAGGATCGCCGCGCTGGCCACGGCGAACTCGCCGCTGCCGGTCGGCAGGCCGGCGATCAGGCTGCGGTCGAGCTTGAGCTCGTCCACCGGCAGGCGCGCCGCCTGCTGCAGCGACAGATGCCCGGAACCGAAATCGTCCAGCGCGATGCGCGCGCCGCGCGCCTGCGCGGCCTGCAGCACGCGCTGCGCCCGCGGCAAATCCGCGATCAACGCCGCCTCGGTGACCTCGAGCACGATGCCGCGCGCGCTGGCGCCGAGCAGCTGCTCGAGGTCATCGGTGAAGCCCGGATGCAGCAGGTGGCCGCTGCCGATGTTCAGCGCCATGGCGAGCGGGCGCCCGCGGTCCGCCAGCGCATCGCGCAACCGGCGCGCCACGGCCAGCGCCTGCCGTCCCAGCGCGCGCACCAGCGCGGGATCGCGCTCGACCTCGGCGATGAACGCGGCGGCGGGGCGCACGTCGTCGCCATCCACCCAGCGCGCCAGCATCTCGAAGCCGAGCAGCCGCGCCGCGGCCAGATCGGCCACCGGCTGCAGCCAGAAGCGGATGGCGCCGCCCTCCAGCGCCTGCGGGAATGCGTGGCGCACCGCCATCCGGCGCTCGGCATGTGCGGCCACTTCGCCCTCGTAGACGCGAAAGGTCGCGCGACCGGCGCTCTTGGCCGCGTACATCGCCTCGTCGGCGTGCATCAGCAGTTCGCTGAAATCGCGGCCGCCGCGCGGCGCGACCGCCCAGCCGAGGCTGCCGGAGACACGCTCGAGCTCGGGATCGCCCTCGACCACCGCGGCCAGCAGGCGCGCCGACAAGGTGTCGAGATCGTCCGCGCCCGCGGTGCGAACCACCAGCCCGAACTCGTCGCCGCCCAGCCGGGCGACCAGATCGTCGCCGCGCACGCTGCGCGCCAGACGCCCGGCCACCGTGGTCAGCAGCACGTCGCCGGCGGCGTGGCCGTAGGTGTCGTTCCAGACCTTGAAGCCGTCGAGATCGAGGATGCCCACCGCCAGGGTGTCGTCCTGCCCCAGCGACTGCGCCAGCTGGGCGCGCACGTGGCTCTCGAACGCCGTACGGTTGGGCAGGTCGGTCAGCGCGTCGCTGTAGCTCAGCCGGCGCAGTTCGACGTCATCGGCGTGCTGCAGCAGCGCGACGCGCACGCCCGCGGCCAGCTGGTCGAACAGGCGGCGCAGCGGTTCGTTGAAATAATCGCTCTCGCGGGCGGCGACCGAGAACACCGCCACCGGGCGCGCCGGATCGTCGCCGAACAGCGGCCACGCGCCCACCGCCGCCACGCTGCGCGCAACCTCGTGGCGGGACGCGACGTACTGCAGCGAGGCGTCATCGACCATCCGCGCCACCACCGGCGTGCCGCCCAGGTACGCGCGCACGCCCGGCAGGCTCGACAGCAATCCGGCGCCGGCGTCCAGCGGCAGCAGCAGTGCGCGCATCATCGTGTCCATCGCGGGATCGCGCGCACCGACCGCGATCGCGCGCAGGCCCGCGCGGTCACAGGGCACATGCACCCAGCTGGCGTAAGCGTCGGTATGCGACTGCAGGATGCCGACCAGGCTCTCGAACATCGACCGCGGCGCCGGACGCGCCAGCAACGCCTGCTGCAAGCGTTCGACTGCCTCCTGGAAGCGGCGCAGGCGATCCAGCGCCACGTTTTCGCCGCGGCGATCGAGAAAGGCCGCAAGGTCGTCGGCCAGGCGCGCCGCGAGCGCGGCGATGTCATCGGGAAAGTGCTGCCCGCTGGCGCGGTACAGCGCCAGCACCCCGCGGCGGCCGTCCGCCAGCCGCAGGGGCGCCGCCACCAGGCCACCGATGCCGTGCATCCGGGCGCGGGAGCGCCAGGCGGCGAAGCCGGCATCGCTTTCGGCGTCGGCCACCTGCGGCAGGCCCAGGCGCACGCAGCTGCCGGCCGGGCCGCGTCCCTGCGCCCGTGCGCCATCGGCGCTGATCGCGATGCCTTCCAGATAAGCCGCCGCCACGCCCGCCATTGCCAGCGGCTCGATCGCGAGACTGACCGGATCGACAAAGCCCAGCCACGCCAGCCGCAAGTCCAGCGCGTCCACCAGCAATTCGACCAGATGGGCAAAGACTGCCGGCAACGGCGCCTGCGGCGCCGACGTCGCGAACAGCCGGTTGGCTTCGGCGAGTGCCCGGTAAAACGACTCGCGGGCCGCCAGCCGCCGCGCTTCCGCGGCGGCATGGCCCTCGAGCATCCAGTGCAGGTCGAGCCGGCAGCGCTTGGCCAGGCCGCGACTGAGCTCGGCGGCATCCGCGGCCGGCAGGCCCAGCCCGCGGATGCCTTCGTCGAGATCCTGCACGAACAGGGTATTGGTCAGCACCAGCCAGCGGTCGTCGATGCCAAGCTGCTGATGGCGCGCGCCCAGCTGATCCAGAACCGTGCGGCGGGCGCAGTCATAGTCCTTGCCCAGCAGCGCGCGGTAGTGCTCGGCAAACTGCGCGGCCAGCAGCGCCGGATCGCGGCCCGCCAGCACCCGCGCCAGTTCGGGCTGCGCGGCGAGAGCGGCGACATGGGCGCTGCCGCAGGCCTCCGCGCGCGTCGCCAGCGTCCCGGCATGGCGCCGCAATGCCTGCGCTTCCGCGGGCGTCAGCACGAGCAATGCGGGAACCGCAGGCTGGCCGACCAACTCGTCCATGCACACTCCCGGCGACCGCCGCAACACCGGCGGCGAACACATGCCGCCGAAGCGTAGCGCGTTCGCGGCCCGGCCACGACCGCGCCGGCGACGCCGGATGCGGCCGGCGGCGCTCCCCGCGGCATCGGGTGCTGCGGCTATTCGTCCGCGGCGCGATGCATGTCGTGGGTGACGAAGGGCTGCTCGGCGGACGGAAGGTCCAGCCACTGCGCGTGCTGCAGGGTGCGCCGCACCGCCTGCATGCCGCTGTCCCAGTGCGCACGCATGCTGGCGCGGCCGAACTGGTAATCCTTGTCCTGGCCGTCGTAGGGCTTGTCGCGGTAGATCAGCTGGACGACGTTGTAGCGCATGTCGCGTGCCATCGCCTCGACCTTGCGGCACAGCGCATCGCCGGTGCGCCGGCTGGCCGGGATGCGCGCCAGCAGATCGCGCAGAACCTGCCTCTGCTCATGCGCCTGCTGCAACAGGTCGGTGACCGCGCGGGTGCGGCTGGAGTACTGGATGTCCTTCACCCGGCCCGGCACGTCCAGCAGGCTGCGCGGCAGCTCGCCCAGCGCGCTCCACAGATCCACCTGGAACACCAGCGTGTTCGCCTTCGGATGGCCGCCCAGCACCTGCATCAGCGGCGTGTTGGAAACCAGCCCGCCGTCCCAGTAGTACTCGTCGCCGATGCGCACGGCGGCGAAGCCCGGCGGCAGCGCGCCCGACGCCATGAAGTGCTCGGGGCCGAGACGCTGCTCGGTGTTGTCGAAGTACTCGAAGTTGCCGGTGCGCACGTTGACCGCGCCCACCGATACGCGCATCGCGCCGCTGTTGAGAAGGTCGAAGTCGACCAGCTCCTCCAGCGACGCGCGCAGCGGCGCGGTGTCGTACAGGCTGGCCTGATCCGGGCCCTGCCCGGGCAGCGGGCGCGGCACGAAAAAGCCGCGCTGCCCCTCGCTCAGCGCGCGCAGGCTCTGCAGCGGCGCCAGCCAGCGCAGGGCTTCCGGCGACAGCATGGACAGCCAGGGCTCCTGCTCCCACGGCGTCGCCGGCAGCAGCGGCGGACGCGTCACCCGATCCCAGAATTCGCGCAGACGCGCGGCGCGACGCTGCGGCGGATTGCCGGCGATCAGCGCACAGTGGATGGCGCCGATCGAGATGCCGGCCACCCAGGTCGGCCGGATGCCGGCCTCGTCCAGGCCCTGCACCACGCCGGCCTGATAGGCGCCCAGCGCGCCGCCGCCTTGCAGCACCAGCGCGACTTCGCCGTAGGCGGCCAGCCGCTGCTGCAGGCTGACTGCGGAACGCGCGGGCGGCGCAGCTCGCGGCTTGCCGCCCGGCGTGCGCGACGCTGCCGGCTTCGCCGCAATGACCGGATGCGCAACGACGCCGGCGGCGGCCTTGCCCGGCGCCGATTTGCCGGCGCTGCCTTTGCGCGGCGTCGCCGGATGCATTGCCGATGGGCGTCCGGCCGGCGGACGCGGCGCGCGGGCGCTCATTGCATGAACCAGCCGTGGCTGACCACGATCGACTGCCCGGTCAGCGCGGCGCTGGGAAACGCGGCCAGGAACAGGGCCACGTCGGCGACATCGTCGACGGTGGTGAACTCGCCATCGACGGTGTCCTTGAGCATCACGTTCCTGATCACGTCGGCCGCGCTGATGCCGAGTTCCTTCGCCTGCTCGGGAATCTGCTTGTCGACCAGTGGCGTGCGCACGAAGCCGGGGCAGATCACGTGCGCGCGCACATTGTGCGCGGCGCCTTCCTTGGCCAGCACCTTGGCCAGGCCGAGCAGGCCGTGCTTGGCGGCGACGTAGGCGCTCTTGAGTTTGGAAGCCTCGTGCGAATGCACCGAGCCCATGTAGATCACCACGCCGCCGCGATCACCGGCGTACATGCTGCGCAGCGCCGCCTTGGTGGTGAGGAAGGCGCCATCGAGATGGATCGCCAGCATCTTCTTCCAGTCGGCGAAGGCGTAGTTCTCGATCGGATTGACGATCTGGATGCCGGCGTTGGACACCAGGATGTCGATCGGACCCAGCGCCTTGACCGCGCGCTCGAAGCCGGCATTGACCGCGGCCTCGTCGGTGACGTTCATCGCGATGCCGATGGCCTTGCCGCCGGCATCGGCGATCGCCTTCGCGGTGGCGTCGGCGCCGTCCTGGTTGAGGTCGGCGATCACCACCGCCGCGCCGGCGCGGGCGAATACCTCGGCCATGTTCCTGCCGATGCCGCTGGCGGCGCCGGTGATCAGAGCGGTCTTGCCCTTGAGACTGAGGGTCATGTTCATGGAGTGTTCCTTGTGCAGAGGATGATCGATGCGTACGCCTGCGGATACCGCTCGCCGGCGGTTCAGCGCTTGAGGTAGTCGTGCACCACGCGGCCCAGGCCGAGGGTGAGGTCGGTGATGATGTGCGTGCCGGAGATCACCTCCAGCACCGGCAGCGCGGCCACCGGGGCCAGCGCGTGCGCGTGCAGTTCGAGCGCGGCCGGTCCTTCCCAGGCGCCCTTGACCACCAGATCGTCGAGGCCGTACTCGACCAGTTCGCAGATCCGTGGCGAGCAGTCGACGTCGGGGATGATCTTCAGCAGGTAATTGGGCTGCCGCAGGCCGGCCAGCACCTGCTTCGCGTCCAGCGCGCGGTGCTTGTAACCCATGCTGCCGGTGGCGATGCGCACCGGGCCGTAGTCGAGCGTGCCGAGCAGGGTGTCGGCCTCGACGCGCAGATGCGGCCGGGCCAGTTTTTTCGGAAAGCCCCAGATCTCGCGGCCGCCGGCGATCGGCGACTCGTCGTCGAGGTACATCGCGATCTGGTAGGTGCCGGGCTTGCCCTTCCAGGTGACGGGAATCACCTGGCCGGATTCGGTGTAGTCGCCGAAACCGGTCGAATCCGGCATGCGGATGAACTCGAACTTGACCAGATCGCCGGCCGGCAGCAAGGGCTCGGGCACCATCGCGCGCAGCGCGGCCGGATCGGTGCGATAGGTGACGACAAAGAACTCGCGATTGACGAAGCGATACGGTCCGCGCGGATAGGACGGACTGGTCAGCGGCATCGCGAAGGCGCGCTGTTTCACCTCGGTGATCTTCATCCGGTGCTCCTCCAGGGGGTCACCGGATCAGAGTGTGCTGCGCTGCACAAAGTTCCCGCGGCGGGCGCGGCCGCCGGCGGCGATTCACGTGCCGTGCACGCGCGGGCGCGCGCCGGCCGGCGCAATCACATCAGGTTGCGGCCGTGGAACAGCTCCTCGATCTCGCGCTTGAGCAGCGCCTCGATGCGCTGACGCTCCTTGAACGAGAGGTCGGACGCATTGGCCTCGAACAGGTAGGTGTCGAGATCGAAGTTCTTGATGTGCATCTTGGTGTGGAAGATGTTCTCCTGATACACGTTGACGTCGAACATCTCGTACTTCTGGCGGATGTGCCGCGCCAGATAGTCCTGGATCGAGTTGATGCGGTGATCCATGAAGTGCTTGCGGCCGCGCACGTCGCGGGTGAAGCCGCGCACGCGGTAGTCGGCGATGACGATGTCCGACTCGAAGCTGTCGATCAGGAAGTTCAGCGCCTTCAGCGGCGAAATCACGCCGCAGGTAGCGACGTCGATGTCGGCGCGGAAGGTGGCGATGCCGTTGTGCGGATGCGTCTCCGGATAGGTGTGGACGGTGATGTGGCTCTTGTCCAGGTGCGCGACCACGGCGTCCGACACCACGTCCTTGCCCAGCTTGTCCACCTCCGGCTGCTCGGAGATCAGGATCGTCACCGACGCTCCCTGCGGATCGTAATCCTGGCGCGCGATGTTGAGGATGTTGGCGCCGACGATCTCGGCCACGTCGGTGAGGATCTGGGTCAGGCGGTCGGCGTCGTAGGCCTCGTCGATGTACTCGATGTAGCGCCGACGCTGGTCTTCGGAGACCGCGTAGCAGATGTCGTAGATATTGAAGCTCAGGGCCTTGGTGAGGTTGTTGAACCCCTGCAGCCTGAGGCGGGGAAGCGGTTTGACCACGACGACGCCCTCGATGCGGCGGCAAGCGCAGGCGCCGTGATCGGCGCCAGCCCCGCGGAGGACAGTCTCCGCGACCTCGTCCGGCGGCGCACCGCCCGGACAAGCAGCGCATTATGCTTGTCAAGGGCTCCGTTGAAAACCTGCCCGGTCACATCCCGGGCCTGCCACAATCGTTCACCATCCACCAGGGACACCGTCATGGCGCCGAGCGCAGCGGAAGGACGCATGAACGTGCAACTGAAATACCTGTTGCAGCAGGCCTTCGAGCGCAGTCTGGCACCGAGCGCCCTGGCACCCGATCCGCTGTCGATGGAACGCTTCCTGGCGCAGTGCCATCGCCGCCGCTATCCGACCAAGGCGCCGATCATCCGCCCCGGCGATCCGCCGACCACGCTCTACTACGTGATCGAGGGCTCGGTGACGGTGTGCACCGAGGACGAGCAAGGCCGCGAGCTGATCCTCGCCTACATCAACCGCGGCGAATACATCGGCGAGATGGGCCTGTTCGTGGAACCGGCGCAGCGCGAGGTGATCGTGCGCACGCGCACGCCCTGCGAGCTGGCCGAGATCAGCTACGAGCGCCTCTTTCAGCTGTTCGCCGGGTCGCTGCACGACGAGTGTCCGAAAATCCTGTTCGCGATCGGCACCCAGCTCACCTACCGCCTGCTGCGTACCTCGCGCCAGGCCAGCCGCATGGCGTTCATGGACGTGACCAACCGCGTCGCGCGCACCCTGCTCGACCTGTGCCAGGAACCGGATGCGATGACGCATCCCGAGGGCACCCAGATCCGCGTCTCGCGCCAGGAGCTGTCGCGCATCGTCGGCTGCTCGCGCGAAATGGCCGGACGCGTGCTCAAGCAGCTCGAGGAGCAGAACATGATCGCGGTCAGCGGCAAGACCATCGTGGTGCGCGGCACGCGCTGAGCCGCTGCGTCGCGCCCACCACCGCGGGCCGACGGCGTCCGCGTTCTACAATGCGCGCCCGTCCCGCGTGTCCGCCATGAACCCGCCCGCCCGTTCCCCGCTCGGCCAGCCGGTGACCTACGCCACGCACCGCGATGCCGGCCTGCTGTTTCCGATCGCGCGCGCCGAGTCGCGCGCCGAAATCGGCCTGTCTCCGGTCCTGCCCTTCGCCGGCGCCGATGTCTGGAACGCCTACGAACTGTCGTGGCTGGATGCGCGCGGCAAGCCCGCGGTGGCGATCGCCACGCTGACCGTGCCGGCGGACTCGCCGGCGCTGATCGAGTCCAAATCGCTCAAGCTCTACCTCAACGGCCTTGGCGGCGAGACCTTCGCGGACATCGCCACGCTGACCGCGACGATCGCGGCCGACCTGTCCGCGGCGGCGGGCGCGGCGGTGGCGGTGGCGCTGACGCCGCGCGCCGGCTTCGCCGCGCTGCGGCTCGAGGAACTCGCCGGCGATTGCATCGACGACCTCGCCGTCGCGATCGATCACTACGGTCCGCCGCAGGCGGCATTTCTCGAAGCGACCGGTGATGCCGGCGAGGAAACCCTGGTCTCGCATCTGCTCAAGTCCAACTGCCCGGTGACCGGCCAGCCGGACTGGGCCAGCGTGCAGATCCGCTACCGCGGCCCGCGTCTCGACCGCGCCGGCCTGCTGCGCTACCTGGTGTCGTATCGCGAGCACGCCGGCTTCCACGAGCAGTGCGTGGAGCGGATCTTCATCGACCTGATGCGCCGCTGCGCACCGGAAGTCTTGTCGGTGTATGCGCGCTACACCCGCCGCGGCGGGCTGGACATCAACCCGTGGCGCGCCACGCCGGGCTTCGCTGCACGGCCCGGCAATCCGCGCGGCGCAAGGCAGTAAGGCGGATCA
>JAKAZT010000061.1 GCA_021815695.1 Pseudomonadota bacterium
TTCTGGAAGCCAAGGGCGCGCAGGTCCACGCCATCGCCCCGGACGAGCCGGTGCTGGCGGCGATCAAGCGCATGGCCGAGCGTCAGGTCGGGGCGCTGCTGGTGATGCGCGGCGATACCCTGCTCGGCATCGTTTCCGAGCGCGACTACGCGCGCAAGGTGATCCTGCACGGGCGCGCTTCAGCAGACACGCCGGTGGCCGAGATCATGTCCTCGCCGGTGCTGACGGTGGGCCCCGACGACAGCGTCGAGGCCTGCATGCGGCTGTGCACCGACAGCCGCGTGCGCCATCTGCCGGTGCAGGAACGCGGCAAGGTGATCGGCGTGATCTCGATCGGCGATCTGGTCAAGGCCACCATCGACGAGCAGGCGCAGCAGATCGAGCAGTTGCAACGCTATATCGTCGGCTGAGCGCGGCGCTCGGGCGGCAGGATCTCCGGAGCCAGATCGCGCGAACGCGCGACGCGGTAGCCGATGCGCGCTGCCACCGCCGCACCCGTCCCGCTGAGCAGCGCCAGCCCGGCAATCCCCACGCCCAGCCCGCGCAGCGCATCGAGCGTGGTCGTCACCGCCACGTCGCCGAAGCGCCAGACCGTGGTCTCGATGAAATTCTTGCCCTTGTAACGGGCCTCGCGCGTCACCCGCGTGTAAAGCACGTTGATCGCCGGTGTCAGCATGCCGTAGGTGAATCCGCGGGTAAGGATCTGCAGCAGAGCCAGCAGTGGCACGCCGACCCAGATCAGCCGCAGACCGTCCGTCAGTTCCAGCCACGGCAACCTCAGCGCCACCGCTCCGAGCGCGGCGATCGCGCCGAGCACGATCACGTTGACCAGCGCCGGCAGCACCAGTCCCCAGGTCAGCCCCTGGCGCCGCGCCAGCAGCCTGGAGCTCACGCCCGACTGCAACAGCACCACCAGCAGGTTGGTAGCAAGGTCCATGTGCGCATAGAACGCCGTGCGTACCGCCGCACCGACCAGATGCGCCTTGGCGTAGTCGGCCACCAGCGCGTAGGCCACGGTGCCGACGCCGTCGCCCAGCAGCATCAGCAGCGCCATCCGGCGCAGGAAAGGCTCGCTGAAGACTTGCCGCAGACCGGCCCACAGGCTGCCGCCCAGTGGCTGCTCGCCGGCCGGACGCACACCCGTGCCGCGGCCGATGCGCAGCATCAACGCCAGTGCCAGCAACAGCAACCCCGCGGAGACCACCAGCAGCGGCGCCACGCCGATCACGCCGACCAGCAGTGACGTCAGCAGCGGCCCGGCCAGCGCACCGGCGGTGCCGCCCAGCGCGATGCGCGGAAACAGCCGGCGCGCGCTGACGCTGACGAACACGTCGGCCATGAAACTCCAGAACAGCGACACCACGAACAGGTTGAACACACTGACCCAGACGAAGAACACCACGCCGAGCGCGAACGCGCCGATGCGCGCTTGCGCGGCGAAGGCCGGCGCGAACGCCAGCAGACAGATGACAAAGAAACCGTAGGTCCAGGCCAGCAGACGCCGGCGCGGCAGTCGCGCGGCGAGGCCGCCGAATACCGGGGTCAGGACCAGCGTGGTCGCGAAGGTCGCGGCATAGAACCACGGCAACGCCACCGCACCGACAGCGCCACCCAGCTGGTCGCGCACCGGGCGCAACACGAAATAGGCCGCCAGCAGGAAGAAGAAAGCGAGAAAGGCCCGGATCGAGGCCGCGAGCTCGCTGCGGGGATCGGCGCTCGATGCCGTCACGCGAGGGTCGCAGGCCGGAAACCGGAATCGACCCGGCATGCAACCGCGCATGCGGACCCCCGCGCCCCCGGCGGCGTGAAGCGTGCTCCCTCGAGGGCCCGATGACACGCTGCCGCGCAGGCTTGCAAGCCACCCGCATCTATCGCACCGTGCGGAGCCAGCCACGAGGGGATCGCATGGACTTCGACCACATCATCATCGGTGCCGGTTCGGCCGGCTGCGTGCTGGCCAACCGGCTGTCGGCCGACGCACACCGCCGCGTGCTGCTGCTCGAAGCCGGCGGCCGCGACTGGCATCCCTTCATCCACATGCCTGCGGGTCTGGCCAAGCTGGTCGGCCGCAAGGGTGTCAACTGGGACTACACGACCGAGCCCGAGCCACAGCTCGACGGCCGCCGGTTGTGGTGGCCGCGCGGCAAGGTGCTGGGCGGTTCCAGCTCGATCAATGCGATGTGCTACGTCCGCGGCGTGCCGGCCGACTACGACCGCTGGGCGCGCCTGGCCGGTGATCCGCGCTGGAGCTGGGATCGCGCCCTGCCCTACTTCAAGCGCGCCGAGGACAATACCCGCGGCGCCGACGCGCTGCACGGCGTCGGTGGCCCGCTGGGCGTGGCGGACCTGCGCTACGTCAACCCGCTCAGCCGCGTGTTTGTCGATGCCGCCATCCGCGCCGGCTTCGCCCGCAACGACGACTTCAACGGCCCGCAACAGGAAGGCTTCGGCTGCTACCAGGTCACCCAGCGCAACGGCGCGCGCTGTTCGACCGCCAGCGGGTACCTGAGGCCGGTACGCGAACGAGAAAATCTCAGCGTGCTGACCGGCGTGCTGGTCGAGCGCGTGCTGATCGAGAATGCCCGCGCCGTCGGCGTGATCCTGCGCGGCGGGCGCCGCATCGAGGCCGGCGAGGTGCTGCTGGCCGGCGGCGCACTGAACTCGCCGCAGTTGCTGATGCTGTCGGGCATCGGCCCGGCCGAGCACCTGCGCGCGCACGGCATCGAGGTGCGCGTCGATGCCGCCGACGTCGGTGGCAACCTGCAGGACCACCTCGACATCTGCACACTGGTGACCACGCCGCGGAAGATCACCTATGACCGCACCAACGATCTGGCCGTGGCGCTGGAGTTCCTGCTCAGGCGCCAGGGCATCGGCACCTCCAACATCGCCGAGGCCGGCGGCTTCGTGCGCACCCGCCACGCCACCGGCCCGGAGTGCGACATGCAGTTCCACTTCGTGCCGGCCCAGCTCGACGATCACGGCCGCCATCGGCTGCCCGGTCACGGCTACACCCTGCACGCCTGCGGGCTGCACCCGAGGAGTCGTGGCCGTCTGCGGCTGGCCTCGCGCGACCCCGCGGCCAAGGTGCGCATCTTCGCCAACTATCTTGGCGACGCCGAGGGCCATGATCTGCAACTGCTGGTCGAGGGCGTGCGCCTGTCGCGGCGGGTCTTCGCGCAGACTGCGTTCGATGCGTTCCGCGGCACCGAGGTTTTCCCCGGCGACGGCGTGCAGGATGACGCGGCGATCGCGGCCTTCGTGCGGCGCAAGGCGGAGACCATCTACCACCCCGTCGGCACCTGCCGCATGGGCGCCGACGACCGCGCTGTGGTGGACAGCGAGCTGCGCGTGCGCGGCATTGACGGCCTGCGCGTGATCGACGCTTCGGTGATGCCCGATCTGCCCGGCGGCAACACCAATGCGCCGACGATCATGATCGCCGAGCAGGCCGCCGACCTGATTCTCGGTCATGTTGCGACCGTCTGAGATGCGGACTTCCGGCCCGGGCATCGATCGCCGCATGCGGCCTGGACAGGCCGGTGCGCGGTCCTCGGCACCGGATGGGCGAGACACCAGCGCCGCGGATGCACGCATTGGTCTCTTCAGTCGCTGCCGTCGAGCTTGAGCGGCAGCGGGCAGTGCATCGCGGCGCAGATCACGCGCAGCAGCTCGGCCTCGGCGACACGCACCTGACCATCTTCGCGGATCGCGCGGGTAAGCCCGCGCACCACCAGCTCCTTGCCGGCCGGATTGAGGCGGTCGAGCTGCGCCAGTGCGGCATCCAGGCGCGCCGGCCAGTCCGCGGGCGGCGCGTAGGCCAGCGCGCGACCGGGCAACGCCTCCTGCACGGCGAGCTGGAACGCGCGCTGGGCACCGGCCACATCATCGTGACCGAACTCGGCCACCAGCATCGCCACCAGCGCAAACGCATCGCGGCAGTCATCCAGCTTCAGCGAGCCGGCGACGAAACCGCGGGCAGGATCGAGGGCATCCAGCACCTGCATGCGCACCAGCGCGGACAGGCAGTATTCCTCGATGTCGACCCCGTCGGCGGCGTGCGCCAGGGTGTCGAGGATCTGCACCAGCGCCGTCAGCTGCGCCCGCGGCCGCCGTCGCAGGACCGGGAATACCAGCGCCGCCAGCGGCAGACGCTGCAGCGGGTGCAACGTGCGCGTCCGTGTCGCGATCGTCTCCGCCGCCGCGGCCAGCTCGGGGCCCAGCGCCCCGGCGATCTGCGCACACTGCGCGCTGCGCTGGCTGTCATCTGCCGACAAGGCCAACGCCAGCACCAGCGCCGGCGCCTGCGCGGGGTCGCGTGCGGCGGCCAGCAGATCGGAGGGAATGCCCGCCTGCACCTGCGCGGCATGCGCATAGTCGCCGGCATCGGTCTGGCCCACCTGGGCGGCCACCGCCGCCGGCGCCAGCGTCGCGCGCGCGGCGACGGCGGGCAGCATCTGTGCCGCCGGGGCCGCGCCGGGACCGGCCACGGTCGCCGCCAGCACGGCCGGCAACAGGCCGGTCAGACTGGCGCGCGGATCGGCAGGGTTGGCGGCACGACGTACATCGGACCAGTCGCGAGCGACCTGCTCGAGTTCACGCGGGTCGAACTGCGGTTCCAGCGCGCGGATGCGCTCGACCAGCGGCGGATGGGTGGCGAACAGCGCCGAATAGGCACCGGCCTCGCCGAACAGCATGTGCGAGACCTCCTCGCCGTGAGTATCGGTGAATTGCGAGCCGGCCTCGAGCGCGGCGATCTTCTTCAGCGCACCGGCGATGCCGCTGGTCTGACGCGTGTACTGCACCGCCGAGGCGTCGGCCAGCGATTCGCGCGAACGCGACACGCTGGCCTTGATCAGGCGTCCGAAAAACACGCCGATGCCGCCGACTACCAGCAGACCGATGCCGATGAACACGATTGCGCCGCCGTTGTTGTCGCGGCGCCCGCGCGAGGAACCGACCGAGACGCCACCCCAGTAGCCTGCGTAGAGCAGCTGACGACCGATCACGCTCAGCGCGAGGATGCCGAACAGCAGACCCATCAGACGGATGTTGATGCGCATGTCGCCGTTGAGCACGTGGCTGAACTCGTGCGCGATCACGCCCTGCAATTCATCGCGGTTGAGCTGCTGCAGGCAGCCCTGGGTCACGCAGACCGCGGCATCGGCCGGGCTGAAACCGGCGGCGAAGGCATTGATGCCCGGCTCGTGCTCGAGGATGTAGATCTCCGGCACCGGTACCCCGGAGGCGATCGCCACTTCCTCGATCACGTTGCGCAGGCGGCGCAGGGCGGGATCGGCGGTGTCCGCGGGCACCAGACTGGCGCCGACGCCGCGCGCCACCGCGCCGCCGCCGCCGCTGAGACTGGCGCTGCGGTACAGCGAGGCCAGCCCGATCACCGCCAGCACCGCGGCGCTGACGCCCGCCAGCGCGCCAAGCGGCAGCACGGTGCTGCCGTCGGGCCGCTGCGACATCAGCCCGAGAGCGACCACCACCACCGCGTCCACGGCGACGACGATCGCCACCACCGCGAGCACGAACAAGGCAATCATGCGACGCGTGTGCCGCCGGGCCCGGTCCTGATGCGCGAAGAAGTCCATGCCGCGCCGCCGGCGATCAGCTGAACGAGACCTTCGGCGCCTCGCGCTTGGCCGGATCGTCCATCTCCAGCGGTTGCGCCGGCTGGAAGCCGAAGCTGTTGGCGACGAACGACGACGGAAACACCTGGCAGCGGTTGTTGTAATTCATCACGCTGTCGTTGTAGGCCTGGCGTGCGAAGGCGACGCGGTTCTCGGTGGAGCTGAGCTCCTCCGACAGCTGCATCATGTTCTGGTTGGCCTTGAGGTCAGGGTAGGCCTCGGCCACCGCGAACAGGCGGCCGACGGCCTGGGTCAGCTGATTTTCGCTGCCGGCCAGTTGCTGCATCGCCTGCGGGTCGCCCGGCTGCGCCTTGGCGCCGGCGAGGCCGTTGACCGCCGCGGTGCGCGCCTGGGTGACCGCTTCGAGCGTGCCGCGCTCGTGCGCGATGTAGCCCTTGGCGACCTCGACCAGGTTCGGAATCAGGTCATGACGGCGCGTCAGCTGCACGTCGATCTGGGCGAAAGCGTTCTTGTAGCCGTTCCGCGCGGTCACGAGTCCGTTGTAGATGCCGACAAAGTACAAGACAATCGCAACGATGACGATCAGCACGATGATCGTGGCCATGTCCACACCCTCCCGCACTCGACGCGACGACCGATCGCCGCGGCGCGAGCATAGCAGCCGCCCTGCGCGCATGCTGGCGCTGCTGTTCGCCTGCTGCGCACCGCTTCCGGTTGCGGCTGCACCGGCACACCCGGCAGCAGATGCACGCGCCGCACCCGTGTCCGCCCCCCTGTTGCCGCGACGCGACGCGCTGCCCGCCGCGCGCGTGAACTCGGCGATCGCCGATTACAACCGCTGGCTCGACGAGATCGCCGCCAGGAATGACGTCGCCGGCCTCGCCACCGCGATCGTGGTCGACGGCAAGGTCCGCTATCAGCGCACGCTCGGCTACGCCGACAGCGCCACCGGCGCCCGGGTCACCCCCGACACCGTGTTCCGCCTGGCTTCGCTGTCGAAGGCGTTCGCCAGCGCGCTGACCGGTCTGCTGGTGCAGGACGGCCTGCTCAAATGGAACACCCGCATCAGTCAGGCGGTGCCGTTCTTCATGCTCAAGAACGCCACCGATGCACGCGAAGCCACCGTGGCCGACATCCTCAGCCAGCGCAGCGGGCTGCCGCGCAACACCTACGACAACCTGCTCGAGGACAATCAGCCCTACCAGGAGCTGGCGCGCAAGCTCGACGAGGTCGACATGATCTGTCCGGTCGGCGCCTGCTACAGCTACCAGAACATCGCCTTCGCCCTGATCGGCGACGTGGTGTACGCGGCGACCGGCGACTTCTTCTATCACCAGGTCGAGAAGCGCCTGTTCCTGCCACTGGGCATGAAGACCGCAACCTACGGCCGCGATGCGCTCGAGCACAGCGCCAGCTGGGCGCGCCCGCATTACCGCCGTGGCGATCACTGGGTACCGTTCCTGCCCAAGGAAGCCTTCTACCGCGTTCCGCCCGCGGCAGGCGTCAACGCCAGCCTCGACGACATGGAAAAATGGCTGATCGCGCAGATGGGCTACCGCCCCGGGGTGCTGTCGCCGCAGCTGCTGGCAACCCTGCACACCCCGTTGGTGGAAACGCCGAGCGAACGCTGGGCCACCCCCTGGCGGCGCGCGCGCCTGAAGAACGCGCAGTACGCTCTGGGCTGGCGGGTCTACGACTATGCCGGCGACACCCTGATCTTCCACGCTGGCGCGGTACAGGGCTATCGCGCGATGATCGGCTTCCTGCCGCGTTACGGCATCGGCATGGTGATCCTGTGGAACTGCGACAGCCCGACGCCGGCAGGACTGATGCCCATGCTGCTCGATCGCCTGCTCGGACTGCGGCACGAGGACTGGGCCGGACTGCATGCGCGCCCTGCCCCGCATCCTCGTCGCATGCGGCGCATGCGCCACCACGACTGACACCGTGCTGATCACCGAGACCCTGTTGCTGCTGGGCCTGGACCCGCGCCGCGGGGTACTGGTCGCGCAGCGTCGCGGAGTCGCCATGCAGAGCCTGGCCGCAGCCGCCTTGCTGGCCGACCTGATCGTGCTCGATCGCCTGCGCCCTGCGGGACGTGACGACCTGGTGGCGGAATCCGCGATGCCGGCGGCACATGTCCTGCTGACCGAGGCCTTGCAGCGACTCGGCACCCGCAGTCTGACGCCGGCGCAGGCGCTGTTGCGGGTCGGACAGGGGATCCATCGACTGCCGCAACGCGTGCTGGACGGGCTGGCACGACGCGACCTGCTGCATCGGATACCCAACGTGAGGGGGCTTCCGGCGCTGGGCGTGCGCTATCCGCTGCGTTCGATGCAGGCACGCCAGGACGCCGAACAGGTGGCACGTTCTGCCGCCGGGGCGCCGGATGCGGTGCGGTCGCTGGCACTGCTGCAATTGCTGGACACCGCGGGTCTGCTCACCGCTTTTCTTGATGCCGGACTCCACGAACGCGCCACTCGTGCCCTGCTCGGCATCGAATCAGCGGACGCGCAGAACCCCGGCCTGCTGGCACTGGCGCGACTGCGCCGCGCGCTGCTCGACTGACAACCCGCGAATCCGTCCGCGGATCGGTTCGTCCGCGGCCCCGGGCTTGCGCCGGCATTCTCGCCATGACAACCACCGCTGCGCCGGACCGAAGTCCGGCGCCAGCAGTCGGACCGCTTGTCTGCACTGCGCGGTCAGCCCCCGCCGAGCTTGAACTCGAGCTTGCGCTTGAGCACGACGGCAGTCGGCGTGCCGTTGATCAGCGCCGGCTTGAACTGCCAGCGGGAAACGGCCTCGGTCGCCGCACGATCGAAGATCCGCCGTGGTTGCGAATCGATCACCTGCGCATTGGACACGCTGCCATCGGCGGTAACCGTGAACTCGACCTCGACCCAGCCCTGCTGATTGTCACGTGCCGCCTGCAGCGGATATTTCGGCGGCACCATGCGCGTGATCTGCGCGTCGCGATTCTGGGCGGCAGCCGGCGCCGCGGCAACCGGCTTCGCCGCGATCGCCGGAGCCGGGTGCGCCGCCTCGGCCACGGGCTTCGTCACTTCCGGCGCCTGACTGGCCGCCTGCGCCTTCTGTGTCGCCTGCTGCGCGGCGAGCTGCTGCTGCTCTTGCGCGGCCTGCTGCTTGGCCAAGGCCTGCTGCTTGGCCTGCTGGGCGCTCGACGCGAGCTTGCGCGCCGCATCGAGCTTGGCGCGCAGAATGGTCAGCGTGTAGTTGTTGGGGTCGGCCTTGGCCAGCAGGTCGATCTCGCGCTGGGCTTCGTCCAGGTTGCCCTGGTTGACCGCCTGCTCCACGACCGGCTCGGCAAAGGGAAAGATCTCGCGCAGGGCGCCCTGTGCGTCGCGGTTCTTCGGATCCTTGGCCAGCACGCTGACGTAGTACTCCACGGCATTGTCGCCGGCGGGTGCGACCAGGCGCTGTTCGGCCAGCGCCTTGCGCGCCTCCGCCAGCAACTGATTGACGCTCATCGTCTCGAGCCGGTTGGCGCTGGCGGCCGGCTTCGCCGACGTTGCGACCGATGCCTTGACCGCCTGGGTCGGCGCCGTCAGCGCGTGCTGCGGAGGCCTGAGAATCAGGAACCATGCCGCGACGGCAAGCAGAATCACGATGACCAGGATCGCGATCGCGGTGGTGGTGGTGGCGCCGCGTTGACTGCGGCGAATCGAGCGGATGTGCAAGGCCATGGCCGGAACCGTCGTGTGAATGCGGGAAACCGCGCCCCCGTCGTCCCCCTTCGGAACAGGCGGGTATCAGTCCGCCACGGCGCGATCGTGATCACGTTACCGACAACCGCCGCCTCCGGCAATCGCAAAAAGTCCGAAGACACAAAATGAAACGCCCCGCACTGGGCGGGGCGCACCTCGCTGGGCGAGGCCCCTCCCTGCGCTGGGCAGTCGCAGGGAGAGCGAACAGGAGTGCAGCAGATCTTGTTGGTTGTGGGCTTTTCTCTGGAGAATGCCAAGGTGGCGCGAGCCACCTTGGCAGCGGTCGCCTGAACAGGCTTCCTACTTGGCAGCCTTTTTCGCTGCCGGCTTCTTCGCGGCGGCCTTCCTGGCCGGCTTCTTCGCCGCTGCGGTCTTGCGCGCAGTGGCGGCCTTGGCCTTGACGGTCTTCTTCACGGCCTTCTTTGCAGTTGACTTCTTCGCGGCCGGTTTCTTGGCGGCGGGTTTCTTTGCAGCTTTCTTGGTCATAGCCATAGTTCGTCTCAGCTCCTCGTCAGTTGGCAGTGGTTGCCCAGTAAAAGCGTGCAGGAACGCCTCACACAGCAAGTCGCTGTTCGTGGCGTGCCGAAGATTGTTGACTTGGCGACGCGTGCGCTCGTCAGCGAGCAGACGCAGCACGTGCAGCGGGACGGAAACGGTGACCTTGCGGACCGCACCCGCCTTGCTGCCGTGCTCGATGTAGGGATCGATGAATCGATTGGCCGCCATGATTTTTTATATCGCGCGCTTTCGGGCGCAAAAGCTATTCCGGTCTTTCACACGTGTCAATGGATTTTGTGCGGCGATTCACCGGGCAATCGCCGGCGGCCACGGCGGCGCGGCGGCCGGGCAAGCGCCGACAATCGTCCGTCGATTGAATATAAAAGACGTCTATACGTCTTTATGTCTATTTGTTATTACCGGAATCGAATCGCCGGAAGCCTTGCGGCACAAGCGATCCGGAGCATTTGCGCAGGCGCACTGAATGGCTGCGCGTGCGCGCCACGAATTGGCAGCGATTTGATCGCGGAACGCGCGAGGGCCCCGCTCCGGACCGCCCGGAGACATCCGGGATCAGTTCGTCGCGGCGGCCAGGGCGGCGGCGAAACGGTCGAGATCGGCAGCCGTTTTGGTCTCGGTCGCGCAAACCAGCAGCGCATCGCCGAGTCGCGGATAGTCTTCGCCGAGGGCGACGCCGGCGATGATGTTGTCACGCGCGAGGCGCTCGATGACCGCGCTCGCGGGCTGCGGGAGCATCACCACCAGTTCGTGGAAGAACGGCCGCGCGAACAGCACGCGCACACCGGGGATCGCGACCAGGCGGTCGCGCAGCACGCGGGCGTTGCGCATCGAATGCGCGGCGACGCGCTGCAGCCCCTGCGGTCCAAGCAACGCCATGTGGATGGTCGCCGCGGTGACCAGCAAGCCCTGATTGGTGCAGATGTTGGAGGTGGCCTTGGCACGCCGGATGTGCTGCTCGCGCGCCTGCAGGGTGAGCGCGAAGCCCTCGCGCCCGTCGACATCGGTGGTGCGCCCGACGATGCGCCCGGGCATCTGCCGTACGTACTCCTGCTTGCAGGCGAGGATGCCGAAGTAGGGCCCGCCGGAACTGAGCGGCACACCGAGCGGCTGGCCATCGCCGCAGGCGATGTCCGCACCCGTCGTTCCCCACTGCCCGGGCGCCTTCAGCACCGCCAGCGCCAGCGGATTGACCACCGCGATCGCCAGCGAACCCTGCGCGTGCGCCCAGTCGGTCAGTGCATCGACATCCTCGAGGACGCCGAAGAAGTTGGGCTGCGGGATCACCAGCGCGGTGAAGGCGCCGAAATCCTGCGCCTTCAGCCATGCCGGATCGAGCGCGCCGCCGCGCGCGGCGACCTCGATCTCGATCACCTCGATGCCCTGCAAGCCGACGATCGTCCTGAGCGTCTTGCGGTAGGCCGGGTGCACGCTGTCGGGCACCAGCACGCGGCGCGGCCCCTTCCTGGCGCAGCGCTCGGCCATCAGCACGGCCTCGGCGACCGCGGTCGCGCCGTCGTACAGGGAGGCGTTGCTGACGTCGAGCCCGGTCAGCCGCGTCATCATCGTCTGGTATTCGTAGATCAGCTGCAGCGTGCCCTGGCTCGCCTCGGCCTGATAGGGCGTATAGGCCGAGTAGAACTCGCCGCGGGTGACGATCGGCCAGACCGCCGCCGGGATGTGGTGCTCGTAGGCGCCGGCGCCGGCGAAGTTGAGCGGGGTGCCGTCCCGCGCCGCACGCTCCTTCAGCAGCCGCGTGGTCTCCATCTCCGACAGGCCCGGCGGCACCTGCTTGAGCGCATCGATGCGCAGGGTCGCGGGAATCTCGTCGAACAGATCCTCGATGTCGGCGACGCCGATGGTCTTGAGCATCGCGCGGACATCGGCTTCGGAGTGCGGAATGAAGGGCATGGGTACGAAAGTCGGAAGTAGAGAGTAGGAAGCGGGAGTTGGAAGCGGGAAGCGGGAAGCGGGAAGCGGGAAGCGGGAGGAGAGCTAGCGGCAAGGAGCAGAAAAACAAGCTGTCATCCCTTGGGGATTTCCGTTGGTCATCCTGAGGGCACAGCCCGAAGGATC
>JAKAZT010000062.1 GCA_021815695.1 Pseudomonadota bacterium
GGCTGCTCGGGTTCATCAATCTCGAGAGCCCGGCCGCCGAGAGTTTCTCGATCGACGCCCGCGCGGTGCTGGAACTGCTGGCCGACCAGATCGGCGGCGTGCTGCATCTGCATCTGCTGCGCCAGCGACTGCAGGAGGTGCACAGCGCTGCGCAGGCGGTGCTGGCCGAGCTGCACACCGTCAACGACAAGCTCAATCGCGCCAACCGCAAACTGGAGCGCCTGAGCAGCCAGGATGCGCTCACCGGCGCCAGCAATCGTCGCGGTTTCGAGCGTGCCCTGCGCCTCGCCTGGCGCGCGGCGCGCGCCGACGGCGGTCGGGTCGCGCTGCTGCTGCTCGACGTGGACTTCTTCAAGGCCTACAACGATCACTACGGGCATCCGGCCGGCGATGCCTGCCTGCGCGCCGTCGGCGCGGCCGCGCGCAGCGACCTGCGCGGAACGGACAGCGTGTTCGCCCGCTACGGCGGGGAGGAGTTCGCGGTCGTGCTGCCGGATGCCGACGCCCCCGCGGCATCGCTGGTGGCCGAACGCATCCGCGCCGCGGTCGAGGACCGGCGCATCCCGCACGCGCAATCCGCGGTCAGCACCCATGTCACCGTCAGCATCGGCGTGGCCAGCATGTTCCCGACGGCGGCAACGACGACGCGCGCGCTGGTCGCGGCGGCCGACGCGGCGCTGTATCGCGCCAAGCAGACAGGTCGCAACCGCGTCGCCGTGGACGCCGGCTGAAGCAGCCACTCAGCTCATGTAGCGGCCGGCATTCAGGTGCAGGGTCTGGCCGGTAAGGAAGCCGTTGCAGACCAGCGTCTGCGCCAGCATCGCCACTTCCTCGGGGCGACCGAAGCGGCCCAGCGGCTGCTGGGCCGGGTCGATGTTCAGCGCGTGCACCATGTCGCTCTCGATCAGCGCCGGCGCGATCGCGTTGGCGGTGACGCCGCGCTCGCGCAGATGCAGTGCGTAGAAGTGCATCAGCCCTTCCATGCCGGCTTTGGACGCCGCATAAGCCGGCGACACCACGCCGCCGACGTGCGCGGCGATCGAGGACAGGAACAGCAGCCGACCCCAGCCGCGCGCGGCCATGCCGCTGATCACCGCCTGCGAGACGAGGAACGCCGAGCGCAGGTTGGCATCATGGACCGCGTCCCAGTGCGCGAGGCCGGCCTCGAACACGCCGCACGGCGGGCCGATGCCGGCGTTGTTGACCAGGATGTCGATCGCACCCAGCTCGCTCTCGACCGCTGCCACCAGTGCCTGCACCTCGTCCTCGCGCGACACGTCGGCAGGAAACGCCTGCGCGCGCACGCCGCGGTCAGCGAGCAGGGCCAGGGTGGCAGCCGCCGCCTCGGCGTCAGCGCGGTAGTTGATCGCCAGCGTGCAGCCGAGCTCGCCCAGGCCGAGCGCGATGGCCCGCCCGAGACCGCGGCTGCCGCCGGTCACCAGCGCGACGCGCGGCAGCTCGAGCGTATGCAGGCGGGAAGTCATGCAGGTGCGTCCGCGGACTCAGGCGAACGGATCGCGCAACACGATCGTGTCGTCGCGATCGGCGCCGGTGGCGACCAGCGCCAGCGGGCACTCGGCCAGCTCCTCGACCGCGCGCAGATAGGCGCGTGCCGCCGCCGGGAGGCGGTGGAACTGGCGCACGCCGCAGGTCGGTTCCTGCCAACCCGGAAACTCCAGATAAACCGGCTTGCACTCGTCCCAGCCGGCCGCATCCAGCGGCGCCAGCTCGCGGCGCTTGCCGCGGTATTCGTAGGCGATGCAGACCTTGATGTGCGGCAAGCCGTCGAGCACGTCGAGCTTGGTGATCGCCAGCCCGTCGATGCCGCTGATCTGCACCGCACGCTTCAGCGCCACCAGATCGATCCAGCCGCAGCGGCGCGGGCGCCCGGTGGTGGCGCCGAACTCGTTGCCGCGCTGGCGCAGCAGTTCGCCGGTGGCGTCCACCAGTTCGGTCGGAAACGGCCCGCCGCCGACGCGCGTCGCGTAGGCCTTGCAGATGCCGAGCACGTAGTCGATGTCGCGCGCGCCGACGCCGGTGCCGGCGCAGGCGCCACCGACCGTGGTGTTGGAGGAGGTGACGTAGGGATAGGTGCCGTGATCGATGTCCAGCAGCGAGCCCTGCGCGCCCTCGAACAGCACGCGCTGACCGGCGCGACGCAGGTCGTGCAGCACGGTGCTGACGTCATCGACCATCGGCTTCATGTATTCGCCATAGGCCAGCGCCTCGTCCAGCACCTGCGCGCAGTCCACCGGCGCGGCCTTGAGCCAGTGCTCGAGCACGAAGTTGTGGTAGTCGAGCACCGCGCGCAGCTTGTCCGGCAATTCGCCCGGATACATCAGGTCGGCGACGCGCACGCCGCGGCGCGCAGCCTTGTCCTCGTAGGCCGGCCCGATGCCGCGACCGGTGGTGCCGATGGCCTTGGCACCGGACGCCTTCTCGCGCGCCTGATCGAGGGCGATGTGGTAGGGCATGATCAGCGGCGTCGCCGGGCTGATCTTCAGCCGCGAGCGCACATCGACGCCCTGCGTCTCCAGCTCCTCGATTTCCTGCTTCAGCGCCGCCGGCGACAGCACCACGCCGTTGCCGATCAGGCACAGCACCCCGGGCCGCAGGATGCCCGAGGGGATCAGGTGCAGCACGGTCTTCTTGCCGCCGATCACCAGCGTGTGGCCGGCGTTGTGGCCACCCTGGAAGCGCGCGACCGCGCCGACCTGCTCGGTCAGCAGGTCGACGATCTTGCCTTTGCCTTCGTCGCCCCACTGGGCACCAAGGATGACTACGGACTTGCCCATGAATGTTCTCGCTTCGATTCAAGGTTCGGGTGGGGGCGACGGCGGTGACTGGCCTCGCAATCCCTTGCTCGGCAAGTCACCCCGCCTCCGGCATCCTGCCTGCGGCGCTCGCCGGCGCGGAATGCCATGCCGGGCATTCCGCGTCAAATCCCGGCTCGCCCCCACTGGGCACCAAGGATGACTACGGACTTGCCCATGAATGTTCTCGCTTCGATTCAAGGTTCGGGTGGGGCGACGGCGGTGACTGGCCAAGTGATCGCTCGCGCCACGCACGGATCCTTCGCTACGTCAGGATGACAACCGGGTTATCACTCTCACGCGAGGCCCTTCGCTACGCTCCGGGCGACAGCTCCGTTGTCACCTTGAAGCTCGACCCTTCCTGCGCCGCGGGCGTCAAATGCGTTGTCACTTTGAAGCTCGACCCTGCGCTGCGCTCCGGGCTGACAACTCCGTTGTCATCCTGAGGCTGCAGGCCGAAGGATCCGGCCTGCCGTCAGTGGCGCAGCAACTGCAATCCGATCAGCCCCAGCGCGATCGCGACCGCTCCGACCAGGCGCAACCGCTGCGGCGGCATTTTCTGCGCCTCGGCGGCCATGCGCTGCCAGCCACGCGGCGCCGCGAACAGGATCAGACCCTCGATCACCGCCACCAGACACAGCGCGGTACCGAAGTCGCCGCGCTGGACAATCATTTTTTGCCGCCGTCGTCGAAGTAGCGCAGGAACTCCGAGCCCGGCTGCAGCAGCATCACGCCGTGCCCCTGGCCGAAGCTGCGCCGATAGGCTTCGAGACTGCGGTAGAAGGCGAAAAACTGCGCGTCCTGACCGTAGGCCTGGGCGTAGATGGTGGCGGCACTGGCGTCGCCCTGGCCGCGAATCACGCTGGACTGGCTGTCGGCCTGCGCCAACAGCACCTGCGCCTGGCGATCGGCGTCGGCGCGGATCTTGGTGGCGGCCTCCTCGCCGCTGGAACGCAGCGCATTGGCCAGGTTCATGCGCTCGGCCCGCATGCGCTTGAAGACCGATTCACTGACCGACTCGGGCAGGTCGATCTGCTTGATGCGCACATCGACGATCTGCACGCCGAGCGTGCGCATCGCCGACTTGTTGGCCTGATCGCGCACGCGGCGGGTGACGTCATTGCGGCCGCCGGAAACCAGCTCCTCCAGCGGTCGCGCGCTGAACTCGAAGCGCAGCGCATCCTTGATCATGGGGCTCAGGCGCGCCGCGGCCTGGGTTTCGTCGGCACCGGTGGCCTGGTAGTACAGCGCCGGATTGGCGATGCGCCACTTGACGTAGAAATCGACGTTGACGACTTTCTTTTCGGCGGTGAAGTAGCGCTCCGGGCGCGCATCGAGGGTGAGGATGCGCTTGTCGAACTTCACGGCCTGCTGCACGAACGGGATCTTGAAGTGCAGCCCGGGCTGGTAGTTGCTGCGCACGATGCGTCCGAACTGCAGCAGCAGCGCGCTCTGATCCTGGCGCACGCTGAACGCGCTGTTGAAACCGGCCAGTGCCAGCAGCACGGCCAGGGCGATGATGATGGCCTTCATGACTGGGCTCCCGGCACGCTGCTGCTCGCGCTGGCCGGCGCGCTCGGGGGCGCGGTCGTGCCGGCACCGCCGCCATCGGCGGGCGTCTGCAGTTCGGCACCGACACCGGGCAGCACCATCCGCGGCACGGCCGGCGCCGGACCGCCCGACTGCGGCAACGGCAGGTAGATCAGGTTGCGGCCGTGGCTCTCGTCGAGCACCTTGGTATTGGCTTCCAGCACCTGCTCGATCGTCTCCAGCCACAGGCGCTTGCGCGTGACCTCGGGCGCCAGCCGGTATTCCTTGAGCATCAGCAGGAAGCGCTGCGAGTCGCCCTGGGCACGCGCCACGCGCGCGGCCTCGTACGCCTGAGCCTCGGCGAGAATGCGGGCGGCGTTGCCGCGCGCCTCGGGCAGGACCTTGCTGGCGTAGGCCTTGGCCTCGTTCTCGATCCGCTGCTTGTCCTCGCGCGCCTTGTTGACGTCATCGAACGCGGCCTTGACCTCGGCCGGCGGCGAGATGTTCTGGAAATTGACCTCGGTAATGGTGATGCCGGCGCTGTAGCTGTCGAGCAGCCGCTGCAGCGACTGTTGCGTGGCCGCGACCATCGCCGCGCCCTCGCCGGACAGGATGGTGTCCATGGTGCTGGCACCGACCACGCGGCGTACCGAGGCCTCGGCGGCCTGACGCACCGCATCGTCGGGATTCTGCATCGAGAACAGGTACTGCTCGGCGTTGTTGACCTGGTACTGGATGTTGAAATCGACCTGGACGATGTTCTCGTCCTTGGTCAGCATCTGCATCTTGTCGGAGACCGAGCGCACCGAGGTCATGTCGACCTTGTCCACCGATTCGATCGGCCGCGGCAGCACGAAGTGAAAGCCCGGCGCCAGGGTGCGGTCATAGGCGCCGAAGCGGGTGACCACGCCGACCTGGCGCGCATTGATCACCGTCCACGAATCCAGCGCCAGCCAGGCCAGCACGATCGCCAGCACGATGACGCCGACCCCGCCGGGAGTGCCGCCATGGCCGAACCGGGCGCGCAGGCGCTTGAACAGCGCATCCAGATCCGGGCCCTTGCCGCCACTGCGCCCCCAGGGGTCGCGCTGGCCGCCGCCGGGTTCATTCCAGGCCATGATTCGAATCTCCTGCGGAGGCTGGCGCGGCGGCAAAAAGCCGGCACAGACAGGGTGGGCGATGCATCCGGCGCCCAACCGTGGGATGACGGGCCACACGCTGCCCGCACGAAGCCGGCAGCCGGACGTCAATTGTAGGTGCGCTCATTCGGCAGCGGCAAGCAGCGCGCGCAAGGGCGCGGATTCGCCGCCGCCATCGCCCAGCAGCGGTTCGAGCAGGCCGCGCGGCGCATCCACGTCCAGATGCCAGCCGTCCTCCTCGAAGCGCTCGGCGGACAATACGCCCAGCGCGCGCAGGCGCGCGTGCAGGCGCCCGGCCGCGGCGGGCAGCCGCAGCTCGCCGCGCACCCGCGAACCGCCCAGGCGCTCGGCCAGCGCCTGGCGCAGGCCGTCGAGCCCGGCGGCGCGGGCGGCCGATACCCAGACGCGCTCGACGCGGCCGCTGCCGTCGCGCTCCAGCGCCGGCCCGCGGCCGGCCAGATCGATCTTGTTGAACACCCGCAACTGCGGCACGGCGCCGGCGCCGATCTCGTCGAGCACCGCGTCCACCACCTCGATCAGCCGATCGCGCTCGGGATCGGAGGCATCGATCACGTGCAGCAGCAGGTCGGCGTCGCGGGCTTCGGCCAGGGTGGCGCGGAAGGCCGCGACCAGATCATGCGGCAGCTCGCGCACGAAGCCGACGGTATCGGCCAGCACCGCCGGCCCGCTGGTCAGGCCGTCGATGCGGCGCACGGTCGGATCGAGGGTGGCGAACAGCTGGTCGGCGACATACACCGTCGAGGCGGTCAAGGCGTTGAACAGGGTGGACTTGCCGGCGTTGGTGTAACCGACCAGGGCCACCCGCGGCAGGATCGCGCGCAAACGCGCGCGGCGCTGCTGGTCGCGCTGGGTCTGCACCCGCCCGATGCGGCGATTGAGCAGCTTGACGCGCTCGCCGAGCAGGCGGCGGTCGGTCTCGAGCTGGGTTTCGCCGGGGCCGCGCAGGCCGATGCCGCCGCGCTGCCGCTCCAGATGCGTCCAGCCGCGCACCAGCCGCGTGGCGAGATGCTTGAGCTGCGCAAGTTCAACCTCGAGCTTTCCCTCGTGCGAGCGCGCGCGCTGCGCGAAGATGTCGAGGATCAGGCCGGTGCGATCGACCACCCGCGCACCAACCAGCTTTTCAAGGTTGCGCTCCTGCACCGGCGACAGCGTGTGGTCAACCAGCACCAGATCGGCATCCAGTGCCTTGACCCGCTCGGCGATCATCGCGGCCTTGCCGCTGCCGATGTAATAGCGCGGACTGGGCGCGTCGACGCGCGCCTCGATGACCTCGATCACCTGAGCGCCGGCCGAGCGCGCCAGATCGGCGAACTCGCCTCCGCGGCGCTCGGGATCGGCCACGGCGCGACCCTGCGGCAACACCAGCAGCGCGCGTTCGCCCTTTTTCTCGCGGTCGAACAGGGTCTCAGCCTTCCTCGTGCCCGGCGGGCTCGACCGCCGCATCGGCGGTTCCGCCGTCGGCGGCATCGACTCCGGCCACGCGCACGTTGCGCGCCGGCACCACGGTGGAGATGGCGTGCTTGTAGACCATCTGGCTGACCTGGTTGCGCAGCAGCACGACAAACTGGTCAAAGGACTCGACCGTACCCTGCAGCTTGATGCCGTTGACCAGATAGATCGATACCGGCACACGCTCGCGCCGCAGTGCGTTGAGGAACGGGTCCTGCAGCGATTGTCCCTTCGACATGGGTATTCCCCTTTGTTGTTGTGGCTGACTCGATCACGCAACACAGGACGTGGGGGCGCAACCGCCCGGGTCCAAGCCCCCGCATCTTAGCGGCTGGCCCGCAGGCGACCAAACCTCAGTCCGTGAGGAAATCGTCAAGGGCGCGCAGCGCACGACACGCGCCGCCGCCATCCTCGGGATCGAGCACCCGCGCATCCAGCTCGCCGCGCAGCCAGGTGATCTGGCGCTTGGCCAGCTGGCGAGTGGCGGCGATCGCCTGACTGCGAAAGCCCGCGGCATCGGTGCAACCGTCGAGATGCGCCCAGGCCTGGCGATAGCCGACCGCGCGCAGCGCCGGCAGATCCCGCTGCAGATCGCCGCGCTCGCGCAGCCCGCGCACCTCATCGAGGAATCCGGCAGCCAGCATGGCGTCGAAACGCGTCGCGATGCGCGCATGCAGCGGCGTGCGGTCGACCGGGATCAGCGCCAGCTTGAGCACGCGATACGGCAGGCGCATCCGCGCCGCGTCCAGCTGTGCGCTCAGCGGACGACCGCTGAGTTCGATCACTTCCAGCGCGCGCTGGATGCGCTGCGGATCGCTGGCGCGGATGCGCGCCGCCGCCAGCGGATCGAGCCGCGCCAGCCGCGCGTGCAGCACCGCCCAGCCCTGCCCTGCCGCCTCGGCGGCCAGTCGCGCGCGCAGGCCCGGATCGGCCCCGGGCAGCGCCGACAGCCCGCGCTCCAGCGCCCTGAAGTAGAGCCCGGTACCGCCGACCAGCAGCGGGGTCCGGCCGACCTCGACCAGGCGCCGCATCGCCGCCAGCGCATCGGCACGGAACTCGGCCGCCGAATAGGGCTCGGCCGGATCGCGGATGTCGATCAGGGCGTGCGGATGCCTTGCCAGCGTTGCCGCATCGGGTTTGGCGCTGCCGATGTCGAGGCCGCGATAGACCAGCGCCGAATCGACGCTGATCAGACCCAGCGGGTAGCGCTCGGCCAGCGCGCAGGCCAGCGCGGTCTTGCCCGCCGCGGTCGGGCCCATCAGGAACACGGCGCGCGGCCGGCGATCAGGAACGGACATGCGCCGATTGTAGGCGCGCGGCGCAGCCACCCCCGACGTCCCGGCCTGCGCGCCTATAATTCGCGCTTTCCCGCTACCGGAACTGCTCCCATGCCGCAGACGATGAAAGCCCTGGTCAAGCGCGAAGCCGCCAAGGGCATCTGGATGGAGCAGGTGGCGGTGCCGACGCCCGGCCCCAACGAGGTGCTGATCAAGCTGGAGAAGACCGCGATCTGCGGCACCGACCTGCACATCTATCTGTGGGACGAGTGGAGCCAGCGCACGATCAAGCCCGGCCTGACCATCGGCCACGAGTTCGTCGGCCGCATCGCCGGGATCGGTCCCGGCGTCACCGGCTACGCGCTCGGCGACCGCGTCAGCGCCGAGGGCCACATCGTCTGCGGCCATTGCCGCAACTGCCGCGCCGGCCGCCAGCACCTGTGCCCGCACACCGTCGGCATCGGCGTCAACCGCAACGGCGCCTTCGCCGAGTACATGACCATGCCGGCCAGCAACCTGTGGCCGATCCCGGATCCGATCCCGTCCGAGCTGGCGGCGTTCTTCGACCCCTACGGCAACGCCGCGCACTGCGCACTGGAGTTCGACCTGATCGGCGAGGATGTGCTGATCACCGGCGCCGGCCCGATCGGCATCATCGCCGCGGGCATCGCCAAGCACGTCGGCGCGCGCAACGTGGTGGTCACCGACGTCAACGACTACCGGCTCAAGCTGGCCGCCGACATGGGCGCGACGCGCGTGGTCAACGTGTCCAAGCAGTCGCTGAAGGACGTGGTTCGCGACCTGCACATGGAGGGCTTCGACGTCGGCCTGGAGATGAGCGGCAATCCGCGCGCCTTCAACGACATGCTCGAGGTGATGTACCACGGCGGCAAGATCGCCCTGCTCGGCATCCTGCCGCGCGGCGCCGGCATCGACTGGGACAAGGTGATCTTCAAGGGCCTCACCCTGCAGGGCATCTACGGCCGGCGCATGTACGAGACCTGGTACAAGATGACGCAGATGGTGCTGACCGGCTTTCCGCTGCAGAAGGTGCTGACCCATCAGGTCGCGATCGACGATTTCCAGAAGGGCTTCGACCTGATGGAAGCCGGCCAGTGCGGCAAGGTGGTATGCAGCTGGGTCTGAGAACCGGTGAACGAACCCCGTTGCCTGCTGCGGCTGCCCCCGAGTGCGTCCGGCGGCGTTACGGGGACCCCGAAAATCGCTCACGCAGACTCAGCTGCGCTCGCGATTTTCTGCACCCCGCGCCTTGCCGGACACCCTCAGGGTCACCCTCGCGACGGCAGGGGATTCATTCACCGGTTCTGAGCGCCATACTGCGGCATCCGCCCCGACCGGTTGCCGCGCATGACCGCCCTGCTCTCGCCCGCCGATCTCGCGCCGCAGCCGCTTGATCACGCGCTGGCACTGCCGGCGCCGTACTACACCGATCCGCGCCTGCCGGCGCTGGATGCCGCCGCGGTGTTCGCGCGCAGTTGGCAACTGGCGGGCCATGCCGCGCAACTGAGCGGCGTCGGCGACCACGTGGTGACCGAGGTCGCCGGTCTGCCGCTGCTGGTCGTGCGCAGCGACGCGACGACGATCCGCGCATTCCACAACGTCTGCCGGCACCGTGCCGGGCCGCTGGCCACCTGCGCCGGACGCGGCGCCAGCGCGCTGCGCTGCCATTACCACGGCTGGACCTACGGGCTCGATGGCGTGCTGCGCGGCGCACCGGAGATGGGTCGCACACCCGACTTCAGACCGGCGGATATCCGTCTGCCGGAAGTCGGCGTGCAGGTCTGGCAGGGTCTGGTGTTCGTGGCCATCGGCGCCGCGCCGCCGTTCCGCGAGTTCGTCGCCGGCATCGATGCGCGCCTGGGGTCGCAACGCAAGCTGGCCGACCTCGGGTTTCACCATCGCACCGGTTACGACATCGCCTGCAACTGGAAGGTGTACGTGGACAATTACCTGGAGGGCTACCACGTCCCGCAGATCCATCCCGGACTGAACCGCCTGCTCGACTACCGCAGCTACGTCACCGAAACCGCGGCCTGGCATTCGCTGCAGTTCAGCCCGCTGGAAAGCGCACCCGACCTCTACGGCAATGGCGAGGCGCTGTACTACTTCCTGTATCCGAACACCATGCTCAACATCCTGCCCGGCCGCCTGCAGACCAACCGCGTGGTGCCGCTGGGCGTGGACCGCTGCCGGGTGGAGTTCGACTTCTACGATGCACCCGATGCCGGCGCCGCAGCGCAGGCGCGGCGCGCCCGCGATCTGGCCTTCAGCGACGAGGTGCAGCAGGAGGACGTGGGCATGTGCGAGCAGGTGCAGCGCGGGCTGGCCTCGGGCTCGTACCGCGCCGGGCGGCTGAATCCGCTGCGCGAGAACGCCGTGCACCACTTCCACGAACTGTTGCGCCAGGCCTACCGCCACGCATCCGTCGACGGCGCATGAACGTACCCGCGCGCCAGCTCGGCCTGTGGACGCTGATCGCGCTGGTGGTCGGCAACATGATCGGCTCCGGCGTGTTCCTGCTGCCGGCAACGCTGGCCCCGTATGGCGCGGCCAGCCTGCTCGGCTGGGCACTGACTCTGGGTGGCGCGCTGATGCTGGCGCTGGTGTACGCCTGGCTGGCGCAGACCATCCGCAACCACGGCGGCGCCTATGCCTATGCGCGGCGCGCCTTCGGCGACAGCGCCGGCTTCGTGGTGGCATGGAGCTACTGGATCAGCACCTGGGTCGGCAATGCCGCGATCGCGGTGGCCTTCGCCGGCAGCCTCGGCGCGGTGTGGCCGGCCGCGACCGCCACGCCGCTGCATGGCGCCATCGCGGCACAGGGCGCGCTGTGGCTGCTCACCGCGGTGAATCTGGCCGGCGTGCGCGAAGCCGGCCATCTGCAAGTGCTGCTGACCCTGCTCAAGCTGGTGCCGCTGCTGCTGTTCGGCGTGATCGGCCTCGGCTGGATTCATGCCGGTGCCTACCAGCCCTTCAATCCCAGCGGTCAGCCGTTGATCCCGGTGGTGACCGCCGTGGCCGCGCTGACCCTGTGGTCGATGCTGGGACTGGAGTCCGCCACCGTGCCCACCGGCGTGGTGCGCGACCCCGAACGTACCGTGCCGCGCGCCACCGTGATCGGCATGCTGATCGCCGGCCTCGCCACCATGCTGGCCTGCACCGTGGTGATCGGCCTGCTGCCCGCCGACGTGCTGCGCAACTCGCCGGCACCGATGGCGGCCGCGGCCCGCCATCTGTGGGGCCCGGCCGCGGGGATCGGCATCGGCGTGGTGGCGACGATCTCCTGCTTCGGCGCGCTCAACGGCTGGGTGCTGCTGCAGGCGCAGACGCCGCTGG
>JAKAZT010000063.1 GCA_021815695.1 Pseudomonadota bacterium
GTCGCCGGGCAGATCCACAGGAATTCCTCGCCTCCCCAGCGCACCAGTACGTCGGATTGCCGGGCGCAGGCGCGCAGGATTCCGGCGAAGTGCACCAGCGCCTGATCGCCGGCGGCGTGGCCCCAGTTGTCGTTGATGCGCTTGAAGTGATCGAGGTCGACCAGCGCCAGCAGGGTCGGCGCGATCGGATCGACACGCCGTTGCGCCCTGGCATGGGCCAGCGCCTCGTGCTCCAGCCAGTCCTGGCCGTAGCGGCGGTTGTGCAGGCCGGTGAGCACGTCCTCCTCGCTCTGCCGGCGGATCGCCGCGTTGAGCCGTGCTAGGTCGCGGTGCTGGGCCTCGATCTCGGCATTCTTGGCGGCCAGCGCCTGGTTGAGTCGCCGCCGCTGGCGACCGACACGCAGGCTCCATGCCGCCAGCGCCGTGATCAACGCCAGCAAGCCCAGCATGCCGTAAGCCAGCAGACGCTGGTGCTGCTCATGCACCTTGGCCCGGGCCAACTCGGCTTGTTGCGCTTCGTGTTCGCGCTGGGCCCGAGCCAGCTCGGTCTGCTTGCGTTCCAGCTCGAGGGTTGATTCGAGCCCGGCAATCTGCGTTCTGGATGTCACCGAGACGTGTTCGTCGTGCAGCTTCACGTAGGCGCGGAACAAGGGCAGCGCCTCGCGGTAGCGGCCCAGGGCCTCGAGGTTGTCGATCATGCGCGGGTACAGTTCGAGCCGGCGCTGCACGATGTCGGCCCTGGCGAACAGCGCCAGCGAGCGATCGAAAATGCGCGCCGCCTGTGCGCGCTCGCCGAGGCTGGCCAGGGCCTCGCCGATATTCGAGTCCGTCGTGGCTTCATTTGCAATTTGCCCAGTCCGCGCGTATTCGGAGGCTGCCTGCCGCAACAGCGGCAGGGCCTGCGCGGGCTTATGCTGGTGCTGCAGCAGGTCGGCGAGGTTGTTAAGCGTGCCCGGTGCCTCGAGCCTGTTGCTGCGCGCCACGGCCAGTGCCTGCCGGTAGGTGGCCATGGCCTCGGGGAGGTTGCCCAGCTTCTGGTAGGCGCCGCCGAGATTGCCGAGGATGCTGATGCGCTCTGCCGGTTGGGGATGCGCCGCCAGCGCGCGCTTACCGTAGACGATCGCCTCCTTCCAGTTGTGCGCGGCCATGAACAGCGCGCTGAAATTCTGCAGCATGAGCGGTTTGGCGGGCAGCCGCAGCGCCTTGCGCGCGCGATCGGCTGCCATCATCGCCGCGATGGCCTGCGGCAGTTCGTCCTGCTCGGCATAGGCGACAGCAATCAGCGGGTTGGCCGTGTAGTCGATGCGATCGGGGTGTCGCGGCGCCATGGCCAGCGCGTGCTTTGCGGCGTGGAGGCCGGCGTTCCAGTCTTCCAGCATGAGATACGAGGCGGCGAGGCGGCGCCACACTTCGGCGACGGCGTCCCGCGGGTCCGCGACCTCTGCGTCGAGCGCGGCGACATCCGGTGCCAGCGCGCGGACATCCGCCACCTTGCCCGTCGTCCAGACGTCCGCCGCCATGAATCCCGTCCAGGCCAGGCGCTGGCTGGGGGTCATCGCGTCGTGGCGCAGCTGCGCGCCGATTGCGAGGGCCTGCCTGCGCTGCTTCGCACCATCGGCCGCCTGCATCAGCGCCAGGCCCAGTGCGGTGTGTGCGGCGGCGCCGCCGGTGCCGGCCTGCCAGGCCGGCAGACCCAGGTGCAGCGCCGCGTCCGGATCGCGCTGCAACAGACGCTCGACCTGCTTCAACACTGCCGGCGCAGGAGCAGCGGCACTGACCGCGGAAGACGGGGACGCAGCTGCCGGCGCGGGTGATCGGGCTGTCGCGGCATGCGCCCGTGCGCAAGGCGACGCCGCCAGGACAATGGCGAGGACAGTCGGGCGAAGCAGCGGGCGCATGGTGTCGATCTTCGGCAGGCAGGTGCTGGACTGGCGGGGGACGACAGCCACCGCGATGCCGGGGAGCATAACCGGGTCATGCCTGTGCGCGGTCTGCAGCATGTGCCGCGCATGCGTGTCGCGGTGTAGGCGCCGGTCACAGTCGCGTCGGCGGAACAACTAAGGGGCCACGCATGTTGCGACGTTCCCCCGATTTTGAGTAGCACCGCGGTTTGGAGTCCAATCCCCCAACGGAAGGAGATTGGACGTGAAGAAGCGCTTTTCCGAAGAACAGACCATCGGCTTCCTGCGTGAGGCGCTCGCGGCCGGCATGGCGGGCGCGCTTCGCCGCGGGAGTGCGGGGCCGCGCATCGCGCATCGCGGGTTGCCGCAGTCGCCGGTCCCGTCGGCGCCGCGGGCGCGATCGCTCCGGTCGCATCGCGATGCCGCACGCGGCGGCTGATCGCCGTGGTTGCCTGAGCATGTCCGGGCGCTCGCGCGAGGGCCTGGCAGCGGCCGGCACGGCGGGTCTCGCGCAAGCCGAGGCGGCGCGGCGCCTGGCGGCCGACGGTCCGAATCTGCTGCCCGGCAGTCAGCCGAAATCCCTGCTTGGCATCCTGCTCGGGGTGATGCGCGAGCCGATGTTCCTGATGCTGCTGATCGCCGGCGGCATCTATCTGCTGCTGGGCGATCGTGCCGAGGCGCTGTTTCTGCTGGCCTTCGTCTTCGTGGTCATCGGCATCACCCTGGCGCAGGAGCGCAAGACCCGGCGCGCACTGGAATCGCTGCGCGACCTGTCGGCGCCGCGCGCGCTGGTGATCCGCGACGGGCAGGAACAGCGCATCGCCGGGCGCGACGTGGTGCGCGGCGATCTGCTGGTGCTGCACGAGGGCGACCGCATCGCCGCCGATGCCCGGCTGCTGCAGGGGCGGATGACGCTGGACGAGTCGCTGCTCACCGGCGAGGCGGTGCCGGTGGACAAGCGGCCCGATCCGCGCCCGCACCCGCTGGCCGCGCCCGGCGGCGATGGCAGCGACGCGCTGTTCGCCAGCACGGTCGTTACCAGCGGCGTGGGGCTGGCGATCGTGCAGGCCACCGGCACGGCGACCGCCGTCGGCCGCATCGGCCAGGCGCTGGCGACGACCGTCGAGGTGACCTCGGGGCTGCAGCAGTCCTCGCGCGCGCTGATCCGTACCCTGACCGTGATCGCCCTGCTGCTGGCGACATCGCTGGTGCTGATCAACTGGCTGTGGGACACGCATCCGCTGTTGCCGAGCCTGCTGTCCGGCATTGCCCTGGCGATGGCGATCCTGCCCGAGGAGATCCCGGTCATCCTCACCGTGTTTCTGGCGCTGGGCGCCTGGCGGCTGTCGAAAAGCAGGGTGCTGACCCGGCGCGTGCCCGCAGTCGAGGCCCTGGGCGCGATCACCGTGCTGGCGGTGGACAAGACCGGCACCCTGACGCAGAACCGCATGCAGGTGGCCGAACTCGCGGTCGGCGCCGCCGTGTTCGATGCCGCCGCGGCCGAGGTTCCCGAGACCTTCCACACCCTGGTCGAGTTCGCGATGCTGGCCACGCCGGGCGATCCCTACGACCCGATGGAGAAGGCGATCCAGGTTTTCGGCCATGCGCGCCTGGCCGGAACCGAGCACATCCACGACGATCGCGCCCCCGAGTTCCAGTACGACCTGGTGCCCGACATCCTGGCCATGACCCGGGTGTACTCCGGCGCGCGACCCGATGTGCACCTGCTGGCCACCAAGGGTGCGCCGGAGGCGGTGGCCGACCTGTGCCACCTGCCCGCAGCCGAGTGGCAGGCGATCCAGCAGCGGGTCGCAGCGATGGCCGAGCGCGGCCTGCGAGTGCTGGGCGTGGCGCGCGGGATCTGGCAGTCGGGCAGCCCCGCCGGCGCCTGGCCCGCGAGCCAGCACGATTTCGATTTCGAGTTTCTCGGCCTGGTCGCCTTTCTCGATCCGCCGCGGCCCGAGGTGCCGGCGGCGATTGCCGAATGCCGCGCGGCCGGGGTGCGCGTGCTGATGCTCACCGGCGACCATCCGGCGACCGCTCGCGCGATCGCCCGCCAGGTGGGTCTGTCCGAGCGCGCGGAGGTCATCCTCGGCGCCGAGATCGCGGCGCTGGACGATGCCGCGCTGCGCGAGCGCCTGCGCCACGCGGACCTGTGCGCGCGCCTGCAGCCCGAGCAGAAGCTGCGCCTGGTGCGGGTGCTGCAGCAGGCCGGCGAGGTGGTGGCGATGACCGGCGACGGCGTCAACGACGCGCCCGCCCTGAAGGCCGCCGATGTCGGCATCGCCATGGGCGAGCGCGGCACCGACGTGGCGCGCGAGGCCGCCGCGCTGATCCTGCTGGACGACAGCTTTGCCAGCATCGTCGGCGCCATCGCGCAGGGGCGGCGCATCTTCGACAACATCACCCGCGCCACGCGTTTCGTGTTCGCGGTGCACATGCCGATCATCGCGCTGGCCCTGCTGCCGGCGCTGCTGCACTGGCCGACCCTGCTGCTGCCGGTGCACATCGTGCTGCTGGAGCTGCTGATCGATCCGGCCTGTTCGATCGTGTTCGAGGCCGAGCCGGCCGCGCACGACACCATGCGCCGTCCGCCGCGGCCGCTGGCCGCCAGTCCGTTCGCGCCGGGCAATGTCGGTCATGCGCTGGCGCAGGGGCTGGGGATCGCCATGATCCTGCTGGGCGGGCATGCGCTGCTGCAGCAGGTCGCCGGCTGGGACGAGGCGACTCTGCGCCTGGCGGTGTTCGGCGCGCTGGTGCTGGCGTTGTTCCTGCTGATCCTGGTCAATCGCGATCCGCGGCCGCTCGCGGCGCGGCGCGGTCGCGCGGGCAACCCCTGGCTGTTGCGCATGTTCGTCGGCGTGGGCGGGGTGCTGGCGGCGGTGACCTTGATTCCGTCCCTGCGCGCGGTGATGGGGTTCGCCGCGGTCAGCCTGCCGCCGCTGCTGGCCGCGCTCGCGCTGCTCGGTCTCTGCGCGCTCTGGCTGTATGGCCTGCGCGCGGTCGTCGGCCGCCATGCGCACCGGACTCGGACGCCTCGATGAAGCGTCCCGGTCCGTCCCGGCGGATCCGGAACGGAAACCACGCCGAACGTCATTGCTTGCAGCGCGTCGGCCGGCGGTCTATGCCGGACGCGGATTCGATCGCAGCGCGGCCGGCCAGGAGGCGAACGGGACCCAGTCGCGCACCCACGCCGCGATCTCGGCCGCCGGCATCGGCTGCGCGATCGCGTAGCCCTGCAGTTGCCGGCAGCCGTGGGAGAGCAGCGCGACACCCTGGGCTTCGGTTTCGACGCCTTCGGCGATCAGGGTCACGCCGAGCATCTGCGCGGTGGTGATGATGCCGGCGGCGATCGCCAGGTTGCGCGAGCCCACCAGCAGATCGCGCACGAAGCTCTGGTCCATCTTCAGGGTGGCCACTTCCAGCTGCTGGATGTGGCTCAGCGACGAGTTGCCGGTGCCGAAGTCGTCGAGGCTGACGAGCACGCCGCGCGCGCGGCATTCCTCGATGACCCGGCGTGCCAGGGCGCGATCGAGCGAGGGGCCGGTTTCGGTGATCTCGAGACCGAGCAGGCCGGCGTCGACCGCCGGGTGCGCCGTCAGGGCATCCCCGACATCGTGCAGGAACTCGGGGTGCAGCAGGTGCCGCGAGCTGATGTTGACGGAAATCGGCAGCGCCAGGCCTTGTGCGAGCAGATGCTCGCTGGCCTGCAGGGCGCGATCGAGGACGCGCCGCCCGATCGGCCGCGCCAGCACCGCATCATCGAGCATGGCGTGGAACGCCGCAGGCGGCAGCAGCCCGCGCGAGTCGTCCTGCAGGCGCAGCAACGCCTCGAGTGCGGTGACCCGGCACGCACGCGGATCCGCGTCGATGGCGACGACCGGCTGGAACAGCAGCACCAGGCGATCGTTCGCCAGCGCCGCGACCATCTGCTCGTGCAGGGCCCGCTGTTCGGAACCCGCCGTCTCGAGAACCTCCGAATAGAACTGATCGCGATCCCGGCCCGCCTGCTTGGCCGCGTACATCGCCAGATCGGCATGCCGCAGCAGGGCATCCGGGGGCGCGTCGTCGCGCGGATAGAGCGTCCAGCCGATGCTCGCCGAGCAGAGCAGGCGTTCGTCCCGCCAGGGGACGGGCGCGCGCAGCAATTCCAGCATGCGCCGGCTCACGCCGCGGGCCTGTTCCTCGCTCTCGATGTCGATCAGCAGCAGCGCGAATTCGTCGCCGCCGAGCCGGGCCGCGATATCGCCTTCGCGCAGGGCGGTCTGCAGACGCCGTGCCGATTCGCGCAGCACCGCATCGCCGGCCGCATGACCATGCTGGTCGTTGATGACCTTGAAGCCGTCGAGATCGAGCACTCCGATCGCGATGGCGTCCTGATGGCGTCGCGACAGGCTGCGCGCGCGGCCCAGCCATTCGAAGAACAGCCGGCGGTTGGGCAGGTCGGTCAGCGCGTCGTAGTAGGCGAGGCGCTCGATCTGGGCCGCCTGGACCTTGCGATCGGTGATGTCGATGTGTTGCCACATGCGTCCCAGCAACTGGCCATCGACCACGATCGGCACGAAGTCGCGCAGGTAGGTGCGGCCGCCGCGGATGGCCATCTCCTCGCCCTGCACGGACTCGCCGCGCGCGAGGATCTCCCGGATGCGGCGCACCTCGCGTTCGGGATCGGCATAGGTCGGGCGAACCCGCTCGATGATGTCGGCCGCGCGCGTGCCCAGCAGTTGTTCCGGATTTCCATCGATGCCGAACATGCGGCAAAACGCGGCATTGGCGAACAGGACCCGGTCCGCGGCGGTCACCACCAGCGTGGCGGCGTACTGATGGGACACGATCGCCTGGAACTGCCGCAGGCTGGTCTGCAAGGCCCTTTCGGCGGTCGCGTGGGCGTCGCGCGAACGCAGGCGTTCCCAGCCGAGGCTCAGCTCCTGCGAGATCTCGCCGAACACGCGGACCTCGGCGTCGGTGAAGGCGTCCTCGTCCTCGGCACCGATCACGAGAACGCCTTCGATCTGCCGCGCGACGCGCAGCGGAAGTCCGAGGATGGAACCGAGACCCAGGCGGCGGGCGTCGCGTGCCCACGATGCATCGCCGCCGCGCCGGGGCCAGCGCAACTGGGGCGTGCCGCTGGTCACGGCGCTCGCCGACACGCTGCTCGCGAACACGGGATCGGTCAGGCGGATCTGGATCGCGCGGTAAAAGGCTTCGGCACGTCCGGCGTGGGCGATCAGTTGCACGCTGCGCTCGGCATCGCCTTGCAGGACGCCTGACCAGCACAGCGCATAGCCGCCGGTTTGCACGATGACATCGCAGACCCCGGCAAACAGGCTTTGCTGCGTCTCGGCGTGAATCGCGATCTTGAGTGTCTCGCTCAGCAGCCGCTCGGCGCGTTGCAGGCGCCCGGCTTCCTGCGTGGCCCGCTGCAGCTCGGCGCGCTGGGCCTCGCCTTCGAGCGCCCGCCCGAGGCTGGCGGCGGCGCGGCCGAGCAGCTCGAGCAGCGGCGGCGAGAAGAACGACGGATCGCGCGAACGCAGGATCAGGGCCGCGTGCACCTGGCCGAAACGCAGGATGGGCACGGCGGCGGCGGCGCGGATGCCGTATTTCGCGTAGGCGGGCCGCAGGGCCTCGCGACCGGGCGCGTCGACCAGGTTGGGCTCGACATCGATCCGGCCCTGCCAGAAGGCCGGGCGGGCGATGCGGAGCGGTACCGTCTCGGGATAGATGTCCTCCTGGCCCTGCGGCGGCGGCTCCGGCGCCCGCCGGTGCATGACCCCCGCGGCATGGTCGATCTCGCCGACGATCACCAGCCACGCGCCGACATGGCGCTCCAGGATGCGCACCACGCCCGCGTAGAGCTGCGGGAGCGGCGGCATCGCGGCCACCAGATCGCCGATGTCGGCAAGCGCCGCGTACAGGCGCTCGGCGCCGTCGGGTGGGGCTGGCAGGGGCGGGTCGGTGGACATCCGGACTCTCGGGTGAGCGGCAGTCGATCGCGGGCAGCCGGCAGCAGCGACAGCGCAAGCTGCGCGTCGGGTCGGGCGCTGCGGACCGGCCCGCGCAGGACGATGGGGAGGCGTGCGCCACGTCCCTGACCGGCCGCCCGTCGCCGCGTCCCGGGATGATGATGACTCACGACGGGCCGCTTGTGTTCCAATCCCCCGCACCGCGGGCGTGCCGTCGGGACCTGTGGCGGCGGCGAGTGGCTTGGCGGCGCGGCGGGCGTGCTCTACATTGCGCCTGCTGAGGGAATTCCCAGGCGATTCACCCATCGAAACGACGAGGATAGTCATGGCCAAGACGATGAACACGAGCAAGAGCAAGACCCCGGCGAAGGCCGCTGCCAAACCGGCCGCCGCGAAGCCGATCAAGGAAGCCCTGAGCAAGTCCGGGCTGGTGGCGCATCTCGCCGACGCCAGCGGCGTGGCCGCCCGGGATGTGCGCAGCGTGCTGGCGGCGCTGGAAGGCGCCGTGGCGGGTTCGGTCAGCAAGAAGGGCGCCGGCGCGTTCACCCTGCCGGGGCTGCTCAAGATCACCGCCGTCAGCGTGCCGGCCAAGCCCAGGCGCATGGGCATCAACCCGTTCACCAAGGCCGAGCAGTGGTTTGCCGCCAAGCCGGCCTCGGTCAAGGTCAAGGTGCGTCCGCTGAAGAAGCTGAAGGACGCCGCGGCCTGATCGGCGCCATCGATGCGGTGCCTGTCCGGGCACCGCATCGGACCGGGCAAGTCCGCCGCGTCTTGCCCCTGCCCGCCGGGCTCAGGTGTCCTCGCCGGCCGCAAATACCCGTGTCGCCAGCCAGGTCAGCACGACGATGAAGCCGACCAGCACGGCAATCGACAGCAGCGGCGGATAGACCGTGCGGCCGAGCACCGCGCCGCGCATCAGGTCCACCGCATAGGCGACCGGGTCGGCGTGCGCCAGCAGCCGCAGCCAGATCGGCGCGCGGTCCAGCGGATAGAGCGCACCGGACAGAAAGAACATCGGCAGCAGCACGGCGTTGGAGATGATCGGGAACACCGTCGTCGAGCGGAAGCGCGCCGCGGTTGCCACGCCCAGCGCCGAGAAGGTGATCGCCGCCAGCAGCATCGCGCCGACCAGCTCGACGAAGGCCGGCAGCGACAGGTCCAGACCCAGCAGCGGCAGCAGCACCAGCAGCACGGTGGCCGGCACCAGCGCCTGCAGCGCGCCCGAGAGGATCTTGCCCAGCGCGATGGCGAAGCGCGATACCGGCGCGACCAGCACCGCCTTGAGAAAGCCGATCTGGCGGTCGAACACGATCAGCATTGCCGCGAACACTGCCGAGAACAGCAGCGACAGCCCGAGCACGCCGGGATAGATGTAGTGCAGATAGCCCTTGCCGCCCAGCGTCGAGCTGGCGCCCAGGCCCGAGCCGAGCACGAACAGATAAAGCAGCGGCTGGATCAGGCTCGACACCAGTCGCACGCGATCGACCCACAGCCGCTTGAGGTCCAGCATCACCACCGCGAACAGGCCTCTCATGGCCGGCCTCCCGCCGCGCGCGGCGCCGGTCCGGCCGGGCTGCCCTCGAGCGCGCGTCCGGTCAGCTTGAGAAACACGTCCTCGAGGCTGGGCTCGTGGACCTCGGCGCGGCGCGTGCGCACCGGCAGGCTGGCCAGCAGCGCGGGCAGCACGGTGGCCGGTTCGGGCTCGACCAGCAGCACGCCGCGCTCGCTGACCTCGGGATGGTGACCGTGCTCGCGCAACCAGGTCGCGGCCTGCGCATCGTCGTCGGTCGCCAGCAGCAGGATGCCGCCGCCGACGCGCGCTTTCAGTTCCTGCGGGCTGCCCAGGGCGATGATCCGGCCATGGTCGATCAGGGCGATGCGGTCGGCGGGCTCGGCCTCGTCCATGTAGTGGGTGGTCAGGAACACCGTGCCGCCGGTGCCGACGTAGCGCCGCACTTCGGCCCAGAACTGGCGCCGCGCATCGACGTCGAGCCCGAGCGTCGCCTCGTCGAGAAACAGCAGCTCGGGCGTGGCGACCAGCGCGCGCGCCAGTTCCACGCGGCGCTTCTGTCCGCCGGAAAGTTTCTGCGCTTCGCGCCCGGCGACCTCCTCGAGGCCCAGCGTGCGCAGCAGCTCGATCGCGCGCGCCCTGGCCGCGCGCGAGGACAGGCCGTAGAACAGGCCCATCAGGTACAGGTTGTCGCGTACCGACAGCTTGCCCTCCAGCGCCGGCTCCTGGAACACGATGCCGATGCGCTGGCGAACCTGCACGCGTTCGCGCGCGCTGTCGAAGCCGAGCACGCGCGCCTCGCCCTCGCTGGGCCTGAGCAGGGTGGCGAGGATCGAGAACAGCGTGGTCTTGCCGGCGCCGTTGGGGCCGAGCAGGGCGAACATCTCGCCGCGCCGCACGCTCAGGTCGATGCCGCGCAGCGCGTGCACCGCGCCGTAGCGCTTGTGCAGGCCGCGGGTTTCAAGCGCGGGCGAGGCGGCGGAGTCGCTCATGGACGGTATCGGTCGCCGGGATCAGGGTCTGGCCGATGCCGTGCCCGGCGGCAGGTACTTGGCGAACCAGCCCAGCGCCCGCACCAGCACGTCACGCCGGTGCGCCGGGTTGACGAAACCGTGGCCCTCGTCCGGGTAGACCACCAGTTCGGTCGGCACGCCCATCGCCTTCAGGCCGTGCCAGAACTCGAACGACTGCGGCGCCGGGCACTCGGCGTCGTACTGGCCGACCACCAGCAGCGTCGGCGTCTTGTCCTGCCGGATGAAGTTGATCGCCGAGCTGCGCGCATAGACCGCCGGATCGTCATAGACCGAGGCGCCGAAGAACGGCGTCATCCACCGGTCGATCGAGTTTTCGCCGGTGTAGCTCAGCCAGTCGGAGAGTCCGGCGCCGGCGACGGCGGCGCGAAAGCGCCGGGTCTGCGTCGGCGCGAACATGCTCATGAAGCCGCCGTAGCTCCAGCCGGTGATGCCGAGACGGTGATCGTCGACGGGAACGCGTTTCTCCACCGCATCGACGCCGGCGAGGATGTCGCGCAGATCACCGTAGCCGAAGTCCTTGCGGTTGGCCTGGGTGAACGACTCGCCCTGGCCGAAGCTGCCGCGCGGGTTGGGGAACAGCACGAAGTAGCCCATCGCCGACAGCGGCGCACCGCCGTAGTCGACGCCGGGCCAGCGCGGCTGCACCGCATAGCCGGGGCCGCCGTGCACCGAGACGATCAGCGGGTAGCGCCGATGCGGGTCATAGTCGGCCGGATACAGCAGCCAGCCCTGCACATGGAAGCCCTGATTGATCCAGTGCACCGACTCGGCCGGTCCCCACAACGGCCGGATGCCGGCATTGATGCGGGTCACCGCATGCAGGGCGTCGATGCGCGTCGGCGTGCCGGCGGCGTCGGTGGCGAGCGCGGCGGTCCAGATCTCGGGCGGCTCGCTGAAGGTGCTGCGCACGAAGGCGATCGTCTGCTGATCGGCGGCCACGGCCAGTGACGACATCGCCGTGCCGGCGGTCAGCGCCGCGGGCAGGGTCGCGAGGTCGCGTTCGTGCGCCCGCGGCCGGCCCCGCGCATCGCGCGTGATCACGAAGCCCGACAGCCGCGTCGAGCCGCCGGCGAACGACGACACCAGCAGGCTGCGGGCGCCGGTCCAGGTCAGCCACGACGGCGTGATGCCGATGCCGGGAGTGAGGTTCACCGGCACGCCGCCGC
>JAKAZT010000064.1 GCA_021815695.1 Pseudomonadota bacterium
GCCGTGGTGGCGCGGGTGCGCGCGGCATTTCCCGGCAAGCCGGTGCTGATCGGCGAGACCGGCTGGCCCAGCCGCGGCCGCGCGCGCGAGGCGGCGGTGCCCGGCCTGGTCAACGAGGCGCGCTTCGTGCGCGAGTTTCTGCGCTATGCGCACCGGGATCACGTGCCCTACAACCTGATCGAGGCCTTCGACCAGCCCTGGAAGCGCCGGCTCGAAGGTACCGTCGGCGGTTACTGGGGACTGTACGACGACGCGCGCCAGCCGAAGTTTCCGCTGCAGGGGCCGGTCGCCGAGGACCCCGGTGCCTGGCGCGCGCTGCTGCCCGCCGCGCTGCTGGCGTTGGCATTCGCGCTGGCCGCGTGGCGGCGGCGCTGGCCGGAGCGGGCGCTGCGCGCGCTGGCCGGCTTCGGCGGCGGGCTGGCACTGGCGGCGGCCTGGGGACAACTCGCCGATGGAGCGCGCGGGACGCTCGAATGGGGCGCGGGCATCGTCGCGCTGGCGGTCATGCTGATCACGGTCTGGATCCTGACCGCGCGCCTGGCGCGCCGGAACGGCGACAGCGACGCGGCAGACCCCGCCCCCGCGGCGACGCCGGTGCTGACCCGGCTGCAGGTCGGCTGGCTGATCGTGCTGGCCTGGCTGGATCTGCTGCTGGTGTTCGATCCGCGCTACCGCGATCTGCCGCTGGCGCTGATCGCTCCGGTGGCGCTCGGCTTCGCGCTGCTGCATGTCGCCGGGCGGATGCCGGCGCCCGCGCCTGTCGATCGCCGGCCGCAGTGGCTGGCGCTGAGCTGCGCGGTGCTGGCGGCGATCATCGTGCTGCAGGAGCGCGGCCTGAACCCCTGGACCTGGGCCTGGCTGGGCCTGAATCTGCTGCTGGGCTCAAGCCTCTGGCGTGTCCGCTCCGCCTGAGCGCGCCGAGGGCCACGGCTGCGCCAGCACCAGTGCGCCGGCCAGCACCGCCGCGGCACCGGCCTCGAAGCTGTAAAGCACCAATCCGGCGGCACCCGCGGCCAGGGTCCACGCGGCAATTCGCCGTTCGCGCGCGATCAGCGCCAGCGCGGCCAGGGCGCCGCAGACCAGCGTCAGGCCATGGCTGTGAAAGGCGACGATCGTCGCGGCACGCAGCACGCAGCGAGGCCCGCCCGCACCCGCCGCACAGGCCTGCGCCAGCGCGGCCGGCTCGACCAGCCGGTAGCGCAGCCAGGCGGCGATCAGGCCTGCCGCCAGCGCGCCCAGCCACGGCAGGGTCCGGTGAAAGCTGCGCAGACGCGGCATGGGGCAACGGCCGGAACGGGGTTTTCAGGATGCCGCTTGGCTTGCGTGATGTCTACGCATGCGCAAGGCTCATTGCGGTATCGATGTGAATTCGTCATGCAAGTGTAGTTCTTTTACAACAAAAGCTTTACATTCGGGTCGCCCCGATGCCCGGGGCTTCGCCACCCATGCCAGGGGACCCCCCATGCGTACTCCGTTCCGTCGCCAGCATTTGTTCCTCGCCATCGCCGCCTGCATCGCACCGGCGATGCTGCATGCCCAGGATGCGGCGCAGCCCGCCTCGACCCGGGACGCCGGGAAAGCCACCCGGCTCGAAGCGGTCGAGGTCACCGGCTCGCGCATCCGCGGCGCCGACATCGCCACCCAGACGCCGGTGATCACGATCACCGCCAAGGACATCCAGCAGGCCGGCCTGACCAGCATCGGCGACGTGCTGCAGCAACTGACCTCGTCGGGCTCGGCGCTCAATACCAAGTTCAACTCGGCCGGCAACTTCGGTTTCCCGCCGGACGGCAGCGGCGTCGGCTCCGGCTCGTCCACGCTCAGCCTGCGCGACCTCGGCGCCAAGCGCACCCTGATCCTGGTCGACGGCCTGCGCTGGGTGAACGAGTCGTCCGCCTCGGGTGTCTCCGCCGCGGTCGATCTCAACACCATTCCGATCAGCATCATCGACCGCATCGAGATCCTGCAGGACGGCGCCTCGGCGCTGTACGGCTCGGATGCGATCGCCGGCGTGGTCAACATCATCACCAAGCGCACCCAGGACGGCGCCGCGATCAACTACTACATCGGCGACTACAGCGGCCTGAAGGGCGGCTCGACCAACAGCGGTGACGCCTCGCTGGGCGGCAAGTTCGACCGCGGCGAGTTCTTCGTCGACTTCAGCCACGTCCGGCAGAACGCGATCAGCTCGGGCGCCTGGAGCCAGTCGGGTGCGGCCTGCGTGCCCGGCACCGGCCTGGCCAACTGCAGTTCGGCGACGCCGACCGGCCGCTTCATCTTCGTCGATCCGCAAAACAACACGCAGAGCGTCACCCTCAACGGCGCCTTCCCCAACGGCGCGGTGTACCCGACCGACTTCCATCACTTCACCACCGCCGACCGCTTCAATTTCGCGCCCTACAACCTGCTGCTGACGCCGAGCACGCGCAATGCGGTGTTCGCCTCGACCCACTATCAGGTCACGGACAACATCAACTGGTACATGCGCGGCACCTACACCCAGCGCAAGTCGGTCAACCAGGCGGCACCCGAACCGATCTTCCTCGGCCCCGGCGCCGGCACCGGCGGACTGGCCGACACCGTCGGCGTCGACGTCACCAATCCGTACAACCCGTTCGGCTACACGCTCAACCCCGACCCGGTCAACGGCAACCTGATCCTGATCGGGCGCCGCCCGATCGAGGGCGGACCGCGCATCTTCAGCCAGACCGTCAATACGTGGGAATTCGCCACCGGCCTGACCGGCAGCTTCAGCCTCGGCGAACGCGACTACTACTGGGACGTCAACTACTCGCGCGGCAGCAACAGCGCCTCGCAGACCGTGCAGGGCACCTACAACATCGCGCACATCCAGCGCGCGCTGGGCCCGATCAGCCAATGCACCGGTTCCTGCGTGCCGCTGAACCTGTTCGGCGGTCCGGGCACGATCACCCCGGCGATGCTCGCCTACATCGGCTACATCGAGCACGACACCAGCGCCAACGATCTCGAGCTCTACAGCGCCAACCTCAACGGCTCGCTGCTCACGCTGCCGGCGGGCGACCTCAAGTTCGCCACCGGCTACGAGCATCGCAAATACTCGGGCTTCTACCAGCCGGATGCGGTGGTGGTGGCCGGCGAATCCAATGGCGTGCCCTCGCTGCCGACTGCGGGCGCCTACAACGTCAACGAGTACTACTTCGAGCTGAACGCACCGATCCTGCGCGATGTCCCCGGCGCCAAGGCACTGGATTTCGACGCCGCCTCGCGCTACTCGAACTACTCGACCTTCGGCGGCACCACCAACAGCAAGCTGGGCGTCCGCTGGCAGGTGGTCGACGACCTGACCCTGCGCAGCACCTGGGCACAGGGCTTCCGCGCGCCGTCGATCGGTGAACTGAACGGCTCGCCGGCGCGCTTCGACGCCACCCTGCAGGATCCCTGCTCGGCGCCGATCGCCAGCGCGCAGACCGCAGCCAACTGCGCGGCGCTGGGCGTTCCGGTCGGCTACTCGCAGCCCAATCCGCAGATCTCGGTGACCACCGGCGGCAACAGCGCGCTGCAGCCGGAGACGGCACGCAGCCTGACCTGGGGCGCGGTGTACAGCCCGCGCTGGGCCGAGAACCAGGCCTGGGCGGACAAGGTCGACATCAGTCTGAACTACTACCGCATCACGGTGCGCAACGCGATCCAGGCGGTGGATGCGCAGACCCAGCTGAACAACTGCGTCGCCAGCGCCAATCCCGGCTCGACGTTCTGCCAGGGCATCCACCGCAACGCGACCGGCAACATCGACGGCTTCAACAACACCCTGCGCAACGTCGGCCGCATCGACACCAGCGGCTATGACTTCAGCATCAACTGGCGCCTGCCGGAGACGGGCTGGGGCCGTTTCAGCAACAACTTCGGCACCACCTACGTCAGCCGCTACAGCCAGCAGAACTCGCCGGGCCAGTACGATCCGAAGGCGGTTGGCGTCGAAGTCACCGACAGCGGCATCGCGCGCTGGCGTGCGGTCAATGACCTGACCTGGTCCAAGGGTGCGTGGTCGGCCGACTGGCGCATGCGCTACATGAGCGGGCTGACCGAGGACTGCGCCGGCGCCACCGGTTTCCCGATCTGCAACGGTCCCAACAACAGCCATTATCTGGGTGCGGTGACCTACCACGACGTGCGCGCCACCTGGCGCGTGCCGCTGGCGATGAACCTGGTGCTGTCGGCCGGCATCAACAACCTGTTCGCCAAGGATCCGCCGGTGTGCCTGTCGTGCTCGCTGAACGGCTACGACGCGTCCAACTACGACCTGCCGGGACGCTTCGTCTACATGCAGGCCGCCCTGAAGTTCTGAGCGGACGCCGTCGCGGCGCTCGCCGCCGCGATCCGCCGCTGCATCACTCGAGGCCGCTCCGCAAGGAGCGGCCTTTTTCACGCCGCCGCGGGACCGCGTGCGCACCCGCGCCGCTTCAACCCGCGCCGCTGGCGTGCAACCGCCGATCGCCTACGGCGCCAGCAGGGCCTCGAGATCAGCCTGGTCGAAGGCGAGGCGATCGCGGGTGCCGCCGCCATCGAGCACGGCGCGGGCCAGTTCGGCCTTGCGCTCCTTCATCGCCTCGATGCGCTCCTCGACAGTACCCGCGGCGACCAGCCGGTACACGAACACCGGCTTGTCCTGGCCGATGCGATGGGCGCGGTCGCTGGCCTGCGCCTCGGCGGCGGGGTTCCACCACGGGTCGTAGTGGATCACGGTGTCGGCCGCGGTGAGGTTGAGACCGACGCCGCCGGCCTTGAGCGACAGCAGGAACAGCGGCACCTCGCCGGCCTGGAAGCGGCGCACCGGCTCGGCGCGGTCGCGGGTGTCGCCGGTCAGGATCACGAACGGCAGCCGCCGCCGCTCGAGCTCGCGCGCGATCAGCCCGAGCATCTCGGTAAACTGGCTGAATACCAGCGCGCGCCGGCCTTCGGACACCAGCGCCGGCAGCATGTCCATCAGCAGATCCATCTTCGCCGACTCGGCGATGCCACGCGCCGATTCGAGCTTGACCAGGCGCGGATCGCAGCAGGTCTGGCGCAGCTTGAGCAGGGCGTCGAGCACGGCGATGCCGCTCTGTTCGAGACCGCGCGCGGCGATCACCTGGCGCAGCTCGTCGGCCAGCGTGAGGCGCAGGCGCTCATAGAGTTCGCGCTGGCGTCCCTCCAGCCGCACCATGCGCACGATCTCGGTCTTGGCCGGCAGCTCGGCGGCGACCTCGGCCTTGCTGCGACGCAGGATGAACGGCGCGATGCGGTGATTGAGTCGCGCCTGCGCCTCGGCATCGTTCTGCTTTTCGATCGGGATCCGGTAGTGGCGGCGAAATGCGGGCTCGTCGCCGAGCAGGCCGGGAACCGCCAGATCCAGCTGCGACCACAGCTCGCCGAGGTGGTTCTCCAGCGGGGTGCCGGTCAGACACACCCGCCGCGGCGCGTTCAACGCCAGCAGTGCGCGCCGCGCCTGGGTGCGCGGATTCTTGACCTGCTGCGCCTCGTCCAGCGCGACCAGCGCGAACGGCTGCGCGCGCAGCACGTCGAGATCGCGCGGCAGCAGCGCGTAACTGGTCAGCACGATGTCGTGCGCGGCCATCGCGGCGAAGTCCCCTGCCCGCTGCGCGCCGTGCAGGGTCAGCCGGCGCAGGCCGGGCGCGAAGCGCGCCAGCTCGGCCTCCCAGTTGGGAATCAGGCTGGTCGGCGCGACGATCAGCGCCGGCGCGGTGAGGCGCCCGGATTCCTGCAGCACCAGCAGATGCGCGATCAGCTGCACGGTCTTGCCCAGGCCCATGTCGTCGGCGAGCACGCCGCCGAGTTCGGCCTCGGCCAGCGCATTGAGCCAGCGCAGGCCCTCGCGCTGGTAGCCGCGCAGCTCGGCGCGCAGACCCGCCGGTGCGCTGTCGCTGGCGTGCTGCGACGCCTCGCGCAGGCGTGCCGTGAACGATTTCAATTCGGCCGGCGCGTCGAGCACGCCGCCCTTGGGCAGGGCCGCGGCGAGTTCCTCGAGGCGTCCGGCTTGCACTCGCGGCAGGCGGATCTGATCGCGCGGGCGATCGAGGTACTCGCTCAGCGGCGCCAGCAGCGCACGCAGCGCGGCGAGACGCACCGGCACCCGGCGGCGCGCGTCCACCGGCGCGTACCAGACCGCGTCCTCGGGCTCGTGCGGCGCCGGTGTCAGCGTCAGTTGGCGCTCGGCCAGCGCTTGCGCCACGGCCGGCAGCAGGTTGACGCGCTGGCCCTCGATCATCACGCCGATCTCGATGGTCAGGCCCTGGCCGCGGGCTTCCGGCAGCGCGGCACCGTACCAGCGCGGCGGCCCGTCGAGCACCTCGAACGGGAAACTGGGCGCATAGTCGAACCGGTAGCCGTCGGCTTCCAGCCGCGTGCGCAGTGCCAGCCAGCGCGCCGGCGTGTTGACCTCGAGGGCGCCGGCGTAGCCCTTGCCCGGAAACAGCCAGGCGTCCTCGGGCAGGGTGTCGGCGAGATCCCAGGGCAGGCCTTCGGTATCCACCGCCGGGGTCAGCCCGGCGGCCTCGAGGCGCTCCATCGCCGCCAGTTCGTCGGCGCGGCGGCGCACGATCTCCACCAGCGCGCCGTTGCGCACGCGGCGTACCCGACCCTCGCCGCCGCGACCGGGCAGGAGCTCGCCGGCGTATTCGAAGTTGAGCCGCGCGTAGGCCAGCGGCGGGGTGCCGGCGGCCAGGCGCGCGTGCCGGCTGAGCGCGTGCAGGGTCAGCACCGGCTTCGGCGGGATCGCGGCGCGCTCGGGCACGCCGAACACGCGCGGCACCGGCACGCGCTGGGCCAGCGCCGAGCGCGGCAGCGCCAGCGCCAGCGCCGCGCTCGACTCCGGCGGCAGCGGCGGCGCATCCAGCAGCACGGCATCGTCGGTACCGCCTTCGAGCGGCCCGATCTCGGCGCGTTCGGGATCGAGGTACCACAGGCCACCCACCCGCAGCAGACGCTGCCCGCGCGGCAGCACCGGCAGCAGACTCTGGCAGCCGTCCGCCTCGACCTGCCAGGCCCATACCAGCGCGTGTCCGCGCCCGCGCGCCAGGCGCAGGCCGACCACGCCTCCCAGCAGGCACGGCGCGACGTCGAGGATCTCGGTCAGCAGGGCGTCACCGACACCCCCGGCGAGACGCGCATAGCTGCGACCCTTGCGCGGCACCTGCGGCAACCCGAACACACTCGCCGCCAGGCGCTGCTCGACCGGCGGCAGCCCTGCCTGCGCGAGACGCCGTCCGTCCAGCGGCTGTGCGCGCGCGTAACGGCCGTGCGGCTGCGCCGTCAGCAGCACCGGGGCGACATCCAGGCGCGCCGCAGGGCCGAGCTCCTCGGGCGCCAGTTCGAACAGGAATCCCAGGACTTCGCCGGCGGCGCGCTCCGGCCCCGCCGGATGGCCGCTGAGCAGGCGCCGCCATGCCGCCGGCAGGGTTTCAAGCCCTTCCGGCACACGCGGATTGCGCTCGCTTCGGCTACGCGGCGGCGTGCTGGCCACGGTTCGCTCCCGGCGTTGGTCGCAACGCCAAACCTTGGGAGCTTAGCACCGGCCTGCACGGTTGGCGGGTACCCACGCCACGGCAGTTCAGCCGGGGATGCGACCGGACACTGCGGACTCAGAAGCCGCCGAACAGGCCTGCGGGATATTCGGGTTTCTGCTCGCGCGCCAGCAGGGCGCGCAGGCCCTCCGCGGGCGTGATCGCGCCGTGCAACACGGCACGCACGCCGAAGCTGATCGGCAGATCGAGATCGTGACGCTCGGCCAGACGTGCCACTTCGTCGGCGGTGACCACGCTTTCCACGACCTGGCCGATCTCGGTCACCGCTTGCGCCAGGGGCACGCCGCGGCCGAGCGCGATCCCCAGTCGGCGATTGCGCGACAGGTCGCCGGTGCAGGTCAGCACCAGGTCGCCGAGCCCGGCCAGTCCCATCAGGGTCTCGGCGCGCGCGCCCAGCGCGACGCCCAGACGCAGCATCTCGTTCATGCCGCGCGTGATCAGGCCGGCGCGGGCGTTGAGGCCGAGCTGCATGCCGTCGGCGACACCCGTGGCGACGGCGAGCACGTTCTTCATTGCGCCGCCCAGCTCGGCACCGAGCACGTCACTGCCGGTGTAGGCGCGAAAGGTGGGTGCATGCAGCAGTTCGGCCAGCTGCTGCGCGAAGGCGGCGTCGTGCGCATGCACGGTGACTGCGGTCGGCAGGCCGGCCGCGACCTCGCGCGCGAACGACGGTCCGGTCACCACCGCGGCCGGACGACCCGGACAGCGCAGCGCGACCAGCTCGTGCAGGAAGCGTCCGCTGCCGGGCTCGAAGCCCTTGGTCGCCCAGGCCAGGCCGGCGTCGGTCTCGAGATGCACGGCCGCGGCATCCAGGGTCTGCGCGAAGGCGTGGCTGGGCACCACCAGCAGGGCCACGGCGACGCCCGCCAGCGCCGCGTCCAGCGCCGGTTCGCACACCAGCGCCGGCGGCAGCTCGAGATCAGGCAGGTAGCGGATGTTGCGACGCGTGGCGGCGATCGCCGCCAGTGCCCGCGGATCGCGCCCCCACAGCCGCGTGGGGACGCCGTTGCGCGCCAGCAATGCGGCCAGCGCCGTGCCCCAGGAGCCGGCGCCCAGCACCGCGACCCGCGGCCGCGCGTTCATCGACTCAGGCGTGGGCGGCCGGCGCTTCGGGCAAACCGCGGCGGCGCTGCTCGGCGTAGAGCGCGTCGAAGTTGATCGGTTGCAGCAGGAAGGGCGGGAAGCCGCCGTTCTGCACCAGATCGGAGATCGCCTGGCGCGCGTAGGGGAACAGCACGTTCGGGCAGTAGCTGCCGAGGATGGCGTCGCGATCCGTCTCGCCGAAACCGGCGACGCCGAAGATGCCGGCCTGGTGGACTTCGGCCAGATAGACGCTGCGCTCTTCCAGCGTGCAGGTCAGGGTCAGGGTCAACACCACTTCATAGGTGTCGGCACCGATCTCGCCGGCCTTCTGGCTCAGATTCAGCTGCACCTGCGGCTGTGCCTGCGTGGCGCCCATGTCCTGGAACACCTGCGGCGCGTTGGGCGCCTCGAAGGAAACGTCCCTGGTGTAGACCTTCTGCAGCGACAGCTGCGGTTGCTCGGCCTGGCCGTTGGCGGCGATCGACTCTGCCATGATGCGTGCTCCCCTCGCGGACTGCGGGATGTCAAAGAAGCGGAATTGTCCCACAGCGCCGCGGCCGCTGCATCCCCATCGGACGGCGCGTTGCGCGACGGGCTGACCCTGCGCTAACCTAGGCGACTTTGTTGATCGCCGGCCTGCTTCGCGGGCGGTGTCCGCGGCGCGGTGCGGACCCCCAACGGCATACCACCAGCACCGCGCGACCCGGCCCGGACGATCGTCCTGCCGCGGCCGCTGGGCCGACGCCGCCCTGGCCAAGGGGCGGCCGATCAAGAATTCGGAGGTCCTCCATGGCCCGAGTCTGTCAAGTCACCGGAAAAGGCGTGCAGGTCGGCAACAATGTCTCGCACGCCAACAACAAAACACGCCGTCGCTGGCTGCCCAACCTCCACGAACGCCGCTTCTGGGTGCCGAGCGAAAACCGCTGGGTCCGCCTGCGCGTGTCCAGCCATGCGCTGCGCACGATCGACAAGAAGGGCATCGAGGTCGTGATCGCCGAACTGCGCGCTCGCGGCGAAAAGGTCTGAGGAGGATCACCCCATGGCATCCAAACGCGACAAGATCCGCCTGACCTCGTCGGCCGGTACCGGTCACTTCTACACCACCGACAAGAACAAGAAGAACACGCCGGACAAGATGGAGGTCAAGAAGTACGACCCCGTCGTCCGCAAGCACGTGATCTACAAGGAAGGCAAGATCAAGTGACCGTTGCGCAGCAACGGTCATCCCGAGCGCCGCGAGGGATCTGATCGGACAGCGCAGCAACGGTCATCCCGAGCGCCGCGAGGGATCTGACTCACACCGAACGCGATCAGCATTCGCGAAGCTGTCGTCAGCCAGATCCTTCGGCCTGCGGCCTCAGGAAGACACGTATGGCGTCATCCCGAACGCAGCGAAGAATCGGATTCACGCCGAACGCGATCAGCATTCGCGAAGCGGTCGTCAGCCAGACCCTGCGGCCCGCGGCCTCGGCAACTGTCTTGTCATCCTGAGCGCAGCGAAGGATCTGCGCAGCGAAGCATCTGGCCTGCCGAGCCACCCCGCCGGCCATCGAGCCAACGGCCGGCCATGCAGCGGGATTCCCGTCGCCCGTCAGATCCTTCGGCCTGCGGCCTCAGGACGACACGAGAACCCGCCCGCGTGGCGGGTTTTTCTTTTCTCCCGTCACGACCAGCGCGGCAGGCGTCAGCAGACGCACCACCCCCGGGGCCTGCAACGGGACCTCCCGAAGCGCCGAAGCCCGCCGGATGGCGGGCTTCGGGCATCGCGAACGCGATTGCATCGTGCCGATGATCAGTGCACGTGCGCGCCGACGGCATAGCCCTTGAGGCGCGCGGCATAGGCCTGCAGGACCCGGATGCCGCTCTGTTCGGCCTCGCGTACCCACTGCTGCAGGCCGCTCAGTGCGGACTCGGGGCCGCGTTGCTCCATCAGCGCCGCCAGGCGGGCGCGGAACTCGCACACGGTCTGCAGCGTCGGCCGCTTCTCGACCAGCGCCGCGAGACGCTCGCGGCCTTCGCCGTCGAGCCAGCGGCCACCGTCGGCCAGCGCACGCCGCAGCCGCGCCGGCACCGCCTTGATGTTGTCGCCGGCAGATGCCGCTTCCTCGCGCAGGGTCGGCAGGATCACCGCGCGGTAATAGTCGGTCATGGCATGGAAGCGGTGCGTCAGCAACGCTTTCAGCGTCTCGGTATCGGGCAGGCTCACGTTGGGGCGCCGATCGAGGCTGGGCGCGACGCGCAGCACCTTGGCCAGATGCAGGCGCTCGAGACCGCGGATCACGGCCCAGCCCAGATCGAACTCGAACCTGCGCAGCGCGAACTTCGCCGAGCTGGGAAACGCATGATGGTTGTTGTGCAGCTCCTCGCCGCCGATCCACACGCCCCACGGCGCGAGGTTGGTCGAGGTGTCGCTGGACTCGAAGTTGCGGTAGCCCCACCAGTGGCCGAGGCCGTTGACGATGCCCGCGGCCCAGAACGGGATCCAGGCCATCTGGATCGCCCACACCGCCATGCCGCCGACGCCGAACAGGGCAACGCTGACCAGCGCCATCAGCGTCGGCCCCAGCTCGGGATAACGGCTGTAGAGGTGGCGCTCGATCCAGTCATCGGGCGTGCCGCGGCCGTACTTCTCGATCGATGCGCTGTCGCGCGATGCGATGCGATAGAGCTCGACGCCCTGCCAGAACACCTTGCGGATGCCGTAAACGACAGGGCTGTGCGGGTCCTCTTCGGTCTCGCACTTGGCGTGGTGCTTGCGGTGGAT
>JAKAZT010000065.1 GCA_021815695.1 Pseudomonadota bacterium
GCGCCGGGCGCGTCCCGGCCGGGCGCGACGGGCGCGGCCCGCGACCGCGGGGCCGCGCCGTTCCGGTCCGCGGCGCCCGCGGCGGCGCTCGCCTGCATGCCCGATCGCGTTCAATCGATGCGATCAGCCGCCCGGGCAAAGCCCGATCATGGCGGAATCCGCGCCCCGATCCTCCGCTGGAACGAATCATTCGCGCACTTTGCGGACTTTGCCGACTGAAATCCTTCCCGGTGCATCATCATTCCCGGATCCCGCGGCGCTGCATCCGGGCGACCCGGTTTCGCGCCTTGATCGCGAACCGGCATCAGGGGGCGTCGCCCATCACCGTTTCGCCGATCAGCACCACGTCGGCGGGCCGGCGCGCGAACAGGCCGACGGTGACCACGCCGGGAATCTGGTTGATCTCGCGCTCGAGGCCGCGCGGATCGCTGATGCGCAGGCCGTGCACATCGAGCACCCAGTTGCCGTTGTCGGTGACCACGCCGTCGCGCCAGACCGGCTGGCCGCCCAGTTTGACCAGCGCGCGCGCGACCAGGCTGCGCGCCATCGGGATCACCTCGACCGGCAGCGGGAACCGGCCCAGCACCTCGACGCGCTTGCCGGCGTCGATGATGCACACGAACCGCGTCGCGGCCTCGGCGATGATCTTCTCGCGCGTCAGCGCGGCACCGCCGCCCTTGATCAGGCAGCGCTGCGGATCGCACTCGTCGGCGCCGTCGACGTACAGCGGAATGTCGCCGACCGCGTTCAGGTCCAGCACCGGGATGCCGTGCGCCCTGAGCTGCCGCGTGCTCTGCTCGGAACTCGACACCGCGCCCTCGATGCGCGCCTTGCGCGTGGCCAGCGCGTCGATGAAGTGCGCCACCGTCGAGCCGGTGCCGACGCCGACGATCATGCCGTCTTCCACATACGCGAGCGCGGCCCGGCCGGCGCGGCGTTTTTCCTCATCGCGATTCATGACGCTCTCCGCCTCATTCGAGGCCCAGGATGAAATCCCACTGCGCGGCGCTGACCGGCAGCACCGAGAGCCGGTTGCCGCGCCGGACCAGCGCGAAATCGGCCAGCTCGGGCCGGCCCTTGAGTTCGTCCAGCGCGATGGTGCGCCCGAGCGTGCGCACGTAGGCGACGTCCACCAGCGACCAGCGCGGATCGTCGCGCCGGCTGGCCGGATCGAAATGAACGTGCCGCGGATCGAACTGGGTGGGATCGGCATAGGCCGCCCGGGCGACCCTGGCGATGCCGACCACGCCGGGCACGGCGCAGTTGGAGTGATAGAACAGCACGCCGTCGCCCTTGTGCATCGTGCGCAGGTAGTTGCGCGCCTGATAGTTGCGCACGCCGTCCCAGGGCTCGCGGCGCTTGCGCGCGAGGTCGGCGATCGAAAACGCCTCGGGCTCGGTCTTCATCAGCCAGCGCTGCATGGCGTGCCCTCCTCCGACGGCGCGCAGGCGATCAGACCCTGCTCGGTGGCGACGTAGTCGAGCGCGACGTCCCAGGGCTGCGGCGCCAGCGCCGGATCGCCGCGCGGCACTTCCTGGAACGCATAGGCCACGCCGATCAGCAGCGGCCGCGCCGGCCGCGCGCGTTCGCGCAGGAAGGCGAAGCTGGCGTCGTAGAAGCCGCCGCCGTAGCCCAGACGCATGCCATCGCGATCGAACGCCAGCAGCGGCAGCAGCACCGCGTCGAGACTGGCCGGAGCCGCGTGCGCGCTGGCCGGCACCACCGGTTCGGGAATGCCGTAGCGATTGGCCGCGAGCGCCACGTCGTGATCCCAGGCAGCGAAGGCCAGCCGGCGCGGCGCCACGATCACCGGCAGGAAATAGCGCGCGCCGCGCGCCGCCAGCGCGGCCACGACCAGGTTCAGCGGCAACTCGCCGGTGCTGGCCCAGTAGCCGGCGACGCGCCGCAACGTGTCCCGTCCGGGCAGCGCATCGAGGGCGTCGCGCACACCGCGGGCGGCGGCGATCCGCGTCGCGGGGTCGAGCGCGAGGCGCTGGGCGCGCAGGCGCTCGCGCAGCGCGCGCCGGCTGGAGCTGGCATCCACGAGCGGTGGTCCCCGCGGCAAGACGAATGGGGGGCGTTCTCCGCGATGCCGGTGCCCGCCAGACGACCTTGATCCCAGGGATCAGGTGGGAGGGCTGACGTGATTTCAGGCTTTCCGCACGCGGCGGACATGCACACCATCACGAACAGGCCGACCCGGGGTCGCAAAACAGGAACAAGGCAATATGCTGGATGCGTGCTGTCGAACACCGCAGGGAACGCCTGCCCGCATTCTAGTCCACGGCCGCGCAATTGAAAGCCCGGGCCCGCGACGACGCGCTGCGCGACGATCAGCCGGGATCGAGCGCCGCCTGCAGACGCTGGCGCAATGCGGCCAGCCCCTCGCCGAGCACGCGCTCCTGGACCGCATGGCGCTGGCGCAGATCGACCAGCTCGTGGGTCAGGCTGAGCGCGGCCAGCACCGCGAGGCGATCGAAGCCGGGCGTGCGCGAGGCGGCGCGCAGCTCGCGCATCTTGGCGTCGAGCAGCGCCGCCGCGGCCAGCAGACCCGGGCGCTCCTGCTCCGAACACGCGACCAGAAACTCGCGATCGAGCAGTTTCAGCGCGACCGGCTCGCTGTCGGCGCTCATGCCGCGGAGCCCGGGTGCTCGAGCGCCTTGAGCCGCTGGATCATCGTCTCGACCCGGCTGCGCGCCTGCTCGTTGCGCGCCAGCAGGGTGGCGCGCTCGCCGGCCAGCTGCTCCTGGCTGGTGCGCAGGCTGCGGTTTTCCTCGTGCAGCCGGCGCTGGCTGTCGCCGAGGCGCTGGACGAGCGCATGCAGGGCCTCGAGTTCACGCTGGATCGGATCGTCGGTGCTCATGGGCCAGACTCTAGCAGCGGACCCGGTCAGTGTGCCTTTGCAGCCGATGGTCGGGCAAGAACCGCCCTGCCGGATCCGGTTCCACTGCGCGGCACATCGAACACCTGAACCGTCCGGGTGATTCCGCAGCGCCACGCAGGCCCTGCGAATCTCCGAAGGACCGATCTATCCGGATCGCTTGCGGTCTCACGGCGCATCCTCGGTACGGCCAGCAAGACAGCGATCTCCGGGCCGCTTCCGGCTTCATGGATACCGCGTGCTCAGGCCAGTGCGGACCCCGGCCGACTCACGACGCCCCACCCGGCGGCCGCAAGGCCGGATCCACGCGGGTGAGCAGCATCGCCAGGCAGGCCTCGGCCGGCATCGGCGGCGCGATCAGGTGCCCCTGCACCTCGTCGCAGCCCTGCTCGCGCAGGTACTCGAGCTGCTCGGCGATCTCGACGCCCTCGGCGATCACGTTCAGGCCCAGCGAGTGGGCCATGGTGATCACGGTGGCGGTGATCGCCTCGTCGTCGGGATCGGTGGTGATGTCGCCGACGAATTCCTTGTCGATCTTCAGCGTGTCGATCGGCAGCCGCTTGAGGTAGGCCAGCGACGAATAGCCGGTGCCGAAGTCGTCGATCGCCAGCGTCACGCCGATGGCCTTGAGTTCGCCGAGGATGCGCACCGATTGCTCGGCGTTGGCCATCACCATGCTCTCGGTCAGTTCCAGCTCGATCAGCGGCGGCTCGATGTCGTGGGCGGCGAGCACCTTGCCGATGCGGCGGGCCAGATCGCCGTGCACCAGCTGGGCCGCCGACAGATTGACCGCCATCGTCAGCTGGGTGAGTCCCAGCGCGCGCCACTGGCGCAGGTCGGCGCAGGCGCGCTCGAGCACGAACTCGCCGATCGCGCCGATCAGGCCGACTTCCTCGGCCAGCGGGATGAACACGCCCGGCGGGACCGGCCCGAGCTCCTCGCTCTGCCAGCGCAGCAGCGCCTCGACGCCGGTGACGCGGCCGTCCGACAGCGACAGCTTGGGCTGGTACACCAGGCTCAGTTCGCCCCGTTCCAGCGCGCGCCGCAGCGCGCCGATCATGGTCGCGCGCAGCCGCGCCGAGGCATCCATTGCCTCGGTATAGACGGCGAAGGTGTTGCGACCGCGCTCCTTGGCCTGATACATCGCGGTATCGGCGTATTTCAGCAGGTCGGTCGGCACCTGGCCGTGATCGGGGTAGAGCGCGATGCCGATCGAGGGCGAGATCAGGATCTCCTGGCCGCTGTCGAGTTCCAGCGGCAGCACGAACGACTCCAGGATCTTGCGCGCGGCGTCCTCGGCATCGCGCACGCCGGCCACGCCCTCCAGAACCACGGTGAACTCGTCGCCGCCCAGGCGCGCCACGGTGTCTTCCTCGCGCGCGGTCTGGCGCAGGCGGGTGCCGACCACCTTGAGCATGCGATCACCGGTGGCGTGGCCGAGCGAGTCGTTGACGTGCTTGAAGCGGTCGAGATCGAGGAACAGCACCGCCACGCGGCGACCGCTGCGGCGCGCGCGCAGGATCGCGTGGCCGAGACGTTCGCCCAGCAGGGTGCGGTTGGGCAGACCGGTGAGGGTGTCGTAGTTGGCCAGGTAACGCAGCTCCTGCTCGACGCGCTTGCGCTCGGTGATGTCCGACAGCACGCCGACGAAGTGGGTGCGCACACCCTGCGCATCGCGCACCTCGTTGAGCTCGACCCAGCACAGGAACTCCTCGCCGTCCTTGCGCCGCTGCCACAGCTCGCCGTGCCAGTGGCCGTCCTCGAACACGCTGCGGCGAATGCGCTCGTACACCTCGGGCGGATGCTGGCCGCAGTTGAGGATCGCGGCGTCGCGGCCGATCGTCTCGTCCTCGAGGTAGCCGGTGATGCGGGTGAAGGCCGGATTGACCGAGACGAAGCGCAGTTGCAGGTCGGTCACCGTCACCGCCTCGCCCATCGAGCGGATCACCTCGGCGGCGATGCGGCGGTCACGCTCGGCCTCGCGACTGGCGTGGATGTCGCGCGCCGTGCCGGCCAGGCGCAGCGCCTGGCCATGGGCATCGCGATCGACCACCTTGCCGCGCGCCAGCACCCACACCCACTCGCCCTGCGCGTTGAGCAGGCGGTACTCGGATTCGAAATGATCGCTGGCGCCCTCGACATGCGCGGTCAGCGCCTGCTCCACCCGCTGCAGGTCGTCCGGATGCACGGCGAAATTGCGCCAGTCGTCCAGCGACAGGGTCTCCTCGCGATGGCCGCCGAGCAGGTGGTCGGCGCTCATGCGGTGGACCAGGCCGCGGCGCATGTCCCACTCCCAGAACTCGTCGCCCGAACCCCACAGCGACAGCCGCAGGCGATCCTCGCGCTCACGCAGCTCGTTGCGATGACGCAGTTCGGCGCGGCGACGGTTCCAGATCGCCGCGGCAATGCCCAGCGCCAGCAGGCCGATCAGCGCGGCATACAGCGCGCGCATCGCCGGCGCATCCCACCACGGCGGCGTCACCCGCAGGGACAGCGTGGCGATCTGCGGGCCGAACACGCCATCGTGATTGCTGCCGCGCACCTCGAAGCGGTAGTGGCCGGCGTCGAGGTTGGTATAGGTGGCCTCGTGACGGCTGCCGGCATCCACCCAGTCGCGATCGAATCCGAGCAGCCGGTACATGAAACGGTTGCGCTGCGGCGCGGCGAAATCCAGCGCGGCGAAATCCAGCCGCACCACGCCCGCCTGCTGCGGCATGGCCAGCGTGCCGCTGATGGCGGGCAGCACTTCCGCGGCGCTGCCGACACGGACCGAGGTGATGCGGACCGGCGGGTGATAACGGTCCTGGTCGAGCGCGCCGGGACGGACCTCGTCGAGTCCGCGCAGGCCGCCGAAGACCAGCGTGCCATCGGCGCGATGCAGGCAGACGTTGACGTTGTATTCCATGCCCTGCAGGCCGTCGGCGATGCCGAAGGCGCGCACGTCGCCATGAGCGAGGCCGATGCGCGCGATGCCGAGATTGGTACTGACCCAGAGGCCGCCGTCGCCGTCCTCGAGGGCGCAGTAGATGGTGGAGTCCGGCAGTTGCGCCGAGGCGGCCACGCGGGCAAAGCGTGCGCCATGGGCATCGACGCCGAGCAGGCGATCCAGTCCGGACGCCGTGCCCACCCACAGGTTGCCATCGCGGCCGGCATGCACCGAGGCGACCGCCTCGTCGCTGAGGCCATCGCGGACGCCAAACCGCTGCAGCTGGGTCGTCCCCGGACGCCACAGCATCAGACCGCTGCCGCTGGCGATCCAGACCCGCCCGGCGCGATCCTCGGCCAGGCTGTAGATGCGGTTGTCGCCGGCGGTGATGCCATCGGACGACACCCACTGGCTGACCTTCTGGCCCGGTACCCAGCGCAGCACGCCCTGGCCGAGCGTGCCGATCCAGAGCGCGCCGTCGCGGGCACGCAGCAGGCTGCGCAACGGCGTCGTGAACTGGCCGCCGGCGATGCCCGGCGGCGTCACCAGTACCGCGTGGTCGCGGACCGGGTCGAAGTGCAGCAGTCCGTGCCTGGTGCCCAGCCAGAGCGTGCCGTCGTCCGCGACGATGATGGTCGTGACATCGGGCACGGGACCGTCGACGGGCCGCCCCAGCGCGGCGTTCAACGCCGAACCGTAGTCGGTAAACGTGTGCGTCTGCGGGTCGTAGCGGCGAAAGCCGCCGCCGTGCACGCCCATCCACAGCGCGCCCTGCGCGTCTTCGGCAAGCGCATTGATGTTGTTGTCGTTGGCCGGGTCGACACCGGCATGGCGATCGAACAGCCAGCGAAAGGTACTGCCGGCGGTGCGGGTATAGACGACCCCGTGGTTGCGGGTGCCGATCCACAGCAGTCCGGAGGGATCCACGTCGAGCGTCACGATGTCGGCGTCGGGCAGCGTGCCCGGCAGGCCCGATTGCGCGGTCAGCACGCGTTCGCTGCCATCCGGATCCAGTCGCACCAGGCCGGTCCCGGCCACCGCCAGCCACAGCCGGCGATCGGCGTCCTCGGCCAGCGCCCGCACCGCGACCGATGCCGTGGTCGCGACCGCCGCGCCGCGCGGCCAGATGCGCTGCGGCGCTCCGTGCTGCGCCTGCAGATAGAGGCCCTGGCTGGTGCCGACCAGCAGCCCGCCCTCGGCATCGCAGAGCAGGCTGAGCGGCTTCAGCGCGGCATCCGACGGCAGCGGCTGGACACGGCGATGCTGCAGATCCAGCGCCAGCAGCTGATCGCCGGCCAGCGCGTAGATGCGGCCGTCGCCGCAGCGGGTGAAGCCGTTGAGCGGAAAATCGACGCGCCCGCCCGGAGGCCGCCACAGTACCTGTACGGCCAGACTGTGCGGCGCCAGCATGGCGATGCCGCGCGAGCTGCCGATCAGCAGCGGCAATGCGCCGCCGCCGCCGAGCGAGGTGGTGTAACCGACGGCGTCGCGCAGCGCCGCGGGCAGCGGCAGCACCCGATTGGTCACCGGATCGAACAGCGTCAGCTGGCCGTTGCGGGTGGCTACCCACAGGCGTCCGCCATCGGCGTCGGCGATCGCCAGCGCGCCGATGCCGGGCAGGCTGTCGGCACGGGTCGGGTCGCGCTGGTAGCGGCGCAGGCGATAGCCGTCCCAGCGATGCAGCGCACCGCTGGTGCCGAACCACATGAAGCCCTGCCCATCGCGGTGGATGGCGTAGACGGTGTGCTGCGCAAGGCCGGCTTCGGCGCCGATCGACTCGAAGTAGTAATCGCGCGTGTAGGCGCCGGCCGTCGCCTCGTCGCCCGCCCACAGCGACAGACACAGCGCCGCTGCTGCCAGCAGACGGGACAGGCGTGAGCGGCAGCGTGGCGTTCGCAGCATCGAGTGAGCCGGAGCAATCCCTTCCGCAGTGTAGGCAAACCCGTCGCCCCCAGCCAGCGGCAGTGCGGCGCGACCCCGCTGCCTGCGCGAATGTGCCGCGACGGCACTGCTAAACTGCTCGCGCCTTCGCGGAGCCGTCGATGTCGAGCCCCTCGCCCAGTCATGCCGAACTCGCCGCCGTGCTGACGCGACTGGGCTGCGCCGCCGGTGCCAGCGATCTGCACGGCAGCCTGGTCGGCTATCTGTGCCTGGGCGGCGTGCCGCAGGCCGACAGCCTGCTGGAGCGCCTCGAGGGCACCGGCGATCACCCGGCCGACGCCGCCGCGCTCGGCGTCTTCGAGGAGCTGATCGAGCAGGCGCTGACCCAGCTCGATGATCCCGAGCTCGGTTTCGCGCCGCTGCTGCCGCAGGCCGAACAGCCGCTGGCGCAACGCGCCGAGGCGCTGCGCGAGTGGTGTCGCGGCTTTCTCGGCGGTCTGGGCCTCGGCGGGCTCGCCGGCGACATGCCGCTGTCGACGGAGGGCCGCGAGATCCTCGGCGACTTCGGCACCATCGCCGCCGCACGTTTCGACTACGCCGACGACGACGAGGAAGACGAGAACGCACTGGCCGAGGTGCTCGAATTCGTGCGCGTCGGAACCCTGCTGCTGCACGCCGAATTTGCCGCGCTGGCGCGCGGCGACGATCCGCTGCACTGAGCCGATGATCGCGCGCAGCGAATATGCCCGCCGCCGGCGCGATCTGATGCGCATGGCCGGCAGCGACGCCGCGGTGGTGGTCGCCGCCGCACCCGAGCGCATGCGCAATGCCGATGCCGCCTATCCGTACCGGCAGGATTCCGACTTCCACTACCTCAGCGGCTTTGCCGAGACCGACGCCGTGCTGGCCCTGCTGCCGGGCCGCGCACACGGACAAGTCGTGCTGTTCTGCCGCGAGCGCGACGCCGAGCAGGAGCGCTGGCACGGGCCGCGCGTCGGCACCGAGGGCGCGGTGGCGAGCTACGGCATGGACGACGCCTTTCCGATCGACGACATCGACGACATCCTGCCCGGCATGCTGGAGGGCCGCACGCGCCTGTACTGCCACTTCGGCCGCGAGCCCGAATTCGACGCCCGCCTGCTGGCCTGGATGCGCCGCCTGCGCGCGGCGCGCGGCGGCGGCGTCGTGCCCCGGGAACTGATGGCGCTCGGCCATCTGCTGCACGAGCAGCGCCTGTACAAATCGCCGGGCGAACTGAAAGCGCTGCGACGCGCCGCCGAGATCGCCGCCGAGGCGCACCACGCGGCGATGCGCGCGACGCGACCCGGTGCCGCCGAGTACGAGGTCGAGGCCGAGCTGCTGCGCGTGCTGCATGCGCGTGGCGCGGTGCCGTCCTATCCGCCGATCGTCGCCGCCGGCGCCAACGCCTGCGTGCTGCATTACGCCGGCAACCGCGCGCGCATGGCCGCCGGCGACCTGCTGCTGCTCGACGCCGGCGCCGAGTGGCAATGCTATGCCTCGGACATCACCCGCACCTGGCCGGTCGGCGGCCGCTACAGCCGCGCCCAGCGCGCGCTCTACGACGTGGTGCTGGCGGCGCAGCAGGCGGCGATCGCCGAGGTGCGCCCGGGACGACCGTGGAACGCCTGCCATGACGCCGCGGTGCGGGTGATCGCCACCGGACTGTGCGATCTCGGGCTGCTGCCGGATGATCCGGCCGCGGCCGTCGAAAGCGGCAGCTATCAGCGCTTTTTCATGCACAAGACCGGACACTGGCTGGGCCTCGACGTGCACGATGTCGGCGATTACCGCGTCGACGGCGAATCGCGCCTGCTGGAACCCGGCATGGTGGTCACGGTCGAACCGGGACTGTACGTGCCCGTCGACGCCGATGACGTGCCGGCGCGTTATCGCGGCCTCGGCATCCGCATCGAGGATGACGTGGCGGTGACGGCGCACGGCCCCGACATACTCAGCTCCGGCGTGCCCAGCGCGCCGGCCGACATCGAGGCGTTGCTGGCACGCGCCTGAACCCTGCGAGGAGTTTTCCCATGCTGCGACCGCTCGTCCTGATGCTGGCCCTGACCGCGGCCCCGGCGGCGCTTGCCGCTGTGCCGGTGACATCGCCATCCCTGCCGGCTCCGGCGGTCGCCAGCAGCGTCGTGCGCTACGGTCTGTTCGGACCGGTGACCGTGGTGCGCCCGGCCGCTGTGCCGACGCGCGCGGTGATCGTGTTCTCGCCGCCGTCCGGCATCGACACAACGACGCGCGCCTACGCGACCCAGCTCGCCGCCGCCGGCAGCCTGGTGCTGACGGTCGATCTCGGCCGCTATCTGCACACCCTCGAAGGACTCAAGGAGACCTGCAGCTATCCGGCCGGCCACGTCGAGGAGCTGTCGCACTGGATGCAGCGCCACGTGAAACTGGCGACCTACCTGCGGCCCTATCTGGTGGGTATCGGCGGCGGCGCCGATTTCGTCTATGCGCTCGGCGTGCAGGCGCCGGCCGGCACCTTCTCGGGCATGGCCACGCTGGGCTGGGACGACGCCTTCCGGCTGCCACGCGGGTTCTGCAAGGGCGACGCCGGCAACGCCACCGTCGCCGTGCGCGGTGGCTACGCAATCGGCCCGGTCAAGCCGCTGCCGCTGCCATGGACCGCGTCGCGACGGCCCGGCGCCGCAATGCAGGACACGGCGTTCCTGCATGATTTCGATCTGGCGCCGCTGCCCCCCGCCGGCGACGGCGCGGTGCTGGCCGGCACGCTGGACGGCCTCAACCGCAGCGTGATCCACGAGGGCGTGGCGCCGAAGGCACCCAGCATCGCCGACCTGCCGCTGACCGAGGTCGCGCCGCAGGGCAGGCCCGACGGCCGCATCGCCGTACTGATGACCGGCGACGGCGGCTGGGCCGGCCTCGACCGCGGCATCGCCGCGGTGCTGTCGCAGCACGGCGTGCGCGTGATCGGCATGAGCTCGCTGGAGTTCTTCTGGCACAAGAAGACGCCGGCCGAGGCCGCCGACGCGGTGGCACGCATCATCGCCGCCTACGCCGCGCGCTACCCCGGCGCGCGCTTCACCCTGATCGGCTACTCCTTCGGCGCCAGCCTGGTACCGGTGGTCTACAACCGCCTGCCGCCGGCCGAGAAGAGCCGGGTCAACGCCGGGGTGATGATCTCGCCCGACGATGCCGCGGTGTTCGAGATCCGCGTCGGCGACTGGTTCGGCGGCGCCACGCACAAGGACACCCTGCCGCTGGATCCCGAGCTGGCGCATCCGGGCGTGCCGATGATCTGCCTGTCGGGCGCGGCCGAGGGCAAGGACACCTACTGCGACAGCCTCGCCAAGCGCGGGCTGGCGCGGCTGATCGCCCTGCCCGGCGGCCACCACTACCAGGGCGACTACGCGCGTCTCGGCGAAGCGGTGCTGAGCGCGCTGCCGCGCTGAGGACCCATTCTTTTTGTCACCCCGAGCGACTCTTTTGTCACTCCGAGCAACTCCTTTTGTCACCCTGAGCAACTCCTTAATTTGTCACCCTGAGCAACTCCTTCCTTGTCGCCCCGAGCAACTCCTCAATTTGTCACCCTGAGCA
>JAKAZT010000066.1 GCA_021815695.1 Pseudomonadota bacterium
ATGCGCTGTCGCGCGATGCGATGCGATAGAGCTCGACGCCCTGCCAGAACACCTTGCGGATGCCGTAAACGACAGGGCTGTGCGGGTCCTCTTCGGTCTCGCACTTGGCGTGGTGCTTGCGGTGGATTGCCACCCACTGCTTGGTGACCATCGCCGTGGTCAGCCAGCTCCAGAAGCGGAAGAAGTGCGCGATCGCGGGATGGAAATCGACGCCGCGGTGCGCCTGGCTGCGGTGCAGGTACAGCGTGACCGCGAGAATGGTCAGCTGGGTGACCACCAGCAGGTAGATCGCGATCGCGCCGAGGCCGGCGCCGGTGAGCCCGTGCGCGGCAAAGTTGAGCAGGGAGTTGAGCATCGACAGACGACGTGAGAAAGACTTCACCAGTCTAGCCCGCGCCTGCCACAGCCGCCAGCACGGTTGCGGTACGCGGCAACGAACCGTGACAATCGTCGCCATGTCCGATTCAGCCGCGTTGCTCGAACTCGTCACAGTCAGCCGCCGCCTCGCCGGACGCAACGTGGTCGCCGACCTGTCGCTGACGCTGGCGCCCGGCGAAATCCTCGGCCTGCTGGGCGTCAACGGCGCCGGCAAATCCACCACCCAGGCGATGATCGCCGGCGCGCTGGCGCCGAGCGCCGGCACGGTGCGCGTGCAGGGGCGTGATCTCGCCGCGGCGCCGGAGGTGGCGCGGCGCGCGATCGGCTGGCTGCCGGAACGTGCGCCGCTGTGGCCGGAGCTGACCGTGCGCGAGCATCTCGACGCCTGCGGGCATTTGCGCAGCCTGCGCGGACCGGCCCTGGCCGCGGCACGGACACGCGTGCTCGAGCGTCTCGATCTGGGCGCGCTGTCACCACGGCTGGCCGGCGTGCTCTCGCTCGGCCAGCGCCAGCGTCTGGGCCTGGCCTGCGCGTTGCTGCACGCGCCGCCGTTGCTGGTGCTGGACGAGCCCGCCAACGGCCTCGATCCGCTGCAGGCCGACGCCCTGCGCACGCTGCTGCGCGAGCAGGCCGCGGCCGGCACCGCGATCGTGCTGTCCACCCACGTGCTGACCGAGGTGACCGCGGTGTGCAGCCGGGTCGCGATTCTGCACGAGGGCCGTCTGCGCCACGACGCGCCGCTCGCGATGGCGGGCGACGGGCTGCGGGTAACCCTGGCCACGCCGGTCGAGTTGACGCGTATCACCGCGCTGGCGCCGGTGGCGCGCGCGGAAGGCGAAGACGCCCGCCACCTGCGCGTGACCCTGCGCGAGGGCGCCGATGCCGCGGCGCTGGCGCGCGCGCTGGTCGGCGCCGGGCTGCCGCTGGCCGGACTCGAACCCGCGGCGCCGCCGCTGGAACGCACCTTCTTCGCCATCGCCACGCAGCACGCGCAGGCCGCCGCATGAGCACGCTCGCCGTGATGCGTGTCGAACTGCGTCGCCTCGGCGTACGCCCGTTCGCCTGGACGCTGGCCGCGCTGAGCGTCGCCTGGCTGGCGTGGAACTTCCTGATCGCGGTCGGCGGGTTTCTCAAGGTGCAGACGCGACTGGCCGCGCTGCCGGAGGGACCGGGCTTCACCGACATCGTCGCGGTGCCGCTGCTGGCACAACTGGCGCAGCTGGCGATCCTGCTGGCGCCGCTGCTGACGATGTCGATGCTGGCCGGCGAGCGCCGCGCCGGCACGCTGCCGCTGCTGCGTGCGGCCGGGCTGTCGCCGCGCGCGATCGTGCTCGGCAAGTATTTCGCCGCGCTGGTGTGGATGCTGCTGCTGCTGATCGCGGTCGCGGCGATGCCGGCGAGCCTGGCCGGCACCACGACCCTGGACTGGGGCAAGCTGGCCGCGGCCCTGCTGGGCATGGCGCTGGCGCTGGGCGCGCTGACCGCGCTGGGCCTGGCCTGCTCGGCCTATGCCTCGCATCCGGCGCTCGCCGCCGGCGCCGCGCTGGCGCTGACCCTGGCGCTGTGGGCGGCCAGCCTGGGCGGCAGCGCTGCGCAGATGGCCGGCCCGCTGGCGGGTTATCTGGCGCTGCCGGGACATCTGGAAACGCTGATGCGCGGTCTGGTCGCCAGTGACGACGTGGTCTATTTCCTGCTGCTGATCGCGCTGGCGCTGGCGCTGGCGGTGCGGCGCGTCGCCGCCGACAAGGAGCGCGGCTGATGCGCGAGCGTCTGGATGCCTGGCTGTTTGCCCTGCTGCTCTTTGCCGGGGCCGGCTGCATCGCCTTCCTGTCCACCCGCTACGGCGTGGCCTACGACTGGACCGCGCACGCGCGCGCCAGCCTCAGCAGCGAAAGCCGCGACGTGCTGAAGTCGCTCAAGGGCCCGGTCGCGATCACCAGCTATGCCAGTCCCGGTACCGGCCTGCGCAGCACGATCAGTGCTTTCGTCGCGCGCTACCAGCGCTTCAAGCCGGACCTGACGCTGCGCTTCGTCGATCCGGCCAGCGACCCAGCCGGTCTGCGCGCGCGCGGCATCCGCGTCGATGGCGAGCTGGTGGTCCGCTACGCTGGCCGCGAGCAGCATCTGGACGAGCTCAGTGAGCGCAGCCTCACCGACGCGCTGGCGCGCCTGGGCCGCGGCGGCGATCGCGTGGTGGCGTTCGTCAGCGGCGACGGCGAACGCCGGCCCGACGGCCACGCCAACGCCGATCTCGGCCTGTTCATGACCGAGCTGGCCGCTCGCGGCATCCGCGCGCTGCCGCTCGATCTCGATCGCAGCGGCGCGGTGCCGGGCCATACCGATCTGCTGGTGCTGGCCAGCCCGCAGGCGCAGCTGGCGCCGCAGGCGGTGCAGGCGCTGCGGCACTACGTGGACGACGGCGGCAATCTGCTGTGGCTGACCGAGCCCGAGAGCACCGGCCTGGGCCTGTCGCCCCTGGCGCAGACGCTGGGTGTGCAGACCCTGCCGGGAACCCTGGTCGATCCGCGCGACGCGGCTGCGGGCCTGCCGGATGCGCGCATGCAGGTGGTGACGGCTTATCCGCCGCAGACGATCACCCGCGGCTTCGCGCTGACCACGCTGTTTCCGCATGCAGCGGCCCTGGCGCACCGCGCCGGCAGTGGCTGGGCGGTGCAGCCGATCCTGCGCTCGGCGGCGGCCAGCTACACCGCGCGCCACGCCGACGCCGGCGCGGCGCCGCCGTTCGATGCCGGTGCCGGCGACCTGCGCGGGCCGCTCGATTTCGGCTACGCGCTGACCCGGCTCTCGCCCAGCCCGGCGAAGAGCCAGCAGCGCGTGGTCGTGATCGGCGACGGCGATTTTCTTTCCGACAGCTTCCTCGGCAACGGCGGCAACCGCGCCTTCGGCGAGCGCGTGTTCAACTGGCTGCTGGGCGACGACGCGCTGGTGGCGATGCCGGCGCGCGGCGCGCCCGATCGCCATCTGGCGCTGGGCCAGCACGGACTCGACGTGCTCGCACTGGTGTTTTTGATTGCCCTGCCGCTGGTGCTCGCGGGCTTCGGCGCGGCCCTGGCCTGGCGCCGGCGGCGGCGCTGATGCGGCGGCCGGCACGCCGCCTGCTGCTGGCCGGCGCGGTTGCGCTGCTGGCAATGCTGGTGCTGCTGCAACTGCGTCACGAGCGCGCGCAGCAACCCGGTCCGCTGCTGGCGCTGGATCCCGCGGCGATCACCCGCATCACGGTGCAAGTCAGCGGCGGCCCGCTGCGCCGCTTCGTCAGGCGCGGCGGCGCGTGGTGGATGCTGGCGCCGCAGCAAGGCCGCGCCGATGCCGCGCATCTGGCCAGCCTGGCCGCGATCGCCGCCGCGCCGGTTGCGCGCTGGCTGCCGGCCGGTGGCTTCGATCCGCGCAAGCTCGGTCTCGACCCCCCGGCGGCGACGCTGACCCTGGACGGCACGCGGCTGGCCTTCGGCACCCTCGATGCGCTGCAGCCGCTGCGCTACATCGAGGTCGACGGCCGCATCGCGCTGGTGCCGGACCGTTTTGCACCGTTCCTGTCGATGGCACCGCAGCTTGAGCTGGCCGCGCCCGCACCCGCGGCGTCACACTGATCCATGCCCGAGCTGCCGGAAGTCGAAACCACCCGCCGCGGCCTCGCACCGCACGTCGAGGGCCGGCGCGTGGTCGCGGTGACGCTGCGCCGGCGCGACCTGCGCTGGCCGATCCCGCGCGCGCTGTCGACGCGGCTGCCCGGTCAGCGCATCGATGCCGTCGAGCGGCGCGCGAAATATCTGCTGCTGCACACGGCGGCCGGCAGCGCGCTGCTGCATCTGGGCATGTCCGGCATGCTGCGCGTGCTGGCACCCGACACGCCGCTGGGCGCGCACGACCATTACGATCTCGTGCTCGACAGCGATCGCGTGCTGCGCTTCACCGACCCGCGCCGCTTCGGCTGCCTGCTGTGGCAGGCGCCCGGCACCCGGCATCCGCTGCTGGCCGGGCTCGGCCCGGAGCCGCTGTCGCAGGCCTTCGACGGCGACCTGCTCTGGCGGCGATCGCGCGGACGCCGCGGACCGGTCAAGGCATTCCTGATGGACCAGGCGATCGTGGTCGGCGTCGGCAACATCTACGCCGCCGAGGCGCTGTTCGCCGCCGGCATCCGCCCGCTGCGCGCCGCCGGCGCGGTGTCGCGCACGCGCTATGCGCTGCTGGCCGCCGCGGTCAAGCGCATCCTCGCCCACGCCATCGCCCGCGGCGGGACCACCCTGCGCGACTTCCTTGCGCCCGACGGCGCACCCGGCTACTTCGAGCAGGAACTGTTCGTCTACGGCCGCGCCGGAGAACCCTGCAGAGCCTGCGGCACTCCGATCCGCGTGACCCGTCTCGGCCAGCGCTCGACGTTCGACTGTCCGCGCTGCCAGCGCTGACGTGGTCCGGCCGCAGCCTGCGCCTTTCCCGACGCAGGCAAACGCAGACAACACCGGCCCTTACACTCGTGAGGCGGTGCAGCATGCGCCCGCGTACGGATTGGATTACCGTGCCGCGGCGGTGCGGCATCGCAGCGCAGTCGCTGCCGCACGTCGATCCATCACAACACGCAGGCACCAACTTCAAGGAGATCGTCCCATGCTACGTACCCGAACCCTCGCCGTGGCCATCGCGGGTGCGCTTGCTCTCGGCACCGTCGTCAAGGCCGAGGCGGCGCCGTTTGACAACATCTTCGTGTTCGGCGACAGCCTGAGCGACAACGGCGATCTGTCGCTGGCGCTCGGCTACCCGCGCTCGCGCTTCACCACCAACCCGGGCACGGTGGCGATCGAGAACATCGCCAGCTATTACGGGCTGGCGCTGAATCCGTCGGTCCTCGGCGGCGGCGATTTCGCCTTCGGCGGCGCCGGCATCATCAACAACTCGCCGGGCACCCCGTCCAGCGTGCCGCTGCTGCCGATGCAGCTGGCGCAATACCTGGCCGCCAGCGGCGGCAAGGCCGACCCCAACGCGCTGTATTCGGTGTGGGGCGGCGCCAACGACATCTTCTACAACGCCTATGTCGCCGGTATCGGCGGCCAGACGCCCGCGCAGGCGCAGGCCGCGATCATCGCCGCCGCGCAGGGCGAGATCGGCATGCTGGCGCAGCTGCAGGGCGCGGGTGCGCGCTACGTGCTGGTGTTCAACCTGCCCAACATCGGCCTGACGCCGTCGGGCACGGCCCAGGGTCCGGCTGGTTCCGCCGCGCTGACCGGTCTGTCGGTCACCTTCAACAGCGCGCTCAACACCGGGCTGGCGCAGTATTCCGGTCCGCTCAACATCATCCCGGTCAACGCCTTCGCCGTGCTCAACGAGATCATGGCCAACCCGCAGGCCTACGGCTTCACCAACGTCACCACGCCGGCCTGCGGCGCCAACTCCAGCTCGCTGCAGTGCGGGCCGGCCGGATCGGGCGCGCCCTACACCTACGCGGCCGGCACCCAGAACACGTATCTCTTTGCCGACGGCGTGCATCCGACCACGGCCGCGCACGCGGCGCTGGCGCAGTACGTCGAATCGATCATCAACGCGCCGGGCCAGCAGTCGCTGCTGGCCGAGGCACCGCTGGCGCTGTATGACGCGCACCAGCGCGCGATCGACGGCCAGCTGATGGCCGACGGCAGCCGCTCGGCGCCCTCGGGCGTGCGCTTCTTCGCCAACTACGACTACGCCCACCAGCGCTTCGACGCCGGCTCCAACAATCCGCGCGCCAGCGCCAACGACAGCGTGCTGACGCTGGGTGCCGATGCGCGCGCCAGCGACGCGCTCTCGGTCGGTTTTGCCCTCGGTGTCGCCAACCAGAATGTCGGCGACAGCGGCGCCGGCGGCTTCAAGACCCAGGATCTGCTGCTGAGCGGCTACGGCGCCTATCGCATGGACAACTTCTGGGTCAGCGGCAGCGCCAGCTTCGGCACGCTCAACCTCAACCAGATCACGCGCAGCTTCCAGATCGGTGCCGCGCTGCGCAGCGAGTCGGGCAAGACCGCCGGTTCGCAGACGGCCTTCAACGTGTCCGGCGGCTACTGGTTCGATCTCGGCGGCTTCCGCACCGGCCCGCTGCTCAGCCTGACCCGGCAACAGGTCAAGATCAACGGCTACAACGAGAACGGCAGCGACTCCAGCGCGATGTACTTCGGTCGCATCCGGCGCACCTCCACGGTCGGCCAGCTCGGCTGGCAGCTCGAGGGCCGCTACGACATGGGCGACACCAGCCTGCGTCCGTTCGCCTCGGTGGCGTATGCCCATGACGCCGACGCCAACCCGATCAACGTCTCGGCCGGCCTGCTGACCATGGCCGGCAGCTTCACCCTGCCGGGCTTCACCCCGAGTCGCAATTGGTACACCGCCAGTCTCGGCGTGATGGCCCGCTTCAGTCCGACGCTGACCGGTTACGTCGCCTACAACGGTCGCTTCAACGATTCCAGCCAGAAGATCAATGCGCTGAATCTGGGCGTGCAGTTCGCGTTCTGACCGGGCGCACCCTGCACCTCGCCGGGGCCGGCCCGCCCGGCGCGGACAGCAAGCAAAAAGCCCCGCAGTGCGGGGCTTTTTGTTGTGGCGCACGAGCCGTCCGGCAGGATTATTTCTTGCCCGCCCCGACCTGCTTGAGCATCGCTTCGGCGTCACCATGGAGCGCCTGGGCCTGATCCGCGCCGAGCGCCGAGTTCGCGCCCGCGACGAGGCGGCGATGCAGGATCAGGTTGCCCTGCTCGTCCCAGCCGGCGCGCGCGACGCTTTCGGGCTTGCGCGCGGTGCTGCTGGCGAGCCGTTCCTGCACCACCACCCACGGCTTGCCGTCGAGGTAGGCGAAATCGGTGCGCGTGTAGCCCTTGTCGCCGGCGTCCTCGCGTTCGCGGATGAAACGGACGTCACCCTTGGCGTCGCGGAAGGTCTGCCATCCGCGCGAGACCGTCTCGGTCGCGGCCGAACCCTCGGTGTACTTCATGCCGCCGATGCGGCTCTTGAGCGCCTCGAACCCGGCCAGCGCCTTGTCGCCCGCCGTCGGCTCGGCGTGCAACTGGATGGCGATGGTGCGCGGTTGGCCCTTGGTCAGCACCGGATAGGCGATCGCGGTGTCGAAGTGGCGATCGCCGTCTTCCATGGTGGCGTGCACCACATACAGATCCTGCGGATTGATCTGCTGCGGATTGAACTCGAGGCTGAACTGCAGCGGCAGGGCGCCCACCGGCATGATGGTCTTGCTGGCGATCGCCACCTGCGGCTGCACGCTCATGTCGACCAGCGAAAGATCGAGCCGGGTCTGCCCGCTCAGGGTGCGGGGCGGATCCAGGCTGACCGTGCCGGTGATGGCACCGGCATTGGCGTTGGCGGGCGCGGCGTCGGTGCCGCCGGGCGCCGACGACGACGGACCGCCGCATCCTGCCAGCAGCAGCGCCGCGGCAGCGGCGACAGGAAGGACAAACGTGCGCATGAAATTACCTCGTGGGACTGCGGCTCTGGGGGCGGAATAGCGCACGCAGGGGCAGCGCTGCGTGAACGCATTTCCCGATGGGGGAACGATCAGGATAACGCTGGCCCCGTTAAGTTCCAAGAAAGCCGCGCGCGCCGACGACGGCCCACGCCGCGGCGCAGCGCCGCGGCGGACGGCCCGGCGCGTCGAGCAGCCCGCGCCCGGCACAGGGCCCGTCCGCGACTGGCGTGCCGCGCTGCCGCCGGAGCGATCGCTTTCACCATGTTCGCGGCGAGCATTTGCGCAGCGGATTGCACTAGGCTTGGCCATCGACCCGCGCGAGATCCGCCATGACCCGCCTGTCCACGATTTCCCTCCTTGCCGTACTGGCGACGATCACACTGCCGGCGATGGCCGCACGAGCGCCGGGCGCGCCGGCGGCAACGGCGGCCCAGCGCGAAGCGGCCTGGCAGGCGCATCAGTCGCTGGCAGCGGACTCGCCGTTCCGCGCCATGCACTGGCGCTCGATCGGGCCGACCTCGCAGGGCGGCCGCGTGGTCGCGATCGCCGGCGTGCCCGGGCAGCCGGACACGTTCTATGTCGCCTACGCCACCGGCGGCGTCTGGAAAACCACCGACAACGGCCAGCATTTCGTGCCGCTGACCGATCACCTGCCGACCACCGCCACCGGCGCGATCGCAGTCGATCCCGAACACCCGGAGACCCTCTGGGTGGGCACCGGCGAAGCCAACTCCTCGCGCTCGTCCTTCGGCGGCATGGGCCTGTTTCGCAGCGACGACGGCGGCAAGACTTTCCGGGCCATGGGCCTGGCCAGCTCCGACCGCATCGCGCGCATCGTGGTCGATCCGAAGGACTCGAACACGATCTACGTCGCCGCGCTCGGCAAGCTCTATTCGACCGGCGGCGAACGCGGCGTGTACCGCTCGCGCGACGGCGGCAAGACCTGGCAGCGGGTGCTGGCAGGCAGCACGCCGTGGACCGGCGCGATCGACCTCGCCATGGACCCGCGCAACCCCGACGTGCTTTACGCCGCGCTGTGGGATCGCGAGCGCAGCGCCTGGAACTTCCGCGGTGACGGCCCCGGCTCGGGCATCTGGAAATCCACCGACGGCGGCGACCACTGGACGCGTCTGACCGAGGGCTTTCCGGTGGGCGCGGACGTGGGCCGCATCGGTCTCGCCATCGCGCCCAGCCAGCCCGACGTCGTCTACGCCAGCGTCGACAACTGGGCCAAGCTGCCCAGGGACGAGCGCGACCTCGGCGGCAGCCCGCTGTCGCCGGAGCGGCTGCAGACCATGACCAAGGCCGAGTTCCTGCGCCAGAGCCCGCAGGCGATCGAGGCCTTCATCCGCAACAACGATCTCGACACCGCGCTGACCGCCAAGACCCTGATCGCGGACGTGAAGAGCGGCAAGGTCAGCCTCGGGCAACTGCGCGACAAGCTGCGCGATGCCAACGCCGACCTGTTCACCACCGACATCCGCGGACTCGAGGTCTACCGCTCCGACGACGCCGGCGCGCACTGGGCCCGCGCCAACGAGAAGCCGCTGCGCGACGTCGACTACACCTACGGCTACTACTTCGGCCAGATCCGCGTCGCCCCTGACGACGCCAACCGCGTCTACGCCGAGGGCCTGCCGCTGATCACCTCCAGCGACGGCGGCAAGACCTGGCGCGGTCTCAATGCTCCCAACGTGCACGTCGACTACCACGAACTGGTGATCGATCCGGCCAATCCGCAGCGCATGATCGTCGGCAACGACGGCGGCCTGGCCATCACCTACGACGGCGGCAGGCACTGGACCAACCTCAACCACCAGGCGGTCGGCCAGTTCTACAGCGTGACGTACGACTTCGCCAAACCGTTCAACGTCTACGGCGGCCTGCAGGACAACGGCGCGATGATGGGCTCGAGCGCCACCAACCTCGCCATCGGCGACGACTGGAAGAGCATCGGCGGCGGCGACGGCATGTACGTGCAGGTCGATCCGCACGACAACAAGCGCGTCTACACCGGCTACCAGTTCGGCTGGTACCAGCGCAGCGGCCCGCACGGCGTGCACGAGGTGCGGCCGCGACCGCCGCTCGCGGCACCGCCGCTGCGCTACAACTGGACCACGCCGATCGAGCTGTCGCCGCACAACGCCGACGTGGTCTATTTCGGCAGCAATCGCCTGTACCGGTCCATGGACCGCGGCGATACCTGGCAGGCGATCAGCCCCGACCTCACCACGTCGACGAAGCGCGGCAACGTGCCCTACGCGACCATCACCACGCTGGCCGAGTCGCCGGCGAAGTTCGGCGTGATCTGGGTCGGCACCGATGACGGCAACGTCTGGGTGACGCCGGACGGCGGCATCACCTGGAACCATGTCGATGCCGGTCTGCCGCAGCGCTGGGTCAGCCGCGTCGAACCCTCGCATGTCGATCCCGAACGCGCCTATGTCGCGCTCAACGGCTACCGCGATGACGACATCACGCCCTATCTGTATCGCACCGACGATCTCGGCAGGCACTGGACCGACATTGCCAGGGGCCTGCCCGCCGAGGCCATCCACGTCGTGCGCGAGGATCCGGTCAATCCCGACGTGATCTACGTCGGGACCGATCGCGGCGTGTACGTCTCGCTGGACCGCGGTGATCACTGGCAGTCGCTGCAGGCGAACCTGCCCGACGTGCCGGTGCACGACCTCGCCATCCAGCCGCGCGACCGCGACCTGATCGCCGGCACCCACGGTCGCAGCGTGTGGATCCTCGACGCGCTGCCGATCGAGGAGCTGACACCGGCACGGATGCGCGAAGCGCTGCACCTGTATCCGGTATCGGACATGCAGGCGCAGCGCGACTGGTGGAGCCGGCCGGCACTCTGGTTCGACGAAACGCCCGAACTGCCGCAGCTCAGCGGCAGTTACTGGTCGGATGCCGCCGGCCCGGTGACCTTGCGCGTCCTCGACGCGGCCAACCAGCCGGTGCAGTCCTGGACGGCGACCGCGATCCGCGGCATCAATCGCTGGCGCTGGGATCTGCTGCTCGACCCGAAGCTGGCATTGGCCGCCGAAAACGCCCGGCTGGCGCGCGAGCACCTCGATCCGGCCACGGTCAACTGGTCCGATCGCCCGGTCGCGCAGGCGATCGATCTGGGCCAGCGGCTGTACATCACGCCGGGCAAATACACGCTGGAGATCACGCGCGGCGCGGCGACCTCGCGCTCCGCTTTCGTGATCAAGCCGCCCGCACCGTACAAGCCGCGCCTCAAGCCGCCGTTCGAACCGCGTCGCACCGACCGCTGGCTGCCGCGCATGGACAGCAGCGGACCGACGCCGGCGGCCGCCGAGCGCGCCGCGGAGGCGGCCGGTCACT
>JAKAZT010000067.1 GCA_021815695.1 Pseudomonadota bacterium
ACTACGTGCAGGAAGCGTTGGTCAAGCAGCGCGCACTGGCCGATCTCGATCTCGAATGGCATCTGATCGGGCCGCTGCAATCGAACAAGTGTCGCGAGGTTGCGCTGCATTTCGACTGGCTGGAAAGCCTCGACCGCGAAAAGCTGATCGCGCCGCTGAACCGCTACCGGCCCGCCGACCGCGCGCCGCTGAACGTGCTGATCCAGGTCAACATCGATGACGAGGCCAGCAAGTCCGGCTGTGCGCCGGACAGCGTTCCGGCGCTGGCTGCTGCCGTCTCCGCCGCACCGCGACTGCAACTGCGCGGATTGATGGCGATCCCCGCGCCGCACGCGGACCCGTCGCGACGTCGCGCGGCCTTCCGGCGCATGCGCGTCCTGTTCGACGCCCTGCGCGCCGAACATCCCGGCATCGATACGCTGTCGATGGGCATGTCCGGCGACTTCGAACTGGCGATCGCCGAGGGCGCCACCGAGGTGCGCATCGGCAGCGCGCTGTTCGGGCCGCGCGGGTGAATCGCGGGACCCGGGTGAAAAGGTGCCGGGTCGGAAGGCCCGCGCAAATAAGCCAGCGAAACGGCCCGGACCGGATGCGCACCCGCAGGGCATAGAATCAGCAACTCCATCGCATCGATACGCAGGCATGTCGCCCACGCACTTTTCCGGGACCCGGGTCCCGGGACCCGGGTCCCGAAATCCCGAGATCGCCTTCTTCGGCGGCGGCAACATGGCGCGCGCGCTGATCGGCGGACTGCTGCGCAGCGGCGTGCCGGCCGCAGCGCTGCGGGTATCCGAGCCGCGCGCCGAGGCGCGCGCCGAACTGGCGCAGGCCTTCGCCATCGCAACCCACGCCGACAATGCCGAGGCCGCGCGCGGCGCCGCGCTGTGGGTGCTGGCGGTCAAGCCGCAGGTGCTGCACGCGGTCTGCACGGCACTCGCGCCGCGCGCGCAGGCCGAGCGCCCGCTGGTGCTGTCGATCGCCGCCGGTATCCGCAATGACCAGATCGAGCGCTGGCTGGGCGGTGATCTCGCGGTGGTGCGCGCCATGCCCAACACGCCCGCACTGCTCGGCGCCGGAGCTGCCGGGCTCTGCGCCAACGCGAGGGTCGATGGCGCCGGACGCGCACTGGTCGAACGGGTGCTGGGCGCGGTCGGCATCACCTGCTGGATCGAGGACGAGGCGCAGATGGATGTCGTGACCGCGCTCTCGGGATCCGGGCCGGCGTATTTCTTCCTGCTCGTCGAGGCACTGGAGCAGGCCGCCGTCGCCCGCGGCCTGCCGCGCGAGGCGGCGCGCGCGCTCGCGGCCCAGACCTGCCTCGGTGCGGGACGCATGCTGCTCGAGAGCGGCGCCACCGCCGGCGAGCTCCGCCAGCGCGTCACCTCGCCGGGAGGCACCACCGCCGCGGCGCTGGAACGCTTCGGCGCAGGCGGCTTCGCGGCACTGATCGCCGCGGGCCTGTCTGCGGCCGTGCAACGCGGCGCCGAGCTTTCGGCGCTGGCGCAGGACTGACGCCATGGGCTATTTCACCAACGCCAGCCAGATCCTGATCGTCTTCGTCTTCGGCGCCGGCATCGGTCTGTTCATCCTGCGCCTGCTGGCCGAAGCGGCGCGGGTCGATTTCTACAATCCGATCTGCCAGTTCCTCTACCGCACCACGCATCCGCTGCTGGCACCGCTGCGGCGGTTCGTGCCGAGCGTGCGCCGCATCAATCTGGCGCCGCTGCTGCTGGCGTATCTGATCGCGCTGCTGAAGTGGGCGCTGCTGCTGGGACTGGGCGGCGTGAGGCCCGGCCTGCACGGCGTTCCCGCACTGCTCCTGCTGGGTCTGGCCGAACTGACCGACTACGTGCTCATGCTTTACATGGCGATGATCTTCGCCTGGTCGCTGATGAGTTTTCTCGCCGTCGACAGCCCGCATCCGCTGGTACCGTTCATGGGCAAGCTGGTCGGGCCGGTGCTGAGACCGCTGCAACGGGTGCTGCCGACTCCCGGCGGCATCGATTTTTCGCCGGCGCTGGCGATCCTGCTGATCCTGCTGGCGCGCGCGCTGGTGGTGCAGCCGCTGTTCGATTTCGGTGCCACGCTCGCACGCTGACCGCGACGCGCGGAGTATCCTCGGCGAACCGGTGCCTGCGGAGACAGCCATGTCGAGGATGCGGATTCGCGCGCTGCGTTTCATCGGCGCCGCCCTGCTGGCGCTGATCCTGCTGCCCGGCGCGGCGCACGCCGACAGCCAGCGCAGCGGCGACTTCATCGTCTATTACAGCGCCATCAGCAGCACCCTGATCACGCCCGCGGTGGCGCAGGCCAACGACCTCCGACGCGGCACGCACATCGGCCTGATCAATATCGCGGTCAAGCGCGGCCGCGATCCCGCCAGCGCGGTGCCGGTGCCGGCGACGGTCAGCGGCAGCGTGCGCAACCTCAGCGACCAGAGCACCACGCTGCACTTCCGCGCGGTCAGCGAACCCGGCGCCGTGTACTACCTGGCCGAGTACCCGGTCAGCGGCATCGATACCCTGCGCTTCGACCTGCGCGTGCAACCGGCGGGAGGCAACGTGATTCCGTTGTCCTTCAACCGCGACTTCGATACCGACTGAGACGCGGCCATGGCGGGCGCGGACGGCCACCGCATCGTGCTGCTGCGGCATGCCCAGGCCAACTGGGGCGGCGCCGACTATGACCTGCTCTCGGAGCGCGGCCAGGCCCAGGCGGCCGCGCTTGGGGACTGGCTTGCCGCAGCGACGCCGTGGAACTTCACCAGTGTCTGGCGCGGTCGCCAGCGTCGCCACGGCGATACCCTGGACGCGATCGAGCGCGCCTGCGCACGCGCCGGACGCACGCTGCCGCCACCGACGATCGCCGCCGAGTGGGACGAGTTCGACCCCGCGGGCCTGCTGGCGGCCTTTCGTGCCCACGCACCCGGTCATCCGGCACTGGCAGCGCTGAAACACGCACCGACGCCGGGCGAAGCCCGCGCACTGCTGGCCGCCGTTTTCGATACCTGGCAGCGCGGAGTGCTGGACGACGACGTGCCCGAAACCTGGTCGGCCTTCGCCGCGCGCATCGCCACCGCGCGCCGGCGTGTCGTTCACGAGAGCCCGCCCGGCGCGGTGCTGGTGGTCAGCTCGGGCGGTGCGATCGCGCGCTGCGCGCAGGCCGCGCTCGATCTGTCCGAGGCGCGCATGATCGAGCTCAATCTCGGCCTCGCCAACAGCGCGATCAGCGAATTCGCCGCGCGCGACGAACGCTGGAGCCTGCTCAGCTGGAATACCCTGCCCCATCTCGCCGGCGGCGCCACGCGCATGCTGGCCAGCCACTACTGAGGTTCGCATGACCGTCGTGGACCTGTTCCCGCCCAGCCCGCGCGCCGCCGGACTCGCACAGCGACTGGACACCTTCATGCGCCAGCGCGCGCTGCCCGCCGAGGCCGCGTTCGCCGCCTGGGACGCCGATCCGGCGCGGCGCTGGCAGGTGTCGCCGCTGCTCGAGGAGCTGAAAGACGCCGCGCGCGCCGAAGGCCTGTGGAACCTGTTCCTGCCCGACCCGGCACGCGGCGCGGGACTGAGCAATCTCGAGTACGCGCCGCTGGCGGCAATCATGGGCCGCTCGCTGTTCGCGCCCGAAGTCTTCAACTGCAGCGCGCCCGATACCGGCAACATGGAGGTGCTGCTGCACTACGGCAGCGCGGCGCAGCAGGCGCGCTGGCTGGAGCCGCTGCTCGCCGGCCGCACCCGTTCGGGTTTCGCGATGACCGAGCCGGACGTCGCCAGCTCGGACGCCACCAACATCGCCGCGCGCATCGAGCGCGACGGCGGCGATTACGTCGTGCACGCGCGCAAGTGGTGGACCACCGGCGCCACCGATCCGCGCTGCGCGTTCTTCATCGTGATGGGCGTGACCGATGCGAACGCGCCGCCGCATCGCCGTCACAGCATGCTGATCGTGCCGCGCGACACGCCCGGCGTGCGCCTGGCGCGGCCGCTGACGGTGTTCGGCTACGACGATGCACCGCAGGGCCACGGCGAGGTCGCTTTCGAGGGCGCGCGCGTGCCCGCCGATCACCTGATCCTGGGCGAGGGCCGCGGCTTCGAGATCGCCCAGGGCCGGCTGGGACCGGGCCGCATTCACCACTGCATGCGCCTGATCGGCCTGGCCGAGCGTGCGCTTGAGGCGATGATCGAACGCGCGCGCAGCCGCGTCGCCTTCGGCCGGCCGCTGGCGGCGCAGGGCCTGGTGCAGGCGGCGATCGCCGAATCGCGCTGCGAGATCGAACAGGCGCGGCTGCTGACCCTGGCCGCTGCCGCCGCGCTCGACCGTCACGGCGCCAGGGGCGCGCGCGAGGCGATCGGCATGATCAAGATCGTCGCGCCGCGCATGGCCTGCCGGGTGATCGACCGCGCCATCCAGATCCACGGCGGCGCGGGGCTCGGCGGCGATCATTTCCTTGCCCGCGCCTACGCCGCGGCGCGCGCGTTGCGCATCGCCGACGGCCCCGACGAGGTGCATCTGGCCGCGCTGGCCAGGCTGCATCTGCGCGACCCCGACGCCCAGCGCAGTGCATGAGTCCATGCCGCACGCACTCGATCTGCCCCTCGACGCTCTCGACGCCTGGCTGACGCCGCGGCTGCCGGACTTTGGCGGCGTGCTGCGCGCGACCAAATTCAGCGGCGGCCAGTCCAATCCCACCTACCTGATCGAGAGCGCTGCGGCGCGCTGCGTGTTGCGGCGCAAGCCGCCGGGCCCGCTGTTGGCCTCGGCGCACGCGATTGATCGCGAATTCCGCGTGCTGCGCGCGCTGCATGGTGGCGCGGTGCCGGTGCCGCGGCCGCTGCTGTATTGCGCCGACACCGGCGTGATCGGCAGCGCCTTTTATCTGATGCAGGCCATCGACGGCCGCGTCGCGACCGACCCCGCGCTGCCCGACTGGAACGCGCACGACCGCAGCGCGGGTTACGCCGCGATCCTCGGCGTGCTGGCGGCACTGGTCGGTCTCGATGTCGAGGTCGCGGGGCTGGCGGACTACGGCAAGCCCGGCAACTACTTCGCGCGCCAGGTGACGCGCTGGAGCGGGCAGTACCGCGCCAGCGAGACCGCGCGTATCGAGCCGATGGACGCGCTGATCGCCGCCCTGCCCGGCGCGGTGCCCGTCGACGACGGTCGCGTCGCCCTGGTGCACGGCGATTTCCGCGTCGACAACCTGGTCTGGGACATCACGGCACCGATGCTGCGCGCGGTGCTCGACTGGGAACTGTCGACGCTCGGCCACCCGTACGCCGACATCAGCTACTTCTGCATGGCGCTGCGCCTGCCGCGCAATCCGGTGCTGCCGGGTCTGGCCGGCATCGACCGTGTCGCGCTGGGCATTCCCTCCGAAGCCGAATTGCTCGACGGCTATACCGCACGCACCGGACTCGACCCGCGCCCGCAGTGGCCGTTCCTGCTGGCCTTCCAGTTCTTCCGTCTGGCCGCGATTGCGCAGGGCGTCGCAAGGCGCGCGACGCAGGGCAACGCCTCCGGCGCGCAAGCGATGCAGGCCGGCGCGATGACGCAAACCATCGCGGAGCTCGGCGCGCAGGCGCTGGCCGGGCGCTAGCGCTCAGCCGTGACGCCGCGCCCACGCCGCGATGCGCGCGTGGATCGCATCCACGCCGTCGAACAGCGCCGCCGGACCGGGCTGCAGGATGATCGGCGACTTGATCTCGTGCAGTTCGCCGTCGCGCACCGCCGGGATCGCCGCCCAGCCCGGTCGCGCGGCCATCTGCCCGGGACGGAAGCGCTTGCCGCACCACGAGCCGAGGATCAGGTCCGGCGCGCGCCGGATCACCTCGCCGGGGTCGGCGAGGATGCGCGAGCGTGCCAGCGACTGTTGCGCCAACTCGGGGAACACGTCGTCGCCACCGGCGATGCGGATCAGCTCGGCCACCCAGCGAATGCCGCTGATCGGCGGATCGTCCCACTCCTCGAAATAGACCCGCGGCCGGCGCGGCAGGTCCGCGGCCCTGGCGGCCACGGCAGCGAGATGCGCCTCGGCCTCGCGCGCATACAGCCCGGCACGTTCCGTCGCGCCGACCAGCGCGCCCAGCCGGCGGATGTAGTCGAGGATGCCCGCGACACTGCGGTGGTTGCTGATCCAGACCTCGACGCCGGCCTTGATCAGCTCCCGCGCGATGTCGGCCTGGATGTCCGAAAAGCCGATCGCGAGATCGGGCTCGAGCGCGAGGATGGCGTCGATCTTCGCGCTGGTGAAAGCACTGACTCTGGGCTTTTCGCGGCGCGCCTGCGGCGGGCGCACGGTGAACCCGGAGATGCCGACGATGCGGTCCTGCTCGCCCAGTGCGTAGAGGACCTCGGTCGGTTCCTCGGTCAGGCAGACGATGCGTCGCGGGCCATGCATGGGCAGGACTCGGCACTCGGACTCGGACTCGGACTCGGATTCAAGCTTGTCACCCTGAGCGCAGCGAAGGGTCTGTCTCGCCGGCACGCGGGGGAGCCGTGCCGAAGCGTGGCCGTGCGGAAAGATCCTTCGCTTCGCTCAGGATGACCAACGGAAATCCCCAAGGGATGACCAACGCGACCGAAGGGAGTCCCTTTTCGGGACGGCCGAAGGAAGGCCCTTTTCGGGACGACCGCAGGAAGTCCAGCGGAGAAGTCCCCCAAGGGATGACAGCCTGCTTTCCCCCGCTCACCGCTCGTTGCTCACCGCTCACTGCGGGCCGCTGGCCGCTCACCACTCGCCGATCCCGCTCCCCGCCCCCGGCTCACTTGCACGGTTCACGGATACAGCAAGCGCTGCGTCCAGGCGCCGTCGCGCCATTCCCAGCGCACGCGCCGGTGCAGGCGGTGCTGCGCACCATGCCAGAACTCGACCGCGTCGGCCTCGACCCGATAGCCGCCCCAGTGCGGCGGGCGTGGCACGTCGCGGCCGGCAAATTCGCGCTCGCAGCGGGCGACGCGGGCGTCGAAGGCTTCGTGATCGGGCAGGGTCTGCGACTGCAACGAGGCCCAGGCACCGATCTGGCTGCCGCGCGGGCGGGTGGCGAAATAGGCGTCGGACTCCGCCGCGCTCAACCGCGCGACCTCGCCCTCGACGCGCACCTGGACGCCGCCCGCCGCGGGGTCGCCGGCGGTCTTCCAATGGAAGCACAGCGCCACCTGGGGGTAGGCGTCGAGTTCGGCACCCTTGGCGCTGTCGTAGTTCGTGTAGAAGCAGAAGCCGCGCGCGTCGACGTCCTTCAGCAGCACGATGCGCGCCGCGATGCGACCGGCGCCGTCGCGGGTCGCCAGGGTCATCGCCGTCGGCTCGGGATCGCCGGCGGCACGGGCCTGGTCAAGGAGGTCACGGAAAGTGTCGAGAATTTCGGGCGTCAGCATGGCGGCAACGGATCGCAAGGGGTGACCGGATGGGGGCGTGAGATCAAGCGGTCGCGCAGAAAACGCGTGCGGCAGGCGGCAAGTCGATGACACGGACGCGCGGCGGCGGTGCGCAGCGCGTCCTGCTTCAGGCCTGCTCGAGACGGTAGCCGTGCTGATAGACCGCGGTCAGCTTCCATCCGTGCTCGCCGGTGAGTTCGAGTTTTTTGCGCAGGCGGCTGACGTGGGTGTCGACCGTGCGCGTGGTGATCGTCGGGCTGAGATTCCAGACGTTTTCCAGCAGCGCGTCGCGGCTGACAATGCGGCCATGGCGGCGGAACAGGTAGCTGGCCAGCTCGAACTCGCGCTGGGTCAGTTCGATGTCGCGATCGAGGATGCGCACGCGCCGACGGGTCAGGTCCACGGCGTAGGGCGGAATCTCAATCTGCGCCGCGGCGTCGGCTTCGCCGGCGCGCCGGCGCAGCACGGCGGCAACGCGCGCCAGCAATTCGCCCTGCTTGGGCGGCTTGACCACGTAGTCGTCGGCGCCGGCCTCCAGCCCGCGCACGATGTCGGATTCGGAGGCGCGCGCGGTCAGGAACACCACCGGCAGGTCGGCGTTGCCGGCGGTGCGGATCCACTCCAGCACTTCCAGACCGCTGGCGTCCGGCAGCATCCAGTCGAGCAGCAGCAGATCAACGCCCTCGCTGCCGAGTCCGCGGCGGAACTCGGCGGCGCTGGCATAGACGCGCGTGTCGTAACCGGCGCCCTCCAGCCACAGCTGGATCAAGGCTGCCTGCTCGACGTCATCCTCGAGCGATCCGATCACCAGTCCCCGCTTGCTCATCCGGAGCGCCCCTTCGTCATGTCCGCCATTGCGCCCTCGCGATCAGTCGACCACGAAGCTGACGCGCATGTTGACGCGCCATTCGCGAATGCCACCGTCACTGTCGGTGGTGACCTTGATGTCGTTGACCCACGCGCCCTGGATGTTCTTCACCGACTGCGACACCTTGGCCAGGCCCTGCTGCACGGCGTCCTCGATGCCCGACGGGGAGGACGAACTGATCTCGATCACTTTCGCAACCGACATGCCGCATCCTCCTCGGGTGATCCCCGCACCACCTCGGCGTCGGGTGGCGCACGCCCGCAGTGTAACAAAGATTTGCAGGGCTTCCGGCGCGTTCAGGGCGTGCCGATCAGCGCCGCGTAACCGCGGCGCGCATCGGTCCAGAGCGGTGCGAAACCGCTGGCGCGCAGACGCGCGTTCGACAGCCGTTTGTTGCCGATGCCGGCCGGCGCCGGCCCCACCCCCGGCACCGGTGCGCCCAGCAGGCCGGCGAGGGTCGCATACAACTCGAACTGCGGCAGCGGCATGTCGTCGCAGCCCAGGTACAGCGGCGCCGGCGCCGGCAGCGACAGCAGGTGATCGAGGGCGGCGGCGGCATCATCGACCTGCATGCGATTGACGTAGAACGGCGGGTCGCGCGGCGCCCGGGCGCGGCCGGCACGCAGTTCGTCGAGCACCCGAGCGCGCCCCGGGCCATACAGCCCGGCCAGACGCAGCACCGGCTGGCCCGGCAATCGCGAGCGCCACAATGCCTCGGCCTCGAGCAGGATGGCGCCGTTGAAGCCCGGTGGCGCCGGCAGCGTGTCCTCATCCACCCAGGCGCCGGCGTGCTCGCCGTACACCGCGCTGGACGTGACCAGCAGCGCACGCTCCAGCGCGGCGCGATCGAGCCGATCGAGCAGCGCGCCGAGACCCTCGACATAGACGCGCCGGTAAGCCTGCGGGGTGCGCGCGTCCGGCGCCGGCAGATAGACCAGACGGGTGATTCCCTGCGGCAGCCCGGCGAGGCTGGGCGGATCGCCGAGATCCGCGACCACCGGCTCGACGCCGGCCGGCAACGCGCCGGCGCTGCGACGCAGCCCGAGCACGCGTTCGCCGCGCAGCACCAGCCGGCGGGCCAGTCGCGTGCCGACGTCGCCGCAGCCGGCGATGAGCGTCAGGCCGCCCATCGCATTCTCGCGCAGGACCGGCGGATCGGCTTTAATCGCGGCATGAATCCCTCGCGCAACCTGTTTCTGATCGGTCCGATGGGCGCGGGCAAGACCTCGATCGGACGCCGCCTGGCCAACCGCCTCGAACTGCCGTTCGTGGATCTCGACCAGGCGATCGAGACCTATTGCGGCGCGCCGATCGCGACCATCTTCGACCTCGAGGGTGAAGCCGGCTTTCGCCGTCGCGAGACCGAAGCGCTGAACGAGTGTAGCGAGCGGGCCGGGGTGGTGCTGGCCACCGGCGGCGGTGCGGTGCTGGCCGAGGCCAACCGGAGACTGCTGTCCGCGCGCGGCTATGTCCTGTTCCTGGATGCCGACGTCGAGCGCCAGCTCGAGCGTCTGGCGCGCGACCGCGCCCGCCCCCTGCTGCGCGCGCCGGACCGCCGAGCGCGCCTGGAGACCCTGGCCGCCGAGCGCGGCCCGCTGTATCGCGCCAGCGCCGACCTGATCGTCGACAGCCGTCGCGAAGGCGTCGGCGCCGCCACCGCGCGCATCGCCGATCTGCTCGCGCAGCACTGGCGCCGCGACGTGGCCAGCGCGGCATGAGCAGCATGCACACGCTCGACGTCGCGCTGGGCGATCGCGCCTATCGAATCCACATCGGCCCGGACCTGCTGGCCGAATCCGCGCTCTGGCGACCGGCCCTGCGCGGCCGCCACGTGCTGATCGTCAGCAACGACACCGTCGCGCCGCTGTATCTCGAGCGCGTCGTGGCCGGACTCGACGGCCTGCGGCACGCGACGCTGGTGCTGCCCGACGGCGAGACGCACAAGACGCTCGACAGCGCCGCACGCATCTTCGCCGCGCTGGCCGCACTGGGCGCCACCCGCGATGCGGCCGTGATCGCCCTGGGCGGCGGCGTGATCGGCGATCTCGCCGGTTTTGCCGCCGCCTGCTGGATGCGCGGCATCGATTTCGTGCAGATGCCGACCACCCTGCTGGCGATGGTCGACTCCTCGGTTGGCGGCAAGACCGGCGTCAATCTGCCGGCCGGCAAGAACCTGGTCGGCGCCTTCCATCAGCCGCGCGCGGTGATCGCCGACACGGCCACGCTGGTCACGCTGCCGGCACGCGAATATCGCGCCGGCCTGGCCGAGATCGTCAAGATCGGCGCGATCGGCGACGCCGGGTTCTTCGACTGGCTGGAGGCACACGCCGAGGCACTGGTCGCGCGCGAGGAGGCCGACCTGGTCCGCGCCATCGCCCACAGCTGCGCCCGCAAGGCCGGGGTGGTCGTGCGCGACGAGACCGAACAGGGCGAGCGCGCCCTGCTCAACTTCGGCCACAGCTTCGGCCATGCACTGGAGGCCGAGTGCGGCTACGGCGCGCTGCTGCACGGCGAGGCGGTGGCGATCGGCATGCTGCAGGCGGCGAGTCTGTCGGCGCGCCTCGGCCGGGCCGATGCTGCCGACGCCGCTCGCCTGCGCACCCTGCTGCAACGCCTTGGCCTGCCGACCGCCCTGCCGCCGGGGCTCGATCCCGACGCCCTGCTCGCGCGCATGGCCCTGGACAAGAAAAACCGCGACGGCCGCCTGCGGCTGATCCTGTGGCGTGGCGTCGGTCAGGCGTTCATCGCCGAGGACATCGACGAAAGCGCGGTGCGCGTCGTCCTGGACGCGCGCAGCGCCAGCTGATTGCAACCGTGCTCAGGCTGCGTGCGCTTTCCCCGCCGGCACCGCCGCGACTGCCGCACCGACACTCGCGATCACCGGATCGAGCTGCGCCCAGGAAAGCCGGGTCCGGGTCAGGTACACCGTCACCAGCACCGGCGCCC
>JAKAZT010000068.1 GCA_021815695.1 Pseudomonadota bacterium
CATAGGGCACCCGCTGCGGCGAGTTCTGTCCGACGGGCAGCGCACCGGGCAGCGCCTCGCTGGCGAACTCGTTGCCGAAGCCGGATTGGTAGTTCATGCGTCGGTATCCCGTGTTTGTTGACGCGTGCCTGTCCTCTCTCCGTTCGTGCTGAGCGTAGTTCGCGCAGCGAGCGGAGTCGAAGCACTCTTCTGCAGACGTTGTCGCCTGTGCTCGCCTCTGGCCAGAGCACTCACAGCGCCCCAGTCCCCGGCCATGTAGGCCAGCTTCTTGGCCCGACTCCAGCCTTTGAGCCTGCGTTCCATCGTGAGAGCCTCGTAACGCGTTTCGAACGCCTCCGCATGGATCAGTTTCACTGGCTGCCGGGCTGCGGTATACGCCCCACCCCGGCCTTGCCCGTGCTGTTCCAGTCGCCGGTTCAGATCATCCGTGTGCCCGATGTAGAGGCTGCCATCGGCGCACTCGAGGATGTAGAGCGTGAAGTCCATTTCGCCTCCGGGGGGCCTGCCCTTCGACTTCGCCGCTTCGCGGCTACGCTCAGGGCGAACGGTGATTGCTGCCACTCTGCGCGAACGGTGATTGCTGCCGCTCCGAACGGTGATTGCTATCGCCGAGGCCGAAGTGTGAATGCTGTCGATCAAAGCGAACGGTGATTGCGAACGGTCGTCCGCGGATCGATCTTCCTGATCGTCGCCCGCGCTCCTCGCAGACCGAGGAGCAGGGGCCAGCGTCACTCACAGCACCCCGCGCCGCATCTGGTCGCGCTCGATCGACTCGAACAGCGCCTGGAAGTTGCCCTCGCCGAAGCCGAGGTTGCCCTTGCGCTGGATGATCTCGAAGAAGATCGGCCCGACACAGTTCTGCGTGAAGATCTGCAGCAGCAGCTTCTGCCTGGTTTCGGCATCGGCGTCGATCAGGATCCGGTTGCGCGCCATGCGCGGCACGTCCTCGCGATGGCCGGGGATGCGCTGGTCGATCACCTCGTAGTAGGCGTCGGGCGTGTCGAGGAAGGCCACGCCCTGCGCGCGCATCGCCTCGACCGTGGCGTAGATGTCGTCGGTGAAGCAGGCGATGTGCTGGATGCCCTCGCCCTTGTACTCGTCGAGGTATTCGTTGATCTGGCTCCTGGGGTCGGACGACTCGTTGAGCGGGATGCGCACCATGCCGTCCGGCGCGGTCATCGCCTTGGACACCAGGCCGGTCTTGGCGCCCTTGATGTCGAAGTAGCGGATCTCGCGGAAGTTGAACAGGCGTTCGTAGTAGCGCGACCACTGCTCCATGCGGCCGAAGTGCAGGTTGTGGGTCAGGTGGTCGATGAAGGTCAGGCCGTAGCCCCGGGGATGATGCTCGACGCCAGGCAGATACTCGAACTCGGCGTCGTAGGCGCTGCCCTTGCCGCCGTAGCGATCGACCAGATACAGCATGCAGCCGCCGATGCCCTCGATCACCGGGGCCTCCACGGCCCTGGTGTGCTCCAGCGCACCGATGGCTGCGGCGCCGTTGCCCAGCGCCTGCTCGCGCACCCACGCCGCCGGCTTGCTGAAGCGGATCGCGAAGCCGCAGGCCGACGGCCCGTGCCGGCGCGCGAACTCGGCCGCGAACGAGCCCGGCTCCTCGTTGACCAGGAAATGGCAGTCGCCCTGGCGATACAGCGTCACCCGTTTGCGGCGATGGCGCGCCACGGCGCTGAAACCCAGGCGCGGGAACAGCGCGTGCAGCAGCGCCGGGTCGGGCGCGGCGAACTCGACGAACTCGAAACCATCGACCCCCATGGGGTTCTCGAACTGCACCGGCTGCATGCCGGTGTTGGGTTGCGCGCTCATGATGGCCTCCGCAGGACGCGCGGCGCTTGCGCCGCCGGAGCCGACGTTATAGTTTCAATTGAAACCATTGGCAAGGCGCGCCGCATCATGCCCGACCGTGCACCGCTCGAGCTCGAACGCTTCCTGCCCTACCGGCTGTCGATCCTCAGCAACACGCTCAGCCAGGCGATCGCGCGCGAATACGAGCGGCGTTTCGGCCTCGGCGTGACCGAATGGCGGGTGATCGCGGTGCTGGCGCGCTACGACGGCGAGGGTCTGGCGGCGCGCGAGGTGGCCGAACGCACGGCGATGGACAAGGTCGCGGTCAGTCGCGCGGTGGCGCGGCTGGCGGCGGCCGGGCGCGTGATCCGCCGCACCCACCGCGGCGACCGGCGCCGTTCGGTGCTGCGCCTGTCGGCCAAGGGCTGGGCGATTCACGACGCCGTCGCCCCGCGCGCGCGCGCCCACGAGCGCGACTTGCTGGCGCGTCTCGACGCCGACGAGCGCGCCTGGCTGGAACGCATCCTCGACAAGCTGGCGCCGACGCGACCGCCGGTGAAAGCCCTCCTTACCAATCGGTAGCCGCACGGAAAGGCGTTGGCGACACGCGCGCAGGCAGGATGACGCCACCCCGGCCATGCGGCCGCTGCGTCACGAGGATCCCCCATGAAACGCACTCCCCGGTTCACCGGTGCCGCCTTCGGTGCCCTCGCCCTGCTCGCCCTCGGCACCGGCCTGGCGCGCGCGGACGCCGGCGAGGCCGGCGAAATCGCCGCCGTCGCCACGGCGAAGATCACGCCCACCCACGCCATCGCCATCGCCGAGGGGCACAGTCGCGGCCGTGCCTTCGGCATGGGCCTCGAAGTCGCCCGCAGCGGCACCTGGTACGAGGTGCAGCTGAACGTCGGGGGCAAGCCGATGCTGGCGCGCGTGGCGCCGGACAGCGGTCGCTTCCTCGGCATCGCAGCGGCCCGCGGCGAGGATGCCGACGGCCTGCACAGTCTCGATGGCCGCCCGCTGACGCTGGCCGGCGCCATCACCGCCGCCGAACGCCACGCCGGCGGACGCGCGCTGGAAGCCGGCCCTTATGGCAAGGGTCGCGCCGCCCATTACGATGTCGATGTGGTCAAGGCCGGTGCGGTATCCCACTGGAGCGTCAACGCCGACACCGGCGCGGTGACGCCGGCGCCGGCCTCCGAACAGGATTGACCCTCGACCTTGCGGCATGATCGCGGGCGCGGCCGGATTCCTGCCGCGCCCGTCCCCGTTGCGGAGTACGCCCCGATGAAACTGCTGCTGGTCGAAGACGACGCCGAGACGGCGGCCTATGTGGCGCGCGGCCTGCGCGAGCAGGGCCACGTCGTCGACGTGGCCGGCGACGGTCGCGACGGCCTGTTCCATGCCGCCGAGGGCGGCTACGACGTGCTGGTGGTCGATCGCATGCTGCCCAGGCTCGACGGCCTCGGCCTGCTGCGCGCGCTGCGCGCCGCCGGCGTGCACACGCCGGTGCTGATGCTGACCGCGCTGGGCGAGGTGGACGCACGCGTGGAGGGCATCGAAGCCGGCGCCGACGACTATCTGGGCAAGCCGTTCGCGTTCGCCGAACTGGCCGCGCGTGTCGGTGCGCTGGGGCGGCGCCCGCCGCTGGTCGAGGGCGCCGCCACCGCCCTGCGCCTGGCCGATCTGGAGATGGATCTGCTGCGACGCGAGGTGCGCCGCGCCGGCCGCGTGATCGATCTGCAGCCGCGCGAGTTCCGCCTGCTGGAGTATCTGCTGCGCCATGCCGGCGAGGTGGTGACGCGCACGATGCTGCTGGAGCAGGTGTGGGAATACCACTTCGACCCGCAGACCAGCGTCGTGGAAACCCACATCAGCCGCCTGCGCGGCAAGATCGACCGCGGCTTCGACTGCGAGCTGCTGCACACCGTGCGTGGCGCCGGCTACAGCCTGCGCATTCCGGGCGGCGGTCACTGAACATGCGCACGACGCGCGGTACCACGGCGGCACCGTTGCTGCGCAGCGCGGCGTTCCGGCTCGGCGCGCTGCAGGCGGCGCTGTTCGCGCTGACCGCGCTGGTGCTGTTCGCGGTGACCTGGTGGGCGGTGCGCGGCTACGCCGAGGGCCAGTTGCGCAACGCGATCGCCGACGAAGCCGGCGAGATGGCGGCGCTGGCGCCGGCGACGATCGCCGGCGAAGTCGCGCGTCAGGCCGCGACGACTCCGCAGGGCCCGTTCTACTACGCCTACTACGGCGCCGACGGCCGGCTGCGCAGCGGCGACCTGCCGGCGCCGGCACCGGCGCCCGGCTGGGTGGCGCTGCAGGTGCACAGCCTGGCGCGCGATCACGACGGGCGCACCGACGTGCTCGCGCTCAGCCAGCGCATGGGCAACGGCGGCACGCTGGTGGTCGGCCGCGATCGCCGCAGCGCCGACGCGCTCAACGACCTGCTGCAGGGCGCCTTCCTGTGGGCCGGCGCGGCGGCGGTGCTGCTGGCCCTGCTGGGCGGTGCGCTGGCCGCGCGCAGCTACATGGCGCGCATGCAGGCGGTGGCCGCGAGCGCCGCGCGCATCGTCGCCGGGGATCTCGGCGCGCGCGTTCCGCGCAGCGGTCGCGGCGACGAGTTCGACCTGCTGGCCGAGGCGCTGAACGCGATGCTGGCGCGCATCCAGGGCCTGATGGAAGGCATGCGCCAGGTCAGCAACGACATCGCCCATGACCTGCGCACGCCGCTGGCGCACCTGCGCCAGCGGCTGGAGGCCGCCGCACGCGAAGCCGGCAGCGTGGATGCCTTCCGCAACGCCGTCGAGCGCGCGCTGGCCGACGTCGACGGCGTGCTGGCGACCTTTGCCGCGCTGCTGCGCATTGCCCAGATCGAGAGTCGCCAGCGCCGCGCCGGCTTCGCCGCGGTCGACCTGTCGGCGCTGCTGAACACGCTGGCCGACGACTACCGTCCGGTGCTGGAGGATCTCGGGCGCCGCTTCGACGTCGCGATCGCGCCCGGGCTGCGCACGCACGGCGACCGCGCGCTGCTGACGCAGCTGCTGGTCAACCTGATCGAGAACGCGCTGCGGCACACGCCGGCCGGCACGCCGATCGCATTGAGTCTCGATGCCGGCAGCGGCGGGCCGACCCTGAGCGTGGCCGACAGCGGACCCGGCATCCCGCCGGCCGAACACGCGCGCGTGCTGGGACGCTTCGTGCGCCTCGATGCCGCGCGCAGCACCCCCGGCAGCGGCCTCGGCCTGGCGCTGGTGGCGGCGGTGGCCGACCTGCACGGCATCGCGCTGACCTTCGAGGACAACCACCCCGGGCTGCGCGTGCGACTGGACTTTCCCGCCGAGGACGCCGCGTGATCCACGACATCGGGCAGTTCATCATCGTGCACGCGTTCTGGGCCGGGCCGCTGGTGGCGCTGGTGGCCATGGTCGAGGCCGTCGCCGTGATCGGCTCGTTCGTGCCCGGCTCGACCATCCTGGTGATCGTCGGCACCGGCGCCGGCGCGGCGCACCTGCCGATCGGACCGCTGATCGTCTGGGCGGTGGCCGGCGCGGTGATCGGCGACACGCTGTCGTACGCGCTGGGCCTGCGCCACGGCTCACGACTGCTGGCGATGCGCCCGTTCGCCTACCGCCCGCAGTGGACCGCACGCGCGCGCGCCCTGCTGGCGCGGCGCGGGGACCTGGCGGTGTTCGCCGGCCGCCTGCTGCCGCCGCTGCGCGCGCTGATGCCGCTGCTGGCCGGCATGTCCGAGCTGTCGCTGGCGCGCTTCCTGATCGCCGATCTGGTCGCTGCCGTGGTCTGGGCGGTGGTGCATCTCGCGTCGGGCGCGCTGGTCGGCGCCTTTCTGGTTCACGGAGGCAATCTGCATGATCTGTGGCACGCCATCGCGCGCTGATCGGCTGTGCAGGCTGCGGCTGGCGACGCTGGCGATCACGCTGGCGCTGGCCGGCTGCGTCAGCTACCGGCCGCGTCCGCTGCCGCCGGCGCCGCGCTGGGCGACGGCACCCACCGACGCCGCCGGGCATGCGCTGCAGCGGCTCGACCTGCCCCAGGCCGCGGCGCTGGCGCTGCGTGCCAACCCCGGCTACCGCGCGGCGCTGATCGACGCCCGCATCAGCACGCTGCAACTGCGCGCGGCGGGCCTGCTGCCCGATCCGCAGCTCGGCGCCAGCGTCGATCACCCGAGCACGCCGGGCTACAGCCAGGCGTGGAACCTCGGCCTCAATGAGGATCTGTCCGCCCTGCTGACGCGCGGTGCGCGGCTGGATGCCGCACGCGCGCAACTGACCGCGACGCGGCTGCAGCTCGCCTGGCAGGGCTGGGCGCTGGCGCAGGGCGCCGCCGCCACCTATGTCGATCTGTGGACGGCCGAACGCCGCAGCGCGCTGCTGACGCGCCAGGTGCAGATGGCGCGCGAGCGCGACGCCGCGTTCGCGCACGCCCTCGGCAACGGCGACGTCACCCTGGAAAGCGCGGCGGCCAGCCTGGTGACGCTGAGCGACGCCGAGGCGCAACTGGCCGCGGCGCGCCAGGCGCAGGTCGCGGCGCAGGCGCAGCTCAATGCCCTGCTGGGACTCGCCCCCGCCACCCGCTACGCGCTGGACGCGCCGCAGACGCCGCCGCTGCCCGACCGTGCCGCGCTCGATGCGGCGCTGCACGCGCTGCCGCATACGCGCCCCGATCTGCTGGCGCTGGCGGCCGGCTACGGCGCCGCCGACGCCGACTTCCGCGCCGCCGTGCTGGCGCAGTTTCCCGGCCTCAGCGTCGGCATCAGCCGTGCCTCCGACACCAGCCGCGTGCAGAGCAGCGGCCTCGGCATCAGCCTGAATCTGCCGATCTTCGGCGGCGCCCGGGCGCGGGCGCGCATCGCCGAGGCGACGCGCGAGCGCCTGCATGCCGACTATCAGGCGCGACTGGACCAGGCCGACGCCGAGGCGCGCGCGCTGAGCGCGCAGCTGGCCGAGGTCGCGCGCCAGCGCAGCCGGCTGCAGCAGCGCCTGCCGCAGCTGCGCACGCTGGCCGCGCGCGCCGATGCCGCGTTCGCCGCCGGCAATCTCGCCGGCAGCGCCTGGGCCGCGATCCGGCAGAGCCTGCTGGCGCGCGAGCTGGAGGCGCTCGACCTCACCGCCACTCTCGCCAAGGGCCAGGTCGCGCTGGCCGCGCTGCTCGGCCGCGTGCCGCCGGGCGCCGCCGCGCTGCCCGTGGCCGCTTCCGGAGAATCCCGATGAACCGCACGCTCCGTCGTCTCGCCACCCTCGCCGCCTGCCTGCTGCCGCTGACCGCCGCGGCCGCCGGAGCGCCCGCCCCGCGCGTACTGGTCACCACGGCGCCGGCCATCCTGCGCACGCTGGCCGAGGACATCACCGTCTACGGCAAGGTCGAGCCGGACCCCGAGCGCCTGCGCGCGCTGACCACGCTGCGGCCCGGCGAGATCACCCGGCTCTGGGTCGGACTCGGCCAGCGCGTCGCCGCCGGCCAGCGCCTGCTCGAGATCGCCACCGCACCGCAGGCGCGCATGGCCTACACCCAGGCGCAGGGCAAGGTCGCCAGCGCGAGGATCCAGCTGCAGCAGAACGAGGATCTGTTCAGGCAGCAACTCTCCACCCGCGGCGACCTGGCCAATGCGCGGCAGGCGCTGGCCAATGCCGAAGCCGAACTGAAGGCGCTCGAGCGCCAGGGCGCGGGCCGCTCGAGCGATGTGCTGCGCGCGCCGGAAGCGGCCGTCGTCACCCAGCTCGACGTCGCGCCCGGCGCGCAGGTGCAGGCCGGGCAGCCGCTGCTGATGCTGGGCGCGCAGCGCCATGTCTGGGTTCGCCTCGGACTCGAACCCGAGGAGGTGTCGCGGGTGCATGCCGGCATGCCGGTGCGCCTGCAGCCGGTGTTCGGCGGCGCCGCCATCGATGCGCGGATCGCCCAGGTGCACGCGGTGGTCAATCCGGCCACGCATCTGGTCGATGCCGTGGTGCGGCTGGAGGGCAACGCCGCCGGCGGCATGGTGCCGGGCAACTGGATGCGCGGCGCGATCCGGCTGCAGACCCGGCGCACGCTGGCGGTGCCGCGCAGCGCGGTGCTCAGCGACCACGCCGGCAGCTACGTGTTCGTGGTCGTCGCCGGCCGCGCGCGGCGCATCGCGGTACACACCGGCATCGAATCGGACGGCATGATCGCGGTCAGCGGCCAACTCGCGGCGGGTGACGCCGTGGTCACCGCCGGCAACTACGAGCTCGGCGACGGCATGGCGGTGCGCAACGCCACGGAGCCGGCGCGATGAGCGAGGGACTGGCCGCCTGGCTGCAGCGCCACCGCCGGTCGCTGCTGTTCCTGATGGGCGTGCTCGCGGCCGGCGGCGTGATCGCGGCGCTGAACATGCCGGTGTCGCTGTTTCCGGCGATCCAGTTTCCGCGCGTGCGCGTCAGCATCGACGCCGGCGACCGCCCGGCCAGCCAGATGACGGTCGAGGTCACGCGCCCGGCCGAGCAGGCCCTGCGCGGCGTGCCCGATGTGCAGGCGATCGAGTCCACCTCCAGCCGCGGCAGCACCGACATCGACCTGCGCTTCGGCTGGGGCACCGACATCATCCAGTCGGCGCTGCAGGTCGAGGCCGCGCTCAACCAGGTGCTGCCGCAACTGCCGGCCGGCACGCGCTTCAACGTGCGGCCGATGGACCCGACCAAGTTCCCGGTGGTCGCCTACAGTCTCACCTCGCCGACCGAGAGCCCGATCAGGCTGCGCGAGATCGCGCAGTATCAGCTGCTGCCGCTGATCTCGAGCGTGCAAGGCGTGCGCGAGGTGCAGATCCAGGGCGGCGAGCAGCCCGAGTACCGCGTCACCGTCGATCCGGCGCGCCTGGCCGCTCTCGGGCTGACGCTGAAGAACGTCGAGGACGCGCTGTCGGCCGCCAACGTGGTCCGGGCGGTGGGCCGCATCGAGCGCGACGATCGCCTCTACCTGCTGCTGTCGGACACGCGCTTCACCGGGCTCGACGCGATCCGCCACGTGGTGCTGCGCACCGGCGCCGACGGCGTGGTCGATCTGGCCGACGTCGCCACGGTGAGCACCGCCGCGGTGCCGCGCTGGCAGACCGAGACCGCCGACGGCAAGCCGGCGGTGCTGATCAACGTCTACCAGCAGCTCGGCGGCAACACCGTGGCGATCAGCCGCGACATCGCGCGCACGCTCGCCGCGTTCCACGACAGGCTGCCGCGCGACGTGACCATCCATCAGTGGTACGACCAGAGCGGGCTGATCGTGGCGTCGGCCGGTTCGGTGCGCGACGCGATCATCCTCGGCGTGCTGTTCGCGACCCTGGTGCTGTACCTGTTCCTGCGCAACTGGAAGCTGACCCTGATCGCGGCGACGGTGGTGCCGGCGGTGCTGGCCGCGACCAGCCTGCTGCTGCACGCGCTGGGCATGAGCTTCAACATCATGACCCTGGGCGGCATGGCCGCCGCGGTCGGTCTGATCATCGACGACGTGATCGTGATGCTCGAGCACCTGGTGCGCCGCGTCGCCGTGCGCGGACACGGCACGCAGACCCTGCTCGAGGCGGCGCGCGAGTTCACCCAGCCGCTGGCCGGCTCGTCGACGGCGACGGTGATCATCTTCGTGCCGCTGGCGTTTCTCGGCGGCGTCACCGGCGCGTTCTTCAAATCGCTGTCGCTGACCATGGGCGCCAGCCTGGTGATCAGTTTCTTCTTCGCCTGGCTGGCGCTGCCGCTGATCGCCGACCATCTGCTCGGCGAGAAGGATGCCGCGATCGAGCACGGCGGACGCATCACCCGCGCCGTGCAGAACGGCTATCGCCGGCTGATGACGCGTCTGCTGGCACGACCGCTGCTGCTGCTGGCCGGCCTGCTGCCCCTGCTGGTGGTCGGCGCGCTGGGCTACTTCAGGGTGCCGACCGGCTTCATGCCGGAAATGCAGGAGGGCGGTTTCGTGCTCGACTACCGCACCGTGCCGGGCACCTCGCTGACCGAGAGCGACCGCCTGATCGCGCAGGTCGAACACATCCTCGCCACCACGCCGGGCGTCGACACCTGGTCGCGACGCACCGGCGCGCAGCTGGGCGGCGGCATCACCGAGGCCAACGAGGGCGACTTCTTCGTGCGCCTGAAGACCCCCAGCGGCCAGGCCGCGCTGATGCAGAAGGTCGTCGATCGCATCCAGCACGACGTGCCCGGCTTCGAGATCCTCGACACCCCGCAGCCGATGCAGGACCTGATCGGCGACCTCACCGGCTCGCCGCGGCCGGTGGTGATCCGCCTGTTCGGCGACGACTGGAAACAGCTGGTGACGCTGGCGCCGAAGGTCGCCGACGCGATCGGCAAGGTGCGCGGTCTGGCCGAGATCCAGAATGGTCTCAACATCGCCGGCGATGCCATCGAGATCAAGGTCGACCGGGTCAAGGCCGCACTCGAGGGCATGACCCCTTCCGAGGTCACCGCCCAGCTCGACACCTACCTTGCCGGCAGCGTCACCACGCACGTGCTGCAGGGTCAGGTCGTCTACGGCGTGCGCGTCTGGGTGGCGCCGCGCGAGCGCGACTCGCTGGCGCGTCTGCGCGCGCTGCGCCTCGCCGCGCCCGACGGCCACCTGGTGCCGCTGGCGCGCATCGCCACGCTGCAGCTGATCACCGGCCAGCCGCAGATCACCCGCTACGACCTCAAGCCGATGGTCGCGGTCTCGGCGCGCATCGAGGGCCGCGGTTTCGGCACCACGCTGGCCGACGTCAAACGCGTGCTGGCGCAGCCGGGCCTGCTGCCGCCGGGCGTCTATTACACGCTGGGCGGGCTGTACAAGCAGCAGCAGATCGCGTTCCGCGGACTGGCCATGGTGTTCGCCGCCGCGATCGCGCTGGTGTTCCTGGCGCTGCTGTTCCTGTACGAGCGCTTCCGCGTCGCGCTGGCGATCATGACCGCACCGCTGCTGGCGGCCAGCGCGGTGTTCTTCGGACTGTGGATCACCGGTCAGACCCTCAACATCACCGCGCTGATGGGTCTGACCATGATCGTCGGCATCGTCACCGAGGTCGGCGTGTTCTATTTTTCCGAGCTGACCCTGCTGCGCGGCGAGGGCGTGCCCTTCGACGAGGCGCTGATCCGGGCCGGCGAGAACCGCCTGCGCCCGATCGCGATGACCACGCTGGCGGCGATGCTGGCGCTGGCGCCGCTGGCGCTGGGCATCGGCCAGGGCTCGTCGATGCAGCAGCCGCTGGCGATCGCCATCATCGCCGGCCTGATGGTGCAGATGCCGCTGGTGCTGCTGATGGTGCCGGTGGTCTATGCGCTGCTCG
>JAKAZT010000069.1 GCA_021815695.1 Pseudomonadota bacterium
ACCCTGGTCAAGGAAGGCGGCGCGATCGAGCGCAAGACGCGCCAGTTCACCGGCAGCAAGGTGCACGAGGTGCGCGGTGCGGTCGAGTCGGGTGTCGGCGCCGCCCGGCAGCGCGCCACCGACACCTGGGATCGTCTGGAAAAGGTGTTCGAGGATCGCGTGTCGCGCTCGCTGTCGCGCCTGGGCGTGCCCGGCCGTCAGGACCTGGACGCGCTGGCTGCGCGCGTCGAGGAATTGGCCCGCGCCGTGCGTCAATTGAACGGCGATCCGGCGCCCAAGGCCAAGGCCGCCGCCGGCGCCGCCCGCAAGACCAAGACGGCAGCACGCAAGGTCAGGGACGATCTGGCCGCGCTGGAAGAGGCCCAGGTCGCCAAGGCCAAAGCCAAGGCCAGGCCGAGGCTGAAGTCCACCCGCAAGTAATCGCCGCACCCGGACAGCAGGCCGCTGTCCTCCGCCGTTGCGGGCGGATGCTTCATGAGGCCCGTCGGTCATCCCGTGCTGGCAGATCCCTCCCCTGCCACTCGACCGGCGGGCCTTTTTCTTTCGGGCTGCGTGTTCCGAACGTGCCGCGCCGGTTTGTCATCGGGCCCCATGCTGCGGGATGCCCGTCGCCCGTCAGGTCCTTCGGGCTTCGCCCTCAGGATGACACTGGAGGATCTTCGCGTGCTGAAGGTTTTGTCACCCTGAGCGCAGCGAGGGGTCCGGCAGGGCGGGACCATCTCGTGGAACAGGTCCTTCGCGTTGCTCAGGATGACAACAAAACGGATGTGATCCTGAGCGCAGCGAGGAGTCCGGCAGGCGGGACCGTTCCGCGGAACAGATCCTTCGCGTTGCTCAGGATGACAACAAAAACGGATGTCATCCTGAGCGCAGCGAAGGATCTGCGCAGCGAAGCATCTGGCCAGCCGGGTCACCAAGGTTCCTGTCATGCTGAGCGCAGCGAAGCATCTGGCCTGCCGAGTCACACCCGGCCGGCCCTGCAGCGGGATGCCCGTGGCCCGTCTCAGATCCTTCGGGCTTTGCCCTCGGGATGGCAGTCGCCGGCGACAGCGCACACGCGCAGCGTGCCTCCGCTGCCAACCGGCTACCAATGCACCCCGCGCATCAGCGCCGCGACGGCGATCGGCTCGCTGGTCGGCGGCCACGTCTGCTGGCGCACGTCCATTCCACACCGCGAGACGGCGGAACGACGGTCCGATCCCGAACCGCAGTTAACCGGAATGGCGCGATCGCGAAATTTCGACCGCCCGCCGCGGTCGAACCGGCACACCATACGGTGTATCCCGCTTCCAGAGAGGTGTGCCATGAATTGCCGGGTGCTGAAACCGCTGGTTGTCGCACTTGCCGCGCTCGGACTGGCGTCCTGCGCCACGGTGCCCGGGGATCTGGCCGGCCACTATGCGGCGATCACGCCGCAGCAGGCCGGCGCGGGCGGCGCGTCGGGCACCCCCGTGCGCTGGGGCGGCAAGATCATCGAGACCGATCCCGGCCGCAGCGAAACCTGCTTCTACGTGCTCGGCGAGCCGTTGAGCGGCAGCACGGCGCGGCCGCGCATCGGCCGTGACTCGATCGGCCGCTTCGTCGCCTGTCGCAACGGCTTCTACGATCCCGAGGTCTATGCCAAGGGCCGCGAACTGACCGTGACCGGCGTCCTGCAAGGCACCCTGGTCAGGAAGACCGGCCAGTATGAATACACCTACCCGCGCATCGTCGCCGATGCGATCCACCTGTGGCCGGCCCGCGTCGCCTATCGCGGTTACTACGGCTACAACGATCCCTACTACACCCCGTTCTGGGGCCCCGCCTACAACCCCTGGTGGGGCGGCCCGTTCGGCTATGGATTCGGTTACGACTGCGACTGCGGCGACGACGATTAGGCGCCGCCGCTGCCGTCGATGCTGCAATCCGGCCGCGCACGATGCCCGCGCTCCGGAGCAGCGTCGCGGTTTGCATGATCGCGAGTGCAGGGCGAAAGGTACGGCACGGCAGCCGCGTCGTGCCGGTCACCCGCGGCGGACCGGACATCCGATCACCAGTGCACCCCGCGCATCAGCGCCGCGAAGGCGATCTGCTCGCTGGTCGGCTGCTGGGCCAGCGCTTCGCGCATGCCCTTGATGCCCTTGGCGGCCGGTGAATCGGGAAACAGGCGAAACGCCGAGTTGATGATGATCTCGTAGGCCCGCGGCGCCAGCGCGTAGAGGATCTGCGCGAAGGTGCCGAGCCGCGTCGCCACCCGCACCGGGCGCTCGATGACCGCCTGCACCACCATCTCGGCAGCTTCCTCGGGCGACAGCGTCGGTACCGACTCGTAGATCTTGGTCGGCGCGATCATCGGCGTCTTCACCAGCGGCATGTTGATGGTGGTGAAGCTGACGCCCTGGTCGGAGAACTCGGCCTGCGCGCAGCGCGAGAAGGCGTCCAGCGCCGCCTTGGAGGCGACATAGGCCGAGAACCGCGGCGAGTTGGTCAGCACGCCGATCGAGGAAATGTTGACGATGTGGCCGCCGTGGCGCTCGGCCATGCTCGGCAGCACGCCCATGATCAGCCGCAGCGCGCCGAAGTAATTGAGCTGCATGGTGCGCTCGAAGTCGTGGAAGCGCTCGTAGCTGGAGGCGATCGCGCGCCGGATCGAACGCCCGGCGTTGTTGATCAGCACGTCGACCTGGCCGTGTTCCGCCAGCACCTGGCGGATGAAGGCGTCCGCGGCCGCCAGGTCGGCCAGATCCACCCGATAGGTCCAGCAGCGGCCGCCGGCGTCCTCGATCTCCCGCTTCGTCGCCGCCAGTTCGTCCTCGCCGCGCGCGCAGATCACCACCCGGGCGCCGGCGCCGGCGATCTTGAGCGCCACCGCCTTGCCGATGCCCGACGAGCCGCCGCTGATCAGCACCACGCGGTCCCTGACCTTGCCGGCCAGCGAGTGATCGACGAACAGGTCGGGATCGAGATGACGCTCCCAGTAGTCCCACAGGCGCCAGGCGTAGTCGTCGAGTTTCGGCAGCACGATGCCCGAGCCCTTCAGCGCGCGCTCGGTCTCGCGGCAATCGAAGCGCGTCGGATAGTTGACGAAACGCAGCACCTCGGCGGGGATGCCGAGATCGCGCAGCAGGGCGCGCGCCATGCGCCGCACCGGCGGCAGATTGCCCAGCGCCGCGCGCAGCGAGCCGGGGATGAAGCCGAACATGCGCGCATCCAGGCGCATGCTCATCTGCGGCGCGTGCCCGGCGCGGGCGAACAGGTTCAGCACCTCGCCGATGCGCCGCGGCGCGGGGTCGGTCAGGTGGAAGGTGTGGCCGTCGAGCCTGGGCTTGTGCGCGATGTGGTCGAGCGCGGACGCCACCCAGTCCACCGGCACCATGTTCAGGCGTCCGCCCTCGAGGCCGATGGTCGGCATCCACGGCGGCAGCGTCTCGCGCAGTTTCTTGATCAGCCGGAAGAAGTAATAGGGCCCGTCGATCCTGTCGATCTCGCCGTTTTGCGAATGGCCGATCACCACGCCGGGGCGATAGATCCGCAGCGGCCGCCGGCACTCGGCGCGCACCACGCGTTCGGCCTCGTGCTTGGTGCGGAAATACGGGTGCTCGAGACCTTCGGCCTCGGCGAACATGTCCTCGCGGAACACGCCGGGATACAGGCCCGCGACCGCGACCGAACTGACGTGATGCACGCAGCCGGCGTTCAGCGCATCGGCGAGTTCGAGCATGTGGCGCGTGCCATCGACATTGGCGGCGTACTGCGCTTCCGCGGCGCCGGCGAGGTCGTAGATCGCGGCCAGGTGAAACAGGTGCCGGATCTTGCCCTTCAGCGCGCGCTGCTGTGCCGGCGAGACACCGAGCCGTGCGGCGCCCAGATCGCCGCGCACCGCGACCAGTCGCGTCCTGTCGGCGCCGAGCCGCTCGCGCAGTGCCTCGAACTTGCTCTCCGAGCCCTTGCGCACCAGGCAGTAGATCGTGCCCTTGCGCGCCAGCAGCCGCTCGAGCAGGTGGCGGCCGATGAAGCCGGTGGCTCCGGTGACGAAATAGCTCATGTGCACTCCCCTGCCGTGCCGTCCGCGGCGCGCGTCACGAGTAGCATAGATGCGCCTCGACGATGCGGCCAAGCGCTGCGTTGACCCCCTCGGGGACGCGTGCTACAAGCACGCGCTGGCATCGATTCCCCCAGGCGTACGCAAGTCATGGCCGATCTCAAGACCCAGTTCACGCAGGCTGCCGAAGACGTCAAGAAACTGCCCGAGCGCCCCGACAACGACACCCTGCTCAAGCTCTATGCGCTCTACAAGCAGGGTGCCGAAGGCGACGTCAGCGGACCCAAGCCCGGATTCTTCGATTTTGTCGGTACCGCGAAGTACGAGGCCTGGGCCAAGCTCAAGGGCACCGGCGCCGACGAGGCGATGAAGAAGTACGTCGAGCTGGTGCGCAAGCTGGGCGCCTGAGTCGCGCCGCCATGGCCGGGCGGACCCGCGAGCGCATCCTCGAGACCAGCCTCGCGATGTTCAATGCCGCGGGCGAGCCCAACGTCACCACCAACCACATCGCCGACGAGCTGGGCATCAGCCCCGGCAACCTCTACTACCACTTCCGCAACAAGGACGACATCGTCGCGCAGCTGTTCGCGCGCTACGAGCAGCGCATGGACGAGGCGCTGACGGCGCCGCAGCAGCGCCTGCCGGATCTCGAGGACGTGTGGCTGCAGCTGCACCTGGTGTTCGAGTGCATGTGGGACTTCCGTTTCCTGTATCGCGATCTGGTCGACATCCTCGCCCGCAACCGCACGCTGCGACTGCGCTTCGGCCGCGTGCTGGAACGCGCCGCGGGCGCTGCGCGCCAGGTGCTGCGAGGACTGGTGGAGAGCGGCGCGATGCATGCCGGCGGTGCGGAGATCGATGCGCTGGTGGAGAGCATCCTGCTGATCGCCACCTTCTGGCTGGACTACGACGCGGTGCGTCATGGCGCCACGCGCGAGCAGCCGCAGCGGCTGGCGCACGGCATCCGGCAGGTGATGCTGCTGCTGGCGCCGTATCTGCGCGAGGCCGAGCGCGCGCACCTGACCGGGCTTGCGGCGGCGTATCGCGCCTGAAGGCCGATCAGCGCTCGATGCCGGTGGCGTTCACCTGCGCCATCGCCGCCGCGACCTCGCGTTCGCGCTCGCGCGCCGATGCCGCGAGGCCGGCACGCGCGCCTTCGCGGTCGGCTGCGGCGCGGTTCTGGCTGAGCTTCCACTTGCCCTCCAGCCGCGTGATCGTCAGGCGCAGGCCGACGATGTGCCGCTGCTGCTCGTCGATGTAGTCGGCGGGCGCATCGCTGACGTGCCACGGACGCGGACGTCCGCTCTCGTGCTGCGTGGTCAGCTGTTCGAGCATGGCGCGCACCGCGCCCGGGTCGTCGATCCGTTCCAGCGTGCCGTGCGCATGCACCGCGATGTAGTTCCAGGTGGGCACATCCCTGCCCGTCGCGTGCTTGTTCGGATACCAGTCGGGCGAGACGTAGGCGTGCGGGCCGAGAAACATCGCCAGCGCCGGCAGCGGCGACTGTGCCAGTCGCCACTGCGGGTTGGCGCGCGCGACGTGCCCGATCAGGCTGCCCAGCGGCGCCGGCTGCGGCAGCAGATGCAGCGGGACATGGCTCGCATCGAGACCTTCGGGACCGTGGGTCACCAGGCTCGCGAAAGCCAGCTCGCGCAATGCGGCGTGCAGCACGTCGAGGCGGTCTTCGCGAAAGGCGGGCGGCAGGTACATGGGGCGATTCCTCGAAGCCGATCGGTGCAGGCTGCGCCAACCGCATGCCCTCAGCGCGGACCGAAGCGGACCTCTTCGCCTTCCTGGCGCCGGTCCCAGCCGCGCAGCTCGTCGCGGATGTGCGCGATGCGCTGGCGGCCGAGCGCATTGCGTTCCTCGTCGAGCAGCAGGCCGTCGAGCAGTTCGGCCAGGCGCTGCGCGGCGGGCAGCATCGCATCCCAGGCGTCCAGTGCCGGCAGGGGACCCGGCAGGGTCATGAAGAAGCCCAGGCCGGCGGTCTCCAGGCGTTCGATCGCGCGCAGGTCGAAGCGTCCCGGCTTGACCATGTTGGCGACGCTGAACACCGGTCCGAGGTCGGGGCGGTTGTCGACCAGGCGATGGAAGATGTGCATGTCGCCGTATTCGAGACCGACCTTCTCGGTCGCCACCATCAGGTCGGTGCCGCGGAAACTGCGGCCCTCGCGCGCGGCGACGAACAGCGACACGATGCGCTCGATCGGCTTGTCGCCCGGACGCCGGCCGCGCAGGACGTCCGGATCGGATGAGGCGGCGGATGCCGGCGCATGCGCGGAGGCGGCGCCCGCGCGCTCGCCCTTCAGCGTCTGCCCGAGGCTCTGCAACTCGGCGTCGAGTCCGTCGAGCCCGCGCTGCCGCGGTCGCGGCTCGCCCTCGGCATCCGTCGCGGAAGGCTCATCCAGCGTGTCCAGCGTCGGTTCGACGCGAGCGTCGGCATCACGCCGTCCGGAGTCGATGCGGCGGCCCTGCCCCGGCGTCCGCGGGCGGCCGAAGAAATAGATCAGCGCCAGACCCGCCAGGCTGACGAGGATCAGCGGCAGACCGATCGCGGCATTCCAGGAGCCCATGCGATTCTCCGTGCTCAGGCGGCGCCCGCGAGTTTAGCCGCTTCCTCGAGGTCCACTTGCACCAGTCGCGAGACGCCGGGCTCGCGCATGGTCACACCGCAGAGCTGGCGCGCGGCCTCCATGGTGCCCTTGTTGTGGGTGACGAACAGGAACTGCACACGTTCGCTCATCTCCAGCACCATCTTCGAGAAGCGGCCGATGTTGGCCTCGTCCAGCGGCGCGTCCACCTCGTCGAGGATGCAGAACGGCGCCGGGTTGAGCTGGAAGATCGCGAACACCAGCGCGACCGCGGTCATCGCCTTCTCGCCGCCCGACAGCAGCGAGATGTTGCTGACGCGCTTGCCGGGCGGGCGCGCCATGATCGCCACGCCGGCGTCGAGCAGATCCTCGCCGGTGAGCTCGAGATAGGCGTGCCCCCCGCCGAACAGGCGCGGAAACAGCTCCTGCAGACCGCTGTTGACGCGATCGAAGGTGTCCTTGAAACGCTGCCGGGTCTCGCGGTCGATCTTCTTGATCGCGCCTTCGAGGGTCTCGAGGGCGCTGCCGAGATCGGCCAGCTGCGCGTCGAGGTAGTTCTTGCGCTGCGATTGTTCGGCGTGCTCCTGGATCGCGGCCAGGTTGACCGGCTCCAGGCGGCGGATCTTCTGCTCCAGGTCGGCCAGCTGCTGGCGGCCGGTTTCGGGCAGCGCGTCGGCGGGCAGTTCGGCCAGCAGGGTCGCGAGGTCGAGTCCGGCCTCGGCGATCGCCGCGCTGAGCTGGTCGGCGCGCAGGCGCAGCGCCTGCTCGGCCAGGCGCCGCTCGCCGTTGGCTTCGCGCAGCTGCACCAGCCGCAGCTCGCAGCCGTGGCGGTCCTGCTCGAGTCGGCGCAGCGCGGCGTCGCAATCCTCCAGCACGCGGCGCGCCTCGACCAGCTGGCGATCCACCAGCAGGCGCTGGTCGAGACAGGTCTGCCGCTCGGCCTCGAGCTCCGCGGCCGGATCGTGGCTTCCCGCGAGCTGCTCGACGACCTCCGCGAGACGCGCCTGCAACTGCTCGCGCTGCGCCTGCAGGCGTGTCAGCGACTGCTCCAGCCCGGCCAGGGCCGCGCGCCGCGACTCCAGCGTCAACGCCAGCTGCTGCGCCTGCTCGACGGCATCGCGCGCATTCAGGCGCGCCTCCTCGCGCGCTTCGAGCAGCGCGCGCCGTTCGGACTCCAGCGCGTGCCGCTGCTGTTCGTGGTCGCCCATCAGGCCGACGGCCGTGTCCAGGCGCGCCCGCGCTTCGCGCGCCTGCGCCTCGATCGCCAGCAGTTGCGGCGCCAGCTCGGCCAGTTCGGCGGCGAGCCGGGCGGCGCGCGCGCGCGCCATTTCCAGCTTGCCGGCGTGGCTCTGGCGCTGGCCGGCCAATTCGGACAATCGGCGATGCGCCATGTAGAGATCGCGCTGGGCGTCGTCGCGCGCACGCTCGGCCTCGAAGCGCGCGCCGCGCAGCGTCTCGATCTGCGTGGTCAGTTCGGCGGCACGCGCTTCCAGCGTCAGCGCCTCGGCGCCCAGTGTGCGCAACTCGCGCTCGCGCGCCAGCACGCCGACCTGCGGTCCCTGGGCACGACGGATGCGCACGAACCCCGCGCCCAGCCATTCGCCCGCGGCGGTGATCACCGACGTGCCGGGCGGCACGGTCGCAACCATCCGCCGCGCCTCGGTGAGCGATTCGGCGGTCCGCACGCCGGCCAGCAGCGCGAGTGCGGCGTCCGGGCCGCTCGCCCGCGCCGCCAGCGTGCCGGCCCGCTCGGTCGCGGTGGCGGCACGGTCCAGCAGCGCCAGATCGGCGTCACCGGCATCCTGCAGGGCATCGACGAGCGCATGCGGCGACTCGATCAGCACGCCTTCGAGCAGGCCGCCGAGCACGGTTTCGACCGCACGCTCCCAACCGGGCTCGACGCTCAGCGCGGCGCCCAGGCGCGGCGCGCGATCGAGACCGTGGCGCTGCAGCCAGGCGCTCGCGGCGCCCTCGTCCTGACCCAGCGCCGCGTGCTGCAGCGCCTCGAGTGACGCCAGCCGTCCGCGCGCGGCCTGCAGCGCGCGCCGGGTTTCATCCTGCGCCGACTGCGCCTGGCGCTCGCCGTCGAGCACCTGCTCCAGCGCGGCCTTGCGCGCGTCCAGCGCGGCAGCCAGCGTGTCGACCTGTGCGCGCTGGCTGTCGTGATCCTGTTCCAGATGGCCGGCCCCGGCCTCCAGCGCAGCGAGATCGATGCCGCGATGCTCGCCGTCCAGCGCCTCGCGCCGGCGCGCCAGTTCGAGCATCTGGCGATCGAGATAATCCAGGCGCGTGCGCTCGACCTCGGCGGCACGCGCCGCCTCGCCGGCATCGCGGGTGTGGCGGTCCCAGCGCGACTGCCACGCCGCCAGCGCGGCCTCGGCGGCCTGCAGCGCCTCGGCGGCGGCGTCGGCCGCGCTGCGCAAGGCCGCCAGCCGCGGTTCGCCCTCGTCCAGCGCCGCGCGCAGCGTCGCGCCCTGCGCGCGGTCGCCGTCGAGATGGACAACCACCTCGGCCAGCGCGGTTTCGGTTTCCTGGCGCACGCGCTGCAGGCGCTCGGCCAGTTCGCGGTGGTGGCGCAGCGCCTGCTCGACGCGCGCGATCTCGGCACCAACCTTGTAGACCTCGCCCTGCACCGCGTTGTGGTGTTCGCTGGCCGCCAGATGATGTTCGCGCGCCTGCTCCAGTCGCGCCTCGATCTCGCGCTGCGCCGACAGCTCGCGCTCGACCGCCAGCTCGGCCGCGCGCAATTCCCCCCCGCGCGCCTCGAGATCCGCGGCCAGCGCGCGGTAATCCAGCGCACGCAGTTCGGCCTCGCGCCGGGTCTGCTCGGTCTTCAGCGCCTGCCAGCGCTCGGCGGCGCGCGCCTGGCGATTGAGGTGGTCAAGCTGCTTGTCGACCTCGTCGCGCACATCGCGCACGCGGTCGAGATTTTCGCGTGTGGCCTTGATGCGGCTCTCGGTCTCCTTGCGGCGCTCCTTGTACTTGGAGATGCCGGCGGCCTCCTCCAGGTGCGCGCGCAACTGCTCGGGATGCGACTCGACGATGTCGGAGATGATGCCCTGCTCGATGATCGAGTAGCTGCGCGGCCCCAGCCCGGTACCGAGGAACAGGTCGGTGATATCGCGGCGGCGGCAGCGCGTGCCGTTGAGCCAGTACACCGACTGGCCGTCGCGGCTGGCGCTGCGCTTGACCGAGATTTCGCTGTAGCTGGCGTACTCGCCGGCGATGGTGCCGTCGCTGTTGTCGAAGATCAGCTCGACGCCGGCCTGGCCGACCGGCTTGCGCCCGGACGAGCCGGAGAAGATCACGTCGCTGAGGTTGTCGCCGCGCAGGCGGCTGGCCGCGCTCTCGCCCATCACCCAGCGCACGGCGTCGATGATGTTGGATTTGCCGCAGCCGTTGGGACCGACGATGCCGGTCATGTTGGTCGGCAGGTGCAGCGTGGTCGGATCGACGAACGATTTGAATCCGGCCAGTTTGACGGTGGTCAGGCGCATGCGGATCGCAGTGAGGACGAGAGGTGATGCGCCGCCGTCCCCGCGGCAGCGCAAGCGCGCCACTGTGCCAAACGCACCGGGGCGGCGCAATGCGCACGGTGGTCGCGGGGCGGCGCGGCCAAAACATCGGATGCGGATTCGAAATGTTCTTCAACCATTTGAATTCTCTTGCTCATCAGCAGTCATCGCGCGGATGGCCAGAGCGTGGATCTCGGTCTGCATCAGCTCGCCCAGGGCGGCGTAGACCGCCCGGTGCCGCGCCAGCGGCGCCATGCGGGCGAAGGCCGCGCTGACGATGCGCACGTCGAAATGCCCGCGGCCGTCGCGCGCACCGGCATGGCCGACATGGCGGTGGCTTTCGTCGATCACCTCCAGCTCCAGCGGTGCGAAGGCCTCCTGCAGCCGCTGGCGGATGGCCTCGACGCGCGTCGCGCCCATCGCCGTCCCCCCGCTCACGGCAGCGTCTTGCGGAAGGGCAGCACGCGCACCTCGCGGTAGACCCCCGCCGCGCGGTACGGATCGGCCTCGGCCCAGGCCTGCGCCGCCGCCAGGTCGGTGAACTCGGCCACGATCAAGCTACCGCTGAAACCCGCCGGGCCGGGGTCCTCGGCGTCGATGGCCGGAAACGGCCCGGCCAGTAGCAGACGGCCTTCGTCACGCAACGTGTTCAAGCGCGCCAGATGCGCCGGCCGCGCGGCCTTGCGCGCTTCGAGCGAACCGTCGTTGTCGCTGCCGAGGATGGCGTACCACATGGGGAGGCTCCGGGGTTGGGGATGGCCTGAGCACCGAACTCGGGAGTCGGGAGTCGGGAGTCGGGAGTCGGGAGTCGGGAGTCGGGAGTCGTAAAACGGTAGAACGGGATCCTGCTGCGGGCAACATGGCTGCACTTTTATGCGGCGACTCCTGCCCGCATGCCGCGGCTCCTGCCCGCATGCGGCGACTCCGGCCCACATGCCGCG
>JAKAZT010000003.1 GCA_021815695.1 Pseudomonadota bacterium
TGGTGTCGCCGCGCGCACGCTCGCGCAGCCAGTAGTGATGCAGCGGCACGGCGTCGAATTCGACGCCGATCTGACCGAACGGATGGAAGTAGCGCTGCTGCAGGCGCGTCCAGTCGACGAATTCGATGCCGAGCTTGAACGTGCCCCGGGTGGCGGCGACGAAGGCGTTCTCGTCGATCCCGAGCGAGCGGTTGAACTGTTTGATCGGCGGAATCGTGGCCTCGCCGACGCCGATGCTGCCGATCTCCTCGGACTCGATCAGGTCGATCCGGCAGTTGCCGCGCAGCGCGTGCGCCAGCGCCGCCGCGGTCATCCACCCGGCCGTGCCGCCGCCGACGATCACGATGCGGCGCAGGCGGCGGTCGCCCGGGTCCGGGGTGCCGTCAGGCCGGGTGCTGCTGCTCATCCGCGCCCTCCATTCCGGGGTCATCCATCACTTGGAGCGCCGGCGCGCAATCGCGGAGCCACCATCGGTACCGTCAGCATGGTGCTGGCCAGCGCCATCAGCAGCAGCGCGGTGAAGGTAGCGCCGGTGATCAGGTTCCGGTCGAGCAGGATGTTGACGAAGATGATCATGATCAGCGCCTTGGTCTGCAGCAGCCAGCCGATGATCCAGGCATCGCCCGGTGCCCAGCCGAGCAGCTTCCCCGCCAGCTTCACGCCGGCCAGCTTGCCGCCGACCGCGGCCAGCAGCAGCACGGCGGCGGCGATGAACACCGCGCCGCTGCCCACCGTCCAGTTGGTGCGCAGCCCGGTCGACAGAAAAAACACCGGCATCAGCACCAGCAGCACGTGATGGCGCAGCAGGTCCATGTGCCGCTGATCGAACCACTCGCGCTCGATCACCGCGCCGGAGAGAAAGGCCCCGACCATGAAATGCAGTCCCGACCGATCGGCGACCAGGCCGCAGACGGCCAGCCAGATCAGACCCACGTACCAGCGGTCCGCCTCGGGCAGCCAGCGCATCAGGCGACGAAACAGGTAGGCGGCCGGCGCGAACAGCAGCAGGAAGGCGGCTTGCAGGCCGACGCGTTGCCAGTCGACCAGGATCAGCGCCAGTACGCCCCAGATCGCCACGTCGTCGAGGCTGGCGTAGCGCAGCACGCGCTGGCCCAGCGGCTCGCGCATGATCTGAAGTTTCTCCATCAGCAGCAGCAGGATCGGCAGTGCGGTCACCGCGCAGGCCATGCCGACGCCGAGCACGAACTGCCAGGGCGCCGCCGCCGCGCCGATCCAGCCGCCGCGCCAGGCCAGCAGACCGAGCGCGGCGATGCAGCCGAACAGCAGCGGCGTTCCCAGGGCGAGGCCGGCGGTGATGCCGCATTCGCGGCGCTGGACCCAGACCTGCTTCAGGTCGAGTTCGATGCCGGCGATCCACACGAACAGCATCACCGCCCACCACGCGATGCCGTTCAGTGCCGCGATCACCGGCGGACTGAAGATCGAGGCGTAGACGTGCGGCAGCGCGGCGCCGAGGATGCCGGGGCCGAGCAGGATGCCGGTGAGGATCTGCACCACCACCAGCGGCGCGTAGTAGTCGGTGCGCGCGAGGCGCCAGATCAGATACGGCACTGCGAAGATGATCGTCATCGCGACCAGGAAAATGTCCGCACTGTTCATCACCGGCCTCGATGGCGCTGATCCGCGCAAGGATGGCTGAGCGTAGCGGAGGCACGCGCGCGCGTGGCGGAATGATCTTGCGCCGCAGCATGAAATAACGCGTCGCTGCGGCATGAATACGTATGCGGCCGTGGTCCGGCAACGTCGCCGCCGGCCTACCATGACGGCGCTGTCCCATCCGGCTTGATGCGCCAGCGGCGAACCGTCTGCATGCCCCGGTTGCCGCTCCGACACCCTCACGGTTTCGCGGGAGTTACCGGTGATCCGCTATCCCTCTGCCGCCTCGATCTTCTGCGCCGCCCTGCTGCTGGCCTCGGCCGTGTCCCCCGCCGTCTGCGCACGGACGCCTGCCGCGAACGCGCCGCAGACAGGCGCCGCGGCCAACCCGGCACACGGCCGGCCGGCGTCCGGCGTCTACTACGAAATCTTCGTGCGCTCGTTCGCCGACAGCAACGGCGACGGCATCGGCGATCTCGACGGCGTCACCGCGAAGCTCGATTACCTGCACTGGCTGGGCGTCAGCGGCATCTGGCTGATGCCGATCTTCCCCTCGCCGAGCTATCACGGTTACGACATCACCGATTACCGTGCGGTCAATCCGCAGTACGGCTCGATCGCGGATTTCGAGCGTCTGGTGGCCGCCGCGCACGCGCGCGGCATCCGGGTGATCATCGATCTGGTCGCCAACCACACCAGCAACGAACACCCGTGGTTCAAGGCCGCGCGCGATCCCGCGAGCCCCTATCACGACTGGTACCTCTGGGCGGGTCCGCACACCGACCTCGAGGCGCGCAGTCCGTGGGGCGGACCGGTGTGGCGCACGCTGGGCGATCAGCACTACATGGGCATCTTCGATTCGCACATGCCGGATCTGAACTACGCCAACCCGGCCGTGCGCAAGGCGATGATTTCGATCGGGCGCTTCTGGCTGAAGCAGGGCGCCGACGGTTTCCGTCTCGACGCCGCCAAGCACATCTTCGACAAGTTCAAGAGCAACGATCACAGTCTGGCGATCATGGACAAGGACGCCGCGTGGTGGAGCGAGTTTCGCCGCGGCATCGATGCGGTCGATCCGCACGCCTATCTGGTCGGTGAGGTCAGCGGAAGTCACTCGCGTCTGCTGGCACCGTTTTTCAGACCGCTGAATGCGGTCTTCGACTTCCCGCTGGCGCCACGCCTGATCGCGAGCGCCGCCGGCGAACGCGACGATCACCTCGGAGCGACCCTGGTGCACATCCAGAACCTCTATCGCGCGGCCGCCGGGCACTATGTCAGGGACGCGCCGTTCCTGAGCAACCACGATCAGGATCGGGTGATGAGCGACCTGCACGGCAACCTCGATCACATGAAGGTCGCCGCGGCGCTGCTGCTGACCCTGCCCGGCCACCCCTTCGTCTACTACGGCGAGGAGATCGGCATGCGCGGCGTCAAGCCCGACCCCGACATTCGCGAGCCGATGCGCTGGGACCGGAGCCGCACCGCACCCGGCGAGGCGACCTGGGAGGTTTCACCGATTCCCGCCGACGAGGACGTCTCGGTGGCAGCGGAGCGCGACGATCCGCACTCGCTGCTGTCGCGCTACCGCGAACTGATCCAGTGGCGCAAGGAGATCGCGCCATTGCGCGACGGCGTGATCGCCGACGATCCGACCGGAAACCCGGCGCTGGCGGCATGGCGCCTGACCGACGCCGGCGGCAGCGTGCTGGTCGTGCACAACCTGTCCGGCACGGCGCACACGCTGACCCTGAAGCATCAGCCGGGGCTGCAGGTTGCCGGCCTGCTGCGCAGCACGCGTCCCGGCGCGACGCTGCGTGACGGGATACTCGAACTGCCGCCCTACACCTCGGTGGTCCTGACTGCACAGCAGGTCGCCGCGCGCGCCGGCGCTGCGCGGTCACCATGAAGGCGCACCTCGGTGCCACGATCCTGGGGACGCTCATGGCGATAGGGGCAACGACGAGCGCGGCCGCGGCGCCCGCAGGCGGCGCGACGACCGCGCAAGACGCGCCCGCGCTCGAGCTGACGGTCGTCCACCGTTACGGCTTCGACCTCAGGCTGGGCCAGGACGTGATCAGCCTGCGCTGGCTGGCACCGAACATCCTGCGCGTGCATTTCCTGCCGGATGCGCATTCGGGTCCGCGCACCGAGGTGTTGCAGGACGACGCGCCGTTCGGCCTGTATCAGCCGCATACCCGCGATGACACCGGAGTCCTGGTGCAAAGCTCGCCCGCGATGCGCGTGAGCTGGCACGCGGAGCGGCTGGAAATCGCCAGCGCGTCGGGCCAGCGCCTGCTGACGCTGGACGACCTGCGCGCACTGGCCGCGGGCGAGGCGCAGCTCGCGGTCGGCGCCGACGCCCCGCTCTACGGCATCGGCGGCTACAGCGCCTTCGACACCTCCGACGCCGGCCTGTTGCGCACCGGCACCTGGATGGCCAAGGCCGGAGCGCAGGGACATGCCGGCGCGCCGTGGGTGTGGAGTACGGCCGGCTGGGGCGTGTTGTTCGATACGCTTGGTGCGCGCTTCCGGATGCGGCATGGGCAGATTCGCGTGGACGGATTCTCCAGACCCGATATCGATGCCTTCGTCATCGTCGGCCGTCCCGACGCGCTGTTCGCCGGCCTGCGCAGACTGAGCGGCGCGGCGCCGATGTTTCCCAAGTGGGCGATGGGCTTCACCAACAGCCAGTGGGGCATCGACGAACAGCAACTGCTCGACATCGTGGCGACCTATCGCGCCCGGCACATCCCGATCGACAACTTCACGCTCGACTTCGACTGGAAGGCCTGGGGCGAGGACGACTACGGCGAGTTCCGCTGGAATACCGCCAAGTTTCCCGACGGCCCCAGCGGCAAACTCAAGGCCACGCTCGATCGCGAAGGCCTGCATCTCACCGGCATCATGAAGCCGCGCATCCACGTCGATACCGTGGAGGGCCGTTACGCCAGCGCGCACGATTTCTGGTTCCCGGGCGAAAAGCCCGCGCCGGATTATTTCTCGCACAAGCCGGTCGAGGATCTGGATTTCGACCAGCCCGCGGTGCGCGCCTGGTTCTTCAACCCCGTGCTGCAACACAGCTTCGAGACCGGTATCCGCGGCTGGTGGAACGACGAGGCCGACACCACGCCCGATGACACCCAGTTCATGAACATGCAGCGCGCGCTCTACGACGGTCAGCGCGCGCACTTCCCCGAACGCGTGTGGTCGATCAACCGCGACTTCTATCTCGGCGCGCAGCGCTACGCCTACGGCCTGTGGTCGGGCGACATCGCCACCGGCTTCGCCAGCATGGCCGCGCAGCGCGAGCGCATGCTCAGCGCGATCGATGTCGGCGCGATGCGCTGGGGCATGGACGGCGGCGGCTTTCATGGCCATCCGACGCCCGAAAACTACGCACGCTGGATCGAGTTCGGCGCCTTCACGCCGATCTTCCGCGTGCACGGCGATCACGACGAACATCGCCAGCCCTGGGTCTACGGGACGGTTGCCGAGGCCGCCGCCACCCGGGCGATGCGTCTGCGCTACGCGCTGATTCCCTACATCTACAGTTGCGAGTGGGGCCTGCACCGCACCGGCGTGGGCCTGGTCCGGCCGCTGACCTTCGCTTTCCCCGACGATCCGCAGGTGCGCAACGACATCAGCGCGTGGATGTTCGGCGACAGTCTGCTGGTGTCGCCGGTGGTCGAGCCGGGGCAGACCGTCAAGCGCATCTATCTGCCGGCCGGCACCTGGACCGACTGGTTCAGCGGCAAGGCGTACGCGGGCGGCCGGACGATCGAGCTGCCGATCGATGCTGCGACCTGGTCCGACATCCCGCTGTTCATCCGCCAGGGCGCGATCATTCCCACCCAGCCGGCGATGGACTACGTGGGCCAGAAGCCGCTGACCACGGTCACGGTCGATGTGTTTCCCGCGACCGCGCGCAGCACCTTCGACTACTACGACGATGCCGGTGACAGCTACGCCTACGAGCATGGCGCGTACTACCTGCAGCCGCTGTCGGCGCAGCAGCATGGCGACGGCGTCGAGATCGATCTCGGTGCCGCAACCGGCAGCTTCCGTCCGGCGCTGCGGACGTATCTGTTCAGGGTCCACGATCTGGCCGCGGCACGTGTCGTGCGCGACGGACATGCGCTGACACGGGTCGGCGACCTGCAATCACTGGAACACGCAACGGGCGAGGGCTGGGCGACGGGCCACGACCGCTACGGCGCCGTGACCTGGCTCAAGCTCGACGCCACGCAGCCGCAGCGGCTTGCGCTCCTGCGGGCGCCATGAACGGGCGCGCGCGCACCAGCGTCGCACGTCGCCGCGGCCGGGCGACGTGCATCGCGCTGGCACTGGCCGCCGCGGCATGCGCCGCGCCGGCAATCGCGCATGCGTCCGCCGCGCGCTCCGGGTTGGCAGCCTGGCATGCACGGCTCGCATGGCAGGGTCGCGCAGCGCGGATGACGCCGCTCGCGGGCGGTGCCTATCGGCTGCACACGCCGGCCGGCTCGCGCCGCATCGCGCCGCAGGCCTGGTCCGCCGACACCGCCAGTCCGCTGTTCGACGGCCTGTTCGCAATGGCGCAGTCCGATCTGAAACTGGATTCAGTGCCGGCGATCCGCGATGCCGCCTACGATCATGGCGACGCGATCGCTTGCGCCTGTTTCATCGCGGGCAAGCAGTGGCCGTTCGTGTGGACGCGCGACCTGGCGTATTCGACCGACCTCGCGTTGTGGCGCTTCGATCCGGCGCGCGCGCGGCGCTCGCTGATGTTCAAGCTCTCCGGCGTGCGTGCACCCGGTGTGCCCCAGGGGCTTTACGTGGTGCAGGACACCGGTTCCGGCGGCAGCTGGCCGATCAGCACCGACCGCGTGGTGTGGTTCCTCGGCGCGCGCCACCTGCTCGGCGACCGCGCCTTCGCCGACACGACGTATCGTGCGTTGCGCGACACCCTGGCGCAGGATCGCGAGTACGCCTTCGATCCGGCCACGGGCCTGTATCGCGGCGAGACCTCGTTTCTGGACTGGCGCGAGCAGAGCTACCCGGCGTGGACCGCCAGCGACGTGCGCTTCATCGCGCAGTCCTATGCGTTGTCGACCAACGTGCTGCACTACGAGGCGCTGCGGCTGGCCGCGCGCATGGCCGCCGCACGCGGCGGCGACCCGACGCCGGGTTATGCGCAACAAGCCGCTGCGCTCAAGACGGCGATCAATCGCGGGTTCTGGAATCCGCGGGCGGGCATGTACATGAGCTATCTCGGCGGCGGCGATCCGCCGCTGCCGGTGGCCAGCTACGATCTGCTGGGCGAGGCGCTGGCGATCACCAGCGGCGTGGCCGATCCGGCGCGCGCGCGACTGGCACTGGCGAATTATCCGACCTGGCCCGCCGGCAGCCCGGTGATCTGGCCCGAGCGCGCGGACCAGCCGATCTACCACAACCGCGCGATCTGGCCTTTCGTCAGCGCCTATGCGCTGCGCGCCGCGCGTGTGGTGAACGATCCGGCGCGCATCGCCCACGAGCTGCGCTCGATCCTGCGCGCCGCCGCGCTCAGCGGATCGAACATGGAGAACTTCGCGCTGGAGTCGTTGTCCACGCACGTGCCCGGAAAGCTCGGCGGTCCGGTCGTCGATTCGCGCCGGCAACTGTGGTCGGTGGCGGGCTATCTGAACATGGTGACCGAAGGCGTGTTCGGCCTGACGGCAGATGGCCGCATCGAGCCCAAGCTGCCGGTGACGCTGGTGCCGATGCTGTTCGGCGATCGCCTGTCGATCACCCTGCGTACGCCGCAACAGCGCATCGTCCTGCTGCGACCGGCCACGCTCGCCGGCAATTTGCTGGTCGCTGCCAGCGTGCAGGTGCACGGCGCCGAGTCGCGCGTGCAGCTCGAGGCCATCACGGTTCCGAATCCCCCGCTGCGCGAGGACGCGCCTGAATTCGCGCCGACCGCGCCGGCGGCTCCCGAGGTCGTGCGTTCCGGCGATCACTGGCAGGTGCGCGCCGCGCTGCCGGGCCTGCTCTACGTCGACGGCCGTCTGCACGGGTCCATCGATGGCGCGCTGGCGTTGCCGTGGACGCCGCTGCGCGAGTGCTTCAGCCTGACCCGGCGCGATGCGGCGGGTCTGCAGTCGCTGCCCGGTCCGGCGGCCTGTGTCGGCGATCGCGCGACGCTGACCGGGCCCTGGCCCCGCGTCTGGACCGCGCCGGACGCCGGAACCTATGTGCTGCGTCTGGATTACGCCAACGACCACGGGCCGATCAACACCGGCATCACCGCAGCGGTGAAACGGATCGTGGTGGAATGCGCGAATCGACCGCCGCAGACGTTGGCGATCGTGATGCCGCAGAGCGCGGGCGCGGCGCGATCGACCGAGGTCACCTTCAGCGCCCGCGCGGGGGCGCGATGTTCTTTCCGTCTGCGGCAGGGCTTCAACATGAGTTTTCTCGCGACCGCGGCGCATTACACCGGTGGCCAGGGCGGGGCGAGCGGGCCCGTGAACGCGGCCGACATCGGCGCATTGCTGATTTCGCGCCTGCCCGGCAGAGTCGCGAAGCCATGAGCCGCACGGCGAAGCCCGAGCTGACGTTCCGGCAGATCTGGAACATGTGCTTCGGTTTCATGGGCATCCAGTTCGGCTTCGCCCTGCAGAATGCCAATGTCAGCCGCATCTTCCAGACGCTGGGCGCGCACGTCGACGACATCCCGATCCTGTGGGTGGCCGCGCCGCTGACCGGCCTGATCGTGCAGCCGCTGATCGGCCACTACTCCGATCGCACCTGGACCCGGCTCGGCCGCCGCCGCCCGTACTTTCTCGCCGGCGCCGTGCTGGCAACGCTCGCACTGCTGGCCATGCCCAACGCGCCGGCGCTGTGGGTGGCGGCGGTTCTGCTGTGGATCATGGATGCGTCGTTCAACGTGTCGATGGAGCCGTTTCGCGCCTTCGTCGCCGATCAGTTGCCGACCACGCAGCGGCCGCTGGGCTATGCGCTGCAGAGTTTCCTGATCGGCGTGGGCGGAGTCATCGCCTCGCTGCTGCCGTGGCTGCTGGCCAAGGCCGGTGTCGCCAACGTGGCAGCGGGCGATGCCATTCCCGATACCGTGCGCTACGCCTTCGACGCGGGTGCCGTCGTGCTGCTCGCGGCGGTCGGCTGGACCGTGCTTGCCACGCGCGAATACCCGCCCGATCAGCTGGCCGCCTTCAGCGACAGCCTGCCGGCGTCGCCGCGCGCGCAGGATCGCGCCGCGGCGCGCCGCCAGGGCGCGTGGTGGCTGGGCACGGGCGTGATCGCCGTGCTGGCGATCGCGCTGAGTCATCTGGACTATCGGCTCTACCTGCTGGCCGGCGGACTGCTCGCGTTCGGGCTGGGCATGCTCTGGCTGGGTTTTTCGCGGCGCGAGCATGTGCTGACGGGAATCCTCGCCGACCTGCGCGGCATGCCGGTGGCCATGCGCCGGCTGGCCTGGGTGCAGTTCTTCTCCTGGTTCGCGATGTTCGCGCTGTGGACCTACACCACGCCCGCGGTGACCGCGGTGCAGTTCGGCGCGACCGATCCGCACTCGGCGGCCTACAACCAGGGCGCCAACTGGGTGGGCGTGCTGTTCGCGACTTACAACGGTGTTGCGGTGCTGGCCGCGGTGGTGATCCCGTGGATGGTGCGGCGCTTCGGGCTGCGCTGGAGCCATCTGATCAACGTCTGGCTGGGCGGGCTGGGACTGCTGTCGTTTCTGCTGATCCGCGATCCCGACTGGCTGCTGCTGTCGATGGTGGGGGTCAGCTTCGCCTGGGCCTCGATCCTGTCGCTGCCTTATGCGCTGCTCTCCGATCACCTGCCGGCGGCGAAGATGGGCGTGTACATGGGCATCTTCAATTTCTTCATCGTGATTCCGCAGATTCTGGCGGCGAGCGTGCTGGGGCTGCTGTTGAAGCTGTTTTTCGCGGGCCAGCCGATGGATGCACTGGCGCTGGCCGGCGTCAGCCTGCTGATCGCCGGACTTTGCGTGCTGCGCGTCGCCGAGCCGGCGGTGGCCCGGCGGGCGGCGCAGCCACCCGGCTGACCGCTGTGCCGTCGCGCGTCACGATGCGCGGCGCGGATCTCAGGAGTGCCGGCGGCGCGCCGCGGCCGCGCCGCGCCGCGCGGTTGCGACGCGCGGCGGGTTGCTGGTCGCGGGGGCCAGACCGATGCCGCAGGACTGCCGCACGACCAGGGTCGCCGGCAGCTTGATCGATTGCGCGGGATCGTCGTGGATCAGGTTGAGCAGGGTTTCCACCAGCAGTTCACCGGCGCGGCGGGTGTCCTGCTGCACCGTGGTCAGCGGCGGATTGACGAAGCTGGCCATCGGGATGTCGTCGAAGCCGACCACCGCCACGTCCGCCGGTACCCGCAATCCGCGGCTGGCCAGAGCGCGCATGGCGCCGATCGCGATCAGGTCGCTGGCGGCAAACAGCGCATCGAAGGGGGTGCCGCGTTGCAGCAGCGTACTGGTCGCCTCGAAACCGGCCAGTTCGGTGGAAATGGCATCCACCTGCAGGGCCGCATCCGGCGTCAGCCCGGCCGCGCGCAGCGCCGCGCCGTAGCCCTGGTAGCGCTCGAAAAACTCCGGTGAGCGCAGCGAGGCGTTGCCGACGAACGCGATGCGCCGGCGGCCCAGCGCCAGCAGATGATCCGCGGCCTGCTGTCCGCCGCGCAGGTTGTCGCAGCCGATCGACAGACCGAGCTGGTCGGTCAGCACCGCGCCCCAGCGCACGAAGTGCGTGCCCTGTTCGACCAGCGCTTCGAGCCGGCCGCGGTAGTCGAGGTAGTCACCGTAGCCCAGCAGGATGATGCCGTCGGCTTTGTGGCAGTCCTCGTAGTCGGCGTGCCAGTTGCGCGACAGCTCCTGGAACGAGATCAGCAGGTCGTAGCCGTGCCGCGCGCAGGCATGGGTCACCGAGCCCAGCATCGACAGGAAAAACGGATTGATGCTGGAGTCGTCGACCGTGGGGTCCTCGAAGATCAGCAGCGCCAGCGTCCCCGAGTGCTTCGAGCGCAGACTCGATGCGTTCTTGTCGGCCTTGTAGTTGAGCTGACGCGCGATCGCGAGGATGCGCTCGCGGGTTTCCGCGTTGACCGTCGGATGTCCGCGCAGCGCGCGCGATACCGTCGATTGCGACACACCGGCGAGGTGCGCGATGTCGAACGAATTGGGCTTGCCCTTGATCCGCATGCTTCCGTCCAGCCGCCACGAGGCGGATGCGGCACGCTAGAGGAACCCGACCCGGTTGTACAGAAGCGACGATCGCGAAGCGCTGCTGCACCGCAACGTGCCTTGTGCCGCATGTGGTGCGTGGCGCGCTCACTCAGGACGCGAGCGCGGCCTTCGCCTGCATGGCCGCGCGGCGCGCGGCGCGGCGTGCGCGCCGGCGTTCGGAGCCGCGCGCGAACAGCAGGTAGATCGCGGGCGTGCTGAGCAGGGTCAGCGACTGCGAGAAGATCAGGCCGCCGATCAGGGCGATGCCCAGCGGACGGCGCAACTCGGCGCCGGCGCCGAAGCCGATCGCCAGCGGCGTCGCCGACAGGATCGCCACCATCGTCGTCATCATGATCGGACGAAAGCGCACCAGGCAGGCCTCGCGGATGGCTTCGAGCGGCGTCATGCCGTGCTCGCGCTCGGCGACCAGGGCGAAGTCGACCATCATGATGGCGTTCTTCTTGACGATGCCGATCAGCAGCACGATGGCGATGATCGAGACCACCGACAGCTCGGTGTTGGTGATCAGCAGCGCCAGCATGGCGCCGACGCCGGCAGCCGGAAGGGTGGACAGGATCGTGATCGGATGGACCAGGTTTTCATAGAGCATGCCGAGCACGATGTAGACCGCCAGCAGCGCGCCGAGCAGCAGCAGCGGGGTGTTGCTCTGCTGCTCGGTGAAGCGGCGGAAGTCGCCGCCGAAGGCGCCGCGGATGTCGCCGGGCATGCGCAGCGCCTGCATGATGCGGTTGATCTCGGTCACTGCCGAGGACATCGCCACGCCGGGGGCCAGGTTGAAGTTGAGATTGATCACCGCGAGCTGGCCCTCGTGGTCGATCTCGGTCGGTGCCAGACCGGGTTGCAGCGTGGCGACGGCGGTGATCGGCACCATGCCGCCGGAACCGGTCATCACGAAAACGCGCTTCAGCGAAGCCGGCGACTCGGCCATGCCGGGCAACGTGCTCAGCACCACCTGGTACTGGTTGAGGTCGGAGTAGATGGTCGAGATCTGGCGCTGGCCGAAGGCGTTGTAGAGCGCGCTGTCGATGGCGCCGACGCTGATGCCGAGGCGCGCGGCCGCAGTGCGGTTGATGTCCAGCGTCTCGCGCAGGCCGGCGCCCTGCAGGCTGGTGCTGACATCGCGGAAGATCGACGATCTCTTCATCTGCGCCGCCAGCCTTGGTGCCCAGGCTTCCAGCTCGGCGTAGGTATCGGCCTTGATGTTGTAGCTGTACTGCGTCTTGCTGTTGCCGCCGCCGGGTCCGCCGATGTCCTGCACCGGACGCAGATAGACGCTGATGCCCGGCACCACCGAGGTCTCGCGGCGCAGCCGGTTCATCACGTCGAACGTGGACGAGTGGCGGCCCGCGTCCAGCGGCTTGAGGTTGATCAGCATCTGCCCGGTGTTGCCGCTGCCGCTGCGCCAGCTGCCCAGCCGCGAGCCGACGCTGGCGACCGCCGGGTCGTCCTGCACGATCTTCGCCGCCCGCTGCTGCAGCGCCATCATCACCGCAGGCGAGGTGGTCGCGCTGGCCTCGGTGAAAGCCACCAGCGCGCCGGTGTCCTGTTGCGGAAAGAAACCCTTGGGCACCACCACCATCAGCGCGATGGTCAGTACCAGCAGGATCAGCGGCTGCAACGCGAAGGTGCGCGGGTGCTTCAGCGCCCAGTCCAGGGCGCGTGCGTACGAGCGGCGCAGCCCGGCGTGGAAGGCCTCGATCTTGCGGCCCAGCCGCGAGGTCTCGGCAGCCTCGTCGTGGCGGCGCAGGAACTGCCCGCACAGCGCCGGCGTCAGCGTCAGAGACACCAGCGCCGAGATCACGATCGCCGCCACCAGGGTCACCGAGAACTCGCGGAACAGCATGCCGAAGAAGCCGCTCATGAACAGCAGCGGCGCGAAGACCGCCACCAGCGAGGCGGTGATCGAGACCACCGTGAAGCCGACCTCGCGGGTACCGGCGAAGGCGGCCTGCATCGGGCGCATGCCCTGTTCGAGATGGCGGTGGATGTTCTCGATCACCACGATGGCGTCATCGACGACGAAACCGATCGCGATCACCAGCGCCATCAGCGAGAAGTTGTCCAGCGTGTAGCCCAGCAGGTACATCACGACAAAGGCGCCGCAAACCGACAGGGGTGCCGCCAGCGCGGCGATCAGGGTGGGTGCCCAGCGGCGCAGGAACAGCAGCATGGTCAGCACGACCAGGCCGAGACTGATGAACAGGGTGATCTGCACCTCGTCGACCGAGGCGCGGATGGTCGGCGTGCGGTCGAAGTAGGGGGTCAGTTGCACGCCGCCCGGCAGGGTTGCGTCCAGCTCGGGCAGCATCGCGCGCACACGATCGACGATCGCGATCACGTTGGCGTCGGACTGCTTGCGGATCATCAGCTGGATCGAGCGCCGGCCGTTGAACCACGCGGCCTGGTAGGCGTCCTGCTGGCCGTTGTAGACGTGGGCGATGTCGCGCAGCCGCACCGGCACGCCCTTGCGCACCGCGATCACGGTGTCGGCGAATTGCGCCGCGGTCGACAGCGTGGTGTCGGCGGCGATCGCGATCTGCGAATGGCCGTCGGAGAGATAGCCCTGCGGCGCGATCACGTTGGCGGCGACCAGCGCGTTGCGTACCTGGTCGCCGGTCAGGCCCATCGCCGCCATCGCACGCAGGTTGAGGTCCACGCGCACCGCCGGCTTGGCGCCGCCGGCCACGTCGACCTGGGCCACCCCGGAGATCTGCGACAGTCGCGGCGCCAGCGTGGTGTCGGCGATGTTGTACAGCTGCGACAGCGGCTGGGTGTCGGAGGTCAGCGCCAGCACCAGTACCGGCGCGTTGTTGGGGTTGGCCTTGCGGTAGATCGGCGCGGTGCGCAGGCTGGACGGCAGGTCAGGCGCGGCGGCGTTGATCGCCGCCTGCACGTCGCGCGCGGTGTCGTCGATGTTGCGGCCGACATCGAACAGCATGATCACGAAGCTCGAGCCTTCCGAACTCGACGAGTTCATTTCGTCGATGCCGGCGATCTGGCCGAGGTGGCGCTCCAGCGGCGCCGCCACGGTGTTGGCCATGTTGCGCGCGTCGGCGCCGGGCACATTGGCCTCGACGAAGATCGCCGGAAACTCGAGATTGGGCAGCGGCCCCACGCCGAGCAGGCTGTAGGCGATCAGGCCCGCCACCAGCACGCCGACGGCCAGCAGCGAGGTGCCGACCGGGCGCCGGATGAAGGGCGCGGAGATGTTCATGCGGCGTCGGGTTCCGCGGTCCCGCTGCGGTGGATGCCGTGCGCGCGCAGCCACGCCGCGAACTGCTCCAGGTACAGGTAGATCACCGGCGTGGTGTACAGCGTCACCAGCTGCGACAGCAGCAGGCCGCCGACGATGCTGACACCGAGCGGTCGGCGCAGCTCCGAGCCGATGCCGTTGCCCAGCGCCAGCGGCAGCGCACCCAGCAGCGCCGCGGCGGTGGTCATCATGATCGGGCGGAAGCGCAGCAGCGCGGCGCGCTGGATCGCCTGCAACGGCGCCATGCCGTCGCGCTGGGCGACGATCGCGAAGTCGACCATCATGATCGCGTTCTTCTTGACGATGCCGATCAGCAGGATGATGCCGATGATGCCGTCGACCGACAGCGGCATGCCGAACACGATCAGCGCCAGCAGCGCGCCGACACCGGCCGAGGGCAGGGTGGACAGGATCGTCAGCGGGTGGATGTAGCTCTCGTAGAGCACGCCCAGCACGATGTAGATCACCACGATCGCGGCCAGGATCAGCAGCACCTCGTCGGTCAGCGAGGCCGAGAACTCGGCTGCCGAGCCGATGAAGCCGGCGCGCAGCGAGGCCGGGAAATCCATCTGCTGCTGTACGCGAGTGATCGCGTCCACCGCCTGCGACAGCGAGTAGCCGCCGGCGACGTTGAACGAGAGCACCACCGCCGGCATCTGGTCGAAGTGGCTGACCACCAGCGGCGCCGAGGCCTGTCGCGCGCTGGCCAGCGCCGACAGCGGCACGGTGCCGCCGCCGCCGATGACGATGCCGGTATTGGCGGCGCCGATGCCGGTCGGTGTCGACGAGTTGCTCGACGCCGCCTGGCCGAAGGTGGTGGCGTTGCTGCCGCTGAGCGCGCCGCCGGCGTTGGTGCGCACGGTCAGCTGGTCGAGCAGGGCGGTGCTGTTGCGAAACTGCGGCGCCACCTCGAGGATCACGCGGTACTGGTTGAGTTCGGTGAAGATGGTCGAGATCTGGCGCTGGCCGAAGGCGTCGTACAGCGTGTCGTTGATGGTCTGCATCGGCACGCCGAGGCGCGAGGCCGCGGCACGGTCGATGTCCAGCTTCAGCTCGCGGCCGCGGTCGGCGAGGTTGCTGTCGACGTCGGCCAGTTGCGGCAGCTGTTTCAGCGCCGTCGCCATGCGCAGGGCGTAGCGGTCGAGTTCGCTGCTGTCGAGGTCGCGCATCACGAACTGGTACTGGGTTGCAGCGACGCGGGTATCGAGGGTGACGTCCTGCACCGGCTTCAGGAACAGCGCCACCCCGGGCACGCCCCCTGCGCTTTGCTGCAGCTGCGCCACCACGGTGGCCAGTCCCGGCCGGCTGCTGCGCGGTTTCAGCACGATGCTGAGCTGGCCCTGGTTGAGCGTCGGATTGAGACTGCCGACGCCGACGAAAGCGGCGACGCCGGCCACGTCGGGATCCCTGCGCAGCGCGGCGGCCACGGCCTCGACGCGGCGTTCCATGGCCGGAAACGCGATGCTCTGGTCGGCCTCGACCACGCCGGTGATCAGGCCGGTGTCCTGGTCCGGCAGCAGGCTCTTCGGAATCCAGACATACAGCGCCACGGTCACCACCACGCTGGCGGCGAATACCGTCATCACCAGCGGGCGGTGCTCGAACACCCACTCGAGGCTGCGACCGTAAGCCCCCGCCATGCGCGCGTAGAAGCCGCGCGGCGGACCCTGCGGCTGCTCGTGCGCCGGCAGCGCGCCGGGCTTGAGCAGATAGGCACACATCATCGGCGTCAGCGTCAGCGAGATCAGCGCCGACAGCGACACCGCGATCGTCAGCACCCAGGCAAATTCGTGGAACAGCCTGCCGGTGACACCCGGCATCAGCAGCAATGGCAGGAACACCGCGATCAGCGACACCGTCAGCGACAGGATGGTGAAGCCGATCTCCTTCGAGCCGATTTCGGCCGCTTCGCGCGGATGCCGGCCCTGCTCGATGTAGCGGACGATGTTCTCGATCATCACGATGGCGTCGTCGACGACGAAGCCGGTGGCGACGGTCAGCGCCATCAGCGAGAGGTTGTCCAGCGAAAAGCCGGCGAACGCCATCACCCCGAAAGTGCCGACCAGCGACAGCGGTACCGCCACGCTGGGAATCACCGTCGCCCACAGCCGGCGCAGGAACACGAAGATCACCGCGACGACCAGGATCACCGCCAGCATCAGGGTGAACTCGACGTCGGCGACCGAGGCGCGGATCGTCTCGGTGCGGTCGGAGAGCACCGTCAGCGTGACGCCTGCCGGCAACACCGCGCGCAGCGCCGGCAGCTCGGCGCGGATCTGCGCCACCGTCTGCACGATGTTGGCGCTGGGCTGGCGGCGGACATCGAGCAGCACCGCCGGCTTGCCGTTGGCCCAGGCGGCGACCTGGTCGTTCTCGACGCCGTTGACGACCGCGGCCACGTCCGACAGCCGCACCGGCGCACCCCTGCTGTAGCTGATGATCAGGTCGCGGTAGGCCTGCGCATCCGGCAACTGGTCGTTGGCGCCGATGCTGAAACTCTGTTCGCTGCCGTTGAGGCTGCCCTTGGGCGCGTTGACATTGGCCTGGGTGATCGCGTTGCGCACGTCTTCCAGAGTCAGACCGAGATTGGCCAGCGCCGCCGGATTGACCTGGATGCGCACCGCCGGCTTGACGTTGCCGGCGACGCTGACCAGGCCGACGCCGCTGATCTGCGACAGCTTCTGCGCGAGGATGCTGTCGGCGTAGTTGGTGACGTCGCGCACCGGCAGCGTGGCGGAGGTCAGTGCCAGGGTCAGGATCGGCGCGTCGGCCGGATTGACCTTGTTGTAGACCGGCGGATACGGCAGGTTGGCCGGCAGCGAGCCGCGCGCGGCACTGATGCCGGCCTGCACGTCCTGCGCCGCATCCTCGATGTTGCGGCTCTGCACGAACTGCAGGGTGATCACCGACAGCCCCTGCGAGCTTTCCGAGCTCATCATCGCCAGACCGGCGATCTCGCCGAACTGGCGCTCCAGCGGCGTGGTCACCAGGCGCGCCATGGTCGAGGGACTGGCGCCCGGATACTGCGTGACCACCTGCAGGCTGGGTGCCTCGATGTTGGGCAGCGCCGACACCGGCAGCGTGCGATAGCCGAGGATGCCGAACAGCAGCAGCGCCGTCATCAGCAGCGAGGTGGCGATGGGGCGACGGATGAACAGCGAGGAGAAGCCCACGCGCGTGTCCTTGTGGCGATGCCGGAAGCGTCAGCCGCGGCGGCTGCGCTTGCCCTGACCCGCGTCGGCGGTTGGCACCGGCGGCACCTGGCCGGGCGCCAGCGGGATCACCTTGCTGCCGGGCTTGAGACGGAACTGGCCCTCGGTGACCACGCGTTCGCCGGGCTGCAGGCCCTGGGCGATCAGGATGGCGCTGCTGCCGACCTCGCTGCCGGTGGTCACCGTGCGCATGGCGACCGTCTTGTCCGGCTGCACCACGAACACGTAATCGCCGTCCGGCCCGCGCTGCACCGCCTGCGCCGGCACCACCAGGCCGCCGTCGACCGTGCTCAGCTGCATGCGCACGTTGACGAACTGGCCGGGCCAGAGAGTGTTCCCGGCATTGGCGAACTCGGCCTTGAGCCTGAAGCTGCCGGTGGTGGGATCGATCTGGTTGTCGACCACCTTGAGCGTGCCGTTGGCGATCACGCGATTGTCGGTGCGGTCGAGCGCGGCGACGTCCAGCGCATGCTTCGCGAACGCCGCGCGCACGCTCTCGAGATTCTGCTGTGGCAGGCTGAAGATCACGCTGATCGGGTGGATCTGCGTCAGCACCACCAGGCCGCCCGTCGTGCCGGGGCCGACGATGTTGCCGACGTCGACCTGACGCAGGCCGGCGACGCCGTCGATCGGCGCGCGGATGCTGGTGTAGCCCAGCTGCACGCGCGCACTGTCCACCGCCGCCCGATCCGCGGCCACCGCCGCCTGATACTGGTGCACGGTCTGCTGCTGTGCCTGCAAGGTCTGAGCCGCCACGAACTGCTGCCTGGACAAGCCCTCGTAACTGTGCAGCGTGTACTGCGCGGCGCTGAGCAGCGCGGCATCCTGCTGCTGCTTGCCGATCGCCTGTTCGAGCGCGGCCTGGAAGGTGCGCGGATCGATCTGCGCGATCAGGTCGCCCTGCTTCAACTCGTGGCCTTCGCGAAAATTGATCGACACCAGCTGACCGCTCACTTGCGGCACGACGGTGACGGTGTTGAGTGCCTGCACGGTACCCAGCGCGGTGAGATACATCGGCACGTTCTCGCGCACCACCGGCACCACCGTCACCGGGATTGGCTCATCGTTCGGCGTCTGCGACGCGCTGCCCGCGCGATGCGTCAGGCGCCAGCCGATCACGCCCGCCAGCAACACGGCGACTGCGATCACGATCCATTTTGTGCGCGACATGCGGTTCTTCCTGCAAACGGTGAATGACTTGGCGCTCGGCCGTAGCGGCGAGCGTGTCGCGCGGCTGCGGCTCACGCCTTCGCGCCGGAGATGCCGTGCGCTAGTGTTTCATAGACGCGTCACGGCGCGCAGGGTTCACTACCCCTGTCGGAGGTCATGTTGCCCGCCGGCGCCGTGGCGGGACGTCACGCCCGATGCGCAGACGTAACGGGATGTAATGACGGCGTTCGATGCCGTGGCGCGCTACAGCCGGCGCGCCTGATCTGCCAGCAGCAGATCGGCGGGCAGTGCCACCGCATCCAGGCCGCGCGCCAGCAGCAGTGCCTGGAAACGCTCGCCCATCGCGCCCGGCAGGGTCAGTTGCTTGACCTCCTGCGCCAGCCGGTAGCGCGTGTTCTCGTCCGCTGCGGCAGCGTGTGCCGTCTCGAAGATTTCCTGCAGACCGCTCGCGATCAGGAACTGCGCCTGGGGCAGATAGCCGGCGACGCCGAAACCCGCGCCGTTGCCGGCTTCGGCCAGCGCGGTGAAATCGACCGATGCGGTGAGGTCCTGCAACCCCGGCCAGCGCAACACGTCGGTGTGCGCGCGATGGCGATAATGCGCCTGCAGGGTGCCGTCGCGGCGCTCGGGCAGGTAGTACTCGCGACGCGGGAAGCCGTAGTCGCAGAACAGCATCAGCCCGGCCTCGAGCGAACCGGCGATCGCCTGCATCCAGTAGGGCAGCTGCGGCAACAGTTCGGAGCGGTAACCGTCGGCGAACGGCGCGCCGAGGTCGCGCTCGAGGCGGCGCACGGCCGCGCTGACCAGCGCGTCGGCAGGGCGGTCGGTACGCAGCAGGCGACCCTCGCCGTCGAGCGCGACATGCTCCTCGTAGATCTCGCCGTGGCGCAGCGTGAAACGCGTCGCCGGCAGCGCGTCGATCACCTCGTTGGCAAACAGCACGCCGCGCCACGCTGTCTCCGGGGGGCGCTCGATCCATTCCACGCGCGCCGCCAGCGGCGCCGGCAGGGCCGCGATGCGCGCGCGCTGGCGTTCGCGCAGATCGGCGCTGGGTTCGAGGATCCGGTATCGCGCCGGCAGTGCGTCGAGTTGCGCCAGCGCCTGCAGCGCGTCGGCGGCGAAGGCGCCGCTGCCGCCACCCAGCTCGAGCACGCTGGCCTGCTCGCCCAGACTCGGCAGCAGCGGTGCCAGCACGCGTGCCACGCAGCGCGCGAACAACGGGCCCGATTCGGGCGCGGTGATGAAATCCCCCGCCGGACCGAACTTGGCGGCGCCGGCGCTGTAGTAGCCCAGCCCCGGCGCATACAGGCATTGCTGCATGAATTCGGAAAACGGCATCGCGCCGCGGGCGGCGATGCTCTCGCGCAGGCGCGTGTGCAGCCGTTCGGAATGGGCAAGCGCGTCGGCGTCGGGGGCGGGCAGCGACAGGTTCACGGGCAGCCATGTGCGGGGCGGCGGCGTCGCCGGAAGCGCAAGCATAAGGCGGGCGCGGCGCTCCTGGCGCGCCGCGCCGCCTCTCAGGCCTTGACGCGGAACGCCTGCCCCAGCAGCTCAGGGTCGAATCCGGTGCCGGCGTTGCCGTCGGTGGCGTAGCGATACAACGCAGCGGCATAGATGCCCTGCAGCGCGCTCTGCACCAGCGCCAGCAGGACGACCGCCAGCACGATCGCCGCCGCCACCAGCGCGACCAGCACCGCCGAGCCGGCGGCGACCGCCAGCGTCAGCACGCCGACTCCGGCCAGCATCAGCGCCATGAACAGCAGACCGAAGGCAATGCCCATGCCGGCATTGCCGATCAGGTTTTCGCCCCAGGTGCGGCGCAGCAGGGTGGCGCTCTCCTTGACCGCGGTCACCGGGTCGACATCGGTCGCGGCCAGCACCGGTACCACCAGGAAGGTGGCGACCGTCCAGGCGACGCCGAGCAGGCCGATGATCCAGCGGCCGATGAAGCCGGCGCGCTGTTCCAGTGCCCGCAGCAGCATGCCGACGGTGGCGGCGATCAGCGCATAGCCGAGGATCGCCGGCAGCCGGTTCCAGGCCAGGCGCAGGCCGTCGCCGAGCGTGGGGTTGTCGCCGTCCAGCCGCATCATCGCGGCGCCCACCAGTGCCGTGTTGAAGAAGAAGATCACCGTGTACTGGCTGAGATAAAACAGGAACAGCATCGCGTAGTCGCCAGCGGCCAGGCCCCCGTGCGTGCCGGCGATTTCGCGCAGATGCAGCAAGCCGCCCGCGGCCAGGAACGGCAGCGCAAAGCTGGCGAGCACCAGCAGCGTGGCCAGGCCCGACAGCAGCGGAAACACCAGCAGTTCGCGGTCGCTCCCGAGCACCGCGGCACTTGCCTTGACCAGCGACCAGCTGGTCGCGAATTTGCCCGCCATGATCGCTCTCCCTCCGGATCAGTCGCGCCGTTCTAGCACCCCGCGTGACCGATCGCCAGCAGTGCCATTCAGAGCGGCAGCGGGATCGCGGGCAGCGCCCGATCACTTTCGGGATGCTCGGCCCACAGCGCCGCCAGCGTGCGGCCGCTGCGCGGGTCGCGGGCATCGGGCGCGATGTCGACCAGGGGTTTGAGCACGTAGGGGGCGGCGAGATCGTCGCGCGGCAGATGCAGGCCGGCGCCGTCGTCGAGGATCTGCTCGCCGTAGAGCACCAGATCGGCATCGAGCGTGTGACTGGACAGGCGTGGCGCGCTGCGGTCGCGACCCAGCCGTGATTCCAGTGCATGCAGCCAGTCCCGCAGTGCCGGCGCCGAGAGGTGGGTATCGATCGCCACCGCGAGATTGAGGAAATCCGGCCCGGCGAAACCCCGGGCCGGCGTCCGGTAGGCCGGCGACACCTGCAGCGGACCGAAGGTCGCGGCAAGCGCGTCCAGTGCCGCGCGCAGATGTCGCTCGGCATCGAGGTTGGAACCCAGGCTGAGATAGGCGCGTACCGGCAGCGCAGCGTTCACGGCAGCCGCAGCCCGCGCTCGATCTGCACGCCGACCGCGTCGGCCTCGGTCAATGCCTGCGGCTTGCCCAGCCGCAGGCGCAGCCAGCGCACGCCGAATTCGCGTTGCACGCACTCGGCCATGCGCTCGGCCAGCACCTCGACCAGCTGCGCGTCACTGGCTGCGGCCAGCGCCCGCAGGCGACGGGCCACGGCCTCGTAGTCGAGCGCGTCGGCGAGGCGGTCGCTGGCCGCGGCGATACGGGTGTCGCAGGCCATCTGCAGGTCCACCCGCAGCGGCTGGCGGCCGCCGCGTTCGTGCGCATGCACGCCGATCAGGGCGTCGAGGCGCAGGTTGTCGATGAAGACGAGGTCCATGGCGATTCCGGGATTGAGCCGCAGGATGGCCGCTGCCGCGTGCGGTCGGGCGTCACGCGACCGCCGGCAGGCTTTCGAGGTCCCAGCGCGGAAAGACCCGGATCGCGCTGTCCTCGTGCTGGCCGGCGGCCAGGCGCAGGGCGCCGGCGAACGCGATCATGGCGCCATTGTCGGTGCAAAACTGCAGTCGCGGGAAGGCGACGCGGAAGCCGTCCGCGGCCGCCGCGGCGGTCAGTGTTTCGCGCAGGCGGCGATTGGCGCCGACGCCGCCGGCGACGACCAGGGTGCCGGCGTCGCCGGCCGCCAGCGCGCGCCGGCACTTTGCCGTCAGCGTCTCGACCACGGCGTCCTCGAAGCCGCGTGCGATGTCGGCGCGCGTCGCTGCACTGCGATCGCTGTGTTGCCAAGCCAGCAGCACCTGGGTCTTCAGGCCGGAAAAGCTGAAGTCGAGGCCGGGACGGTCGGTCATCGGCCGCGCGAAGCGGAAAGCACCCGGGCGGCCGTCCGCCGCCAGTGCCGCCAGCGCCGGACCGCCCGGATAGGGCAGGCCGAGCAGCTTGGCGGTCTTGTCGAAGGCTTCGCCGGCGGCGTCGTCGAGGGTATCGCCGAGCAGCCGGTAGCGGCCGATCCCGGCCACGTGCACCAGCATCGAATGACCGCCCGAGACCAGCAGCGCCACGAAGGGCGGCGCGGGCGGCGCGGGTTCCAGCAAGGGCGCCAGCAGGTGGGCTTCCATGTGATGCACGCCGATGGCGGGAATCTGCAGCGCCCAGGCCAGCGCGCGCGCCGCGGCCGCGCCGACCAGCAGGGCACCGACCAGACCCGGGCCGGCGGTGTAGGCCACGCCGCCGAGATCATTGAAGGCGAGGCCGGCGGCGGCCATGGTCTCGCGGATCAGCGGCAGCAGCTTGCGCACGTGATCGCGGCTGGCCAGTTCGGGTACCACGCCGCCGTATTCCTGATGCAGGGCGATCTGGCTGTACAGGCGATCGGCCAGCAGGCCGCGCCCGGGCTGGTACACCGCCACCCCGGTCTCGTCGCAGGAGGATTCGATGCCCAGCACCGGCTTTGAAACGTTCCCGATGTCCACGCTATACTTCGCGGCTCGCCCGATCAGCCGGGCCAGTTTACCGTGGAGTCACCATGCCCAACGTCAAGGTTCGCGAGAACGAACCCTTCGAAGTCGCCCTGCGTCGCTTCAAGCGCACCTGCGAAAAGGCCGGCGTCCTGGCCGAGACGCGCAAGCGCGAGTTCTACGAAAAGCCGACCCAGGAGCGCAAGCGCAAGCGCGCTGCGGCGGTCAAGCGCCACCTGCGCCGGCTGTCGCGCGATACCACGCGTCGCACGCGCCTGTACTGAGCGCGTCCGCGGCGCAACTCCGGGCCGGCGCCGCCGCGGGCGCGCCGGCCTTTTGCATTTGTGAAGCCCAGGAACTGCCGTCATGCCGCTCAAGGACCAGTTGACCGACGACATGAAGTCCGCGCTGCGCGCGGGCGACAAGCAGCGCCTCGGGGTCATCCGGCTGGTCAACGCCGCGATCAAGCAGCGCGAGGTGGACGAGCGCATCGCCCTTGACGACATCCAGGTGCTGACGGTGCTGGAAAAGATGCTCAAGCAGCGCCGCGATTCGGTCGCGCAGTTCGAACAGGCCGGCCGCGAGGACCTCGCCGCGATCGAGCGCTTCGAGATCGCCGTGATCGAGGCCTATCTGCCGGCCAAGCTCGACGCCGGCGAACTCGACGCCCTGATCGTCGCCGCGATCGCCGACAGTGGCGCCGCCTCCGCCCGCGACATGGGCAAGGTGATGGCCCTGGTGAAAGAGCGCGCCGCCGGCCGTGCCGACATGGGCGCGGTGTCCCGGCTGATCAGGGATCGTCTCGCCGCGCTCGGCTGAATTGTTGCCGCCGCGCGCGGCACAAACCGGTACGCTGCCGCCGGTCCGCGTCGCGCCGCCGAGCGGCATCCGGTGTCTGACCGCGGGACGCCCCGATCTCGGCATCCTGATTTCGTCATGCCGAGGCCCAGGGCCGAAGCGTCCGGCGATGGGCCGGAGATGACGGGCTGGAAGTGACCCGCCCGTTGGTCGAGTCGCTGTTGCCCGGCGTGCCAGAAGACCGGCGCGCCTCAGTACCGCGGCAGGCCCGGATCGACCTCGCGCGCCCAGGCATCGATACCGCCTTCGACGTTGAATACCTGGCTGAAACCGTGCGCGGCAAAGCGCCTGGCGACGTCGCGGCTGGATACGCCGTGGTGGCAGAGGAAGGCCAGTGCCGTGTCCCTGGGCAGTTGCGCCAGCGCTTCATAACCTTCTTCTTCCAGGACGCGGGCGCCGGTCACCGCGGCGAGCGCGCGCTCGGCGGCGGGGCGCACGTCGATCAGGGCAATGGTTCCGGCGGCGAGTCGTGTGGCGGCCTCGCGTGTGCCCAGCGGCTGGACGCCGGTGCCCGGGAAACGCAGCGACAGGCCTTCGCCCTGCGCGCTGCGCACCCAGTCGATGACGATGCCCTGCGCGCGCTGCGCACTGCCGGGATCGAGGTGCACCGGGATGCCGTTGGCGATGCTGACGATGTCGTGATCGCCGGCGGGCGCCAGCTGGAAGCCGGCGCTGAAGTCGGGGCCGATCTCGAGATGCAGGGCCTGCGCGTCGGCGTCGGCCATGCCGGCGCGGATCGCTTCGGCGGCGGCATCGGTGATGGTGATCGCGGGCGGCGTTCGATCGGGTACCGGCTGGCCGAACAGCGCGTGCAGCTCGCCGCTGGCGTACATCTGGCGCACGATGTCGGCGCCGCCCACCAGTTCGCCGTCCACATACAGCTGCGGGATCGTCGGCCAGTTGCCGAATGCCTTGATGCCTTCGCGCAGCGCCGGGTCGGCCAGCACGTCGACGGTGTGATAGTCCGGCAGCAGCTCGTTGAGCGTGTTGCGGGCGGCCGCGGAAAACCCGCACAGCGGCGTCTGGCGGTCGCCCTTCATGAACAGCACGACGCGATGCTCGGCGAGCAGCGTCTCGATGCGGGCGCGGACGGCGGGATCGAGCGGCATGGCGGCTTCCGGCGGCAGGAAAACGTCCATGATAGCGTGCCGCCCGATTCCATCGGCGCGGCAAGCCGCCGCGCGGTCACGGTGCCGGTGCGGATCTGCGTTCGCCGAGTGCTCCGCGCGCCGCCGGCAGCAGCGCGGTCAGCCAGTGTCGATACTGCGCCGGTCCGGGGTGCAGGCCGTCGACGGCCAGTTCGGCGCCGGCGACGCGCGAGAGTGCGGTGACGTCGACCCAGTGCGCGCCGGCGGCCGCGGTCAATGCGCGCTCGGCGGCGTTGCAGGCATCGATCTCGGCGCCGATGCGTGCGGCGTCGTGGCCGCCCGCGCGCGCGAACGGCGTCACTCCCCAGTCGGGAATCGACACCACCAGCACTCGCCGTGCCGTGCCGCCGGCGAAGGCGATCGCGCGCGCCAGCAGCAGCCGGAAACCTTCGCGCAGAGCCGCGACGCTGCGGCCGCGATACTGGTCGTTGACGCCGATCTGCAGGCTGACCAGGGTCCATGCCGGCATCAGCGCCGCGCGATCCAGCGCCGCGGCCAGTTCGTCGGTGGTCCAGCCGGTGGTCGCGAGGATCTGCGGCGAGCCCAGCGCATGACCCTCGGCGCAAAGCGCCGCGGTCAGCTGCACCGGCCAGCGTTCGGCTTCGGCGACAGCTTCGCCGATGCTGTAGGAATCGCCCAGTGCCAGCAGGCGCCTCTGCGGCGACACGACGGCGCGCGCCTCAGGCAATGGCGGTCACGGCGGGAGCCGGATTGATGTTGGCGGCGGCATCGGCCCGGCGGTGCAGCGCGCGCTCGATGCGGCGCATCACCTCGACCAGATCGGCCGGCTCCGGCAGCAGGGTCAGGCGCAGATGACGGCCGTCGTGCAGGTTGAACGCCGAACCCGGCATCAGCAGCACATCCTCGCGTTCGAGCAGATCCAGCGCGAAGGCATCGGCATCGAACACCGGCAGGACGTCGGCACGTACGCGCGGAAAGGCATACAGCGCGCCTGCCGGCGCCACCATGCTGAGGAACGCGCTGGCGGCGACCCCATCGATCACGGCTTGGCGCGCGACATGCAGGCGGCCGCCCGGCGCGGTCAGTTCGGTGATCGTCGGCGGTCCCTCGAGGGCAGCGCGCACCGCCCACTGTGCCGGCTGATTGGCGCACACGCGCAGCGCCGAGAGCAGGTGCAGCGCCTCGCGATAGCTGCCGACGCGTGCCGGTGATCCGCTCAGGGTCATCCAGCCGACGCGATAACCGCAGGCGCGATGAACCTTGGATATGCCGGCGAAACTGACGCAAGGCAGGTCGCCGGCCAGCGGCGCCAACGGCTCGAAACGGACGTCATCGTAGAGGATGCCGTCATAGATCTCGTCGCTGAGCAGCAGCAGGCGATGGCGCGCGGCCAGCTCCACCAGACGCACCAGCAGATCGCGCGGATACACAGCGCCGGTCGGATTGTTGGGGTTGATCAGCACCAGCGCGCGCGTGCGCGGCGTGATCAGCGCGGCGAGGGCGTCGGGATCGGGCAGATGTCCCTGCGCGGCAGGGCAGGCGTAGTAGACCGGTCGGCCGCCGTTGAGCACCGTGGATGCGGTCCACAGTGGATAGTCGGGGCAGGGCAGCAGCACCTCGTCGCCGGGGGCGAGCAGCGCGCGCAGCGCCAGATCGATCAGCTCGCTGACACCGTTGCCGATCAGCACATGATTGCTGTCGGCGATGCGGGTACCGCGTGCGCGTTGCTGGGCGAAGATCGCCGCACGCGCATCGTCGAGGCCGAGCTCGTGACCATAGCCCTGGCTGTCGGCCAGGTGCGCGTTCACCGCGGCGACCAGATGCGGCGGCGTGCGCAGACCGAAGCGCGCCGGGTTGCCGATGTTGAGCGCATACAGCGTGCGTCCGGCCGCCTCGAGCGCGCGTGCACGCTGCACCAGCGGGCCGCGGATGTCGTAGCGCACCGCGCTCAGGCGCGGGCTTGGAATCAGGTCGTGCATGGGCGGACAGGCTCCGGACCGGCGCGCCGCATGCTAGCGTTCCATCTGGCAAATAGCCACGCGACGCGACGCGATGCGACGTCGGCCGTGCGGCGTGATCCGGGGATTGCGGTTTGAATGATCTGATCCGCCTGGGTTGGCGTGTGCAGGATGCGATGACTCCGCCCGCGCCCGGCCTGAGTCTGGCCCGCGTCGCCGCGCAGCATCGAGCCGGCTATGTGCTGCACGATGGATGCCAACCCTTCAATGCGCAGCCGGCGCCGGAGTTCCGGCGCCGCGGACTGGATCCCGTTTTGCGGCCGGCGGTGGGCGATTTTGTCTGGGTCGCTGCCGGCACGCCGCCGCACATCCACGCCATCGTGCCGCGACGCAGCCTGCTGACGCGTGCCGCCGCCGGCGAGCGCTACCAGCGTCAGGTGATCGCCGCGAACGTCGATGTGGTGCTGGTGCTGATGGGGCTTGACGGCGACTTCAATCCGCGGCGCATCCAGCGCTACCTGGCGCTGATCGACGGTTCCGGCGCGACGCCGGTGGTGCTGCTGACCAAGGCCGACCTGCATCCGGCGGTGGCGCCCGCGCTGGCGCAGCTCGGTGCCACGCTGCCGGCCGGGACCGCCGCGCTGGCGCTCAATGCCAAGGACCCCGCGATCAACACGATGCTGGCGCCGTGGCTGGTCGCGGGCGTGACCGCCGCGCTGGTGGGCTCCTCGGGCGCCGGCAAGTCCACGCTCACCAACACCCTGCTGGGCGAGCAGCGCCAGGCCACCGCCGCCATACGCGTCAACGACAGTCGCGGCCGTCATACCACCACTCATCGCGCGTTGTTGACGTTGCCCGGCGGCGCCTGCCTGATCGACACGCCCGGCATGCGCGAACTGAAGCTCACCGGCGAGGAGAACCTCGATCTCTACGCCGACATCGAGACGCTGGCCGGCAACTGCCGCTTCGCCGACTGCAGCCACGGCAACGAGCCCGGCTGCGCGATCCGTGCGGCGCTGGCTTCGGGCGAACTCGACGGCGAGCGCTGGCGCAGCTATCTCAAGCTGCACGACGAGCGCGAGCAGCAGGCGGCGGCGCTGGAGCAGCGGTTGCAGCGCAAGGCGGGCGCGCAGCCGGGACATCGCACGCTGGGACGCAGCCAGCGCGAGAAGCCGGGGCCGCGCTGAAGCTTCCGGCAGCACCCGATCGAACCGCGCTGTCCGTCCGGTCAGTGTGCTCCGGTCGCTGCGCTGCCACCCGCCTTGGGTGAAAACGGCGGCTTGGCCAGCCACAGGATCGGGATCATCAGGATGAACACCCAGCCGATGACGTGGAAAAGCTCGTTGAAGCCGATCTGGTAGCCCTGCCGGGTGATCTCCAGATTGAGCAGGGCCGCGCCGCGTTCGCCGGGACCGAACCGGGTCAGCGCGTGGCGCGCCGTCGGCGCATAGGCGGTGATGTGCTCGGTCAGCTGGGCGTGATGCAGCGCGGCGCGGCGGTTCCACATGAAGGTGGTGATCGACGCGGCAAAACTGCCGGCCAGCACGCGCAGGAACGTGGCCGTGCCCGAACCCGAGGGGATCTCGCGCGGGGTGAGATCCGACAACAGGATGGTGAGGATGGGCATGAAGTACAGCGCCACGCCCAGGCCCTGCACCAGCTGCACCATGGCCACGGTGTCGAAGTCGACCTGGGTGTTGAAGTCCGAACGCCAGAACGAGGTCAGCGCCAGTACCAGGAACGAGAGCGCCGCCAGCACCCGCAAGTCGAATTTGTGCGCGTAGCGGCCGACGAACGGGGTCAGGATCACCGGCAGGATCCCCAGCGGCGCGGCGGCGAAGCCCGCCCACTCGGAGGTATAGCCGAGTTGCGTCTGCAGCCATTGCGGCACCAGCAGGTTGATGCTGAAGAACACCGCGTAACCGAGCACCAGGACCACGGTGCCGGCGCTGAAGTTGCGGTGCCGGAACAGGCGCAGGTCAACGATCGGGTCGGTGTCCGTCAGCTCCCAGATCAGGAAGACCGTCAGCGAGACGGCCGCCACGATCGCCAGGATCACGATGAAGTTCGAACTGAACCAGTCGGCGTCGTTGCCCTTGTCGAGCAGGATCTGCAACGCCGCCACGCCGATCACCAGGGTGATCAGCCCGACGTAGTCCATGCGCGGCTTGTCGGTCGGATCGGGGCGTCCGCGCATCTGTGCTGCGACCACGCTGGCGGCGAAGAATCCGATCGGCACGTTGATGAAGAAGATCCACTGCCAGCTGTAGTTGTCGGTGATCCAGCCGCCGAGGATCGGGCCCGCGATCGGTGCCACCACGGTGACCATCGCCAGCAGCGCCAGCGCCTGTCCGCGTTTGTGCGCCGGATAGATCGATACCAGCAGCGCCTGGGTGATCGGATACATCGGTCCGGCCACCGCGCCCTGCAGCACGCGAAAGGCGATCAGCATGCCCATGCTGTGCGACAGCCCGCACAGCATCGACGAAATCGTGAACAGGATCGTCGCCCAGATGAACAACCGGACCTCGCCGACGCGGCGCGTCAGCCATCCGGTCAGCGGCAGCGCGATCGCGTTGCTGACCGCGAACGAGGTGATCACCCAGGTGCTCTGCTCGTTGCTGACACCGAGATTGCCGGCGATGGTCGGCAGCGAGACATTGGCGATCGTGGTGTCGAGCACCTGCATGAAGGTCGCCAGCGACAGTCCGACCGTGGCCAGCGCCAGGCTGGGCGGACTGAATCCTCCCGCAGGGGCGTGTGCTTCGCTCATCGGCGCTGCGCGTCCTTACCGCACGCTGCCGGCATTGGCGTGGATGATGCGGGCAACCAGGGCATCGGCGTCGGCGAGCTGATGCGCGTAGACGCCGGTGGCCAGCACCGGCCGCGTGCGGATGGTGGTCGACAAGGCCGGACCGCTGCGGTCGTGCAGGTTGACCTCGACGCTCATCGACAGGCCGATGCGCAGCGGATGCGCCGCCAGCTCCTTCGGTTCCAGCACGATGCGCACCGGGACCCGCTGCACGATGCTGATCCAGTTGCCGGTGGCGTTCTGCGCCGGCAGCAGGGCGAACGCGCTGCCGGTGCCGATGCCGATGCCGTCGACGCGGCCGTGGTAGGTGACGCTGCTGCCGTAAAGCGATGCGGTCAGGGTCACCGGCTGGCCGATGCGCATGTGCGCCAGCTGGGTTTCCTTGAAGTTGGCGTTGACCCAAACCCCGCCCAGCGGCACCACCGCCATCAGCGGCGTGCCCGGCGCCACGCGCTGGCCCACCTCCACGCTGCGCTTGGCGACGTAGCCGGTCACCGGTGCCAGCAGCTGCGAGCGGACGTCGTCGAGATAGGCCTGGCGCACCGTCGCCGCGGCGGCCTGCACGTCGGGCTGCGAGGCGATCACGGTGTCGGCCACCAGCGCACGGCTGCCGGCCAGTTGCTGCTGAGCGGCGCTGTAGGCCTGTTCGGCGGCGGCCAGCGCGTCGCGCGCGTTGGCCAGCTCCTCGACCGAGATCGCACCGCTCGCGGCCAGGTTGCGGCGCCGTGCGAAATCGCTGCGCGCCTTGTCCACCGCGACCTTGCGCGCGGCCAGCTCGGCCTGCACGGCGGCGGCGTTGGCGTACAGGCCGCGCACCTGGCGCACCGCGCGTGCGAGGTTGGCCTCGGCGCGCTGCAGCGCGACGCGCGCATCGGCGGCATCGAACTGCACCAGCACCTGACCCTGGTGCACCAGGTCGTCATTGTCGGCGCCGATGCTGATCACGGTGCCCGGCACCAGCGGAGTGATCTCGACGATGTTGCCGTGCACATAGGCGTCGTCGGTGTCCTGGTACCAGCGGCCGTCGAGCCAGTACCAGGCCAGCCACAGCAGACCGGCCACGACGATCGTCAGCAACAGCAGGCGCAGCAGCAGGCGGCGCCGTCCGTTCGGCGCCGGTGCGGCCGCGACGGGGATGGGCGTCTGGGTGCTCATGGGTGAACCTCGGCAACAGCGGGGACAGGGACAGGGACAGGGTCGGCGGTCGCGGCAGTCGGGGCGTAGCCGCCGCCCAGTGCCTGTACCAGTCCGATCGATTGCACGACGCGCGCAGCGTCAAGAGTGGCCACGCGCTGCTCGGCCGCGAGCAGGCCGCGCTCGACGGTCAGCGCCTCGATGTAGCTGCCGATGCCGGCGCGGTAGCGGATCAGCGCGATCTTCCAGGCCGAAGCTGCGTCGGCGCGCGCCTGGCGTGCGGCGCTGCTTTCGCGGTCGAGCGTGCGCAGCGCGGCCACGCTGGCGGCGACCTGGCGCAGCGCTTCGATCAGGGTCTGGTTGTATTGCGCCACGGCGAGGTCGTAGCCGGCGTTCCGGCCGGCGAGATTGGCGCGCAGACGGCCGCCGTCGAACAGCGGCAGGCTGAGCGCCGGGCCGAACTGCTCGTAGCGACTGGCGGTCTCGAGCAGGCTGCCTCCGCCCAGCGAGGCCAGCCCCAGCCCGGCGGCGAGATTGAGATCGGGATAGAACGCGGCCCTGGCGGCATGGATCTCGCGTGCGGCCGCCTCGATGCGCCAGCGGGCGGCGACGATATCCGGGCGCCGCCCGAGCAATGCGGCCGGCAGATCGGCCGGCAGCGCCAGCGCCGCGGGCGGCAACGGATGCGCGGTGAGCGTGAACGTGGCGTCCGGGCCCCGGCCGAGCAGCGCCGCCAGCGCGACCCGCGCCAGCACCACGCTGCGCTGTTGCGCGGCGAGGTCGGCCGTGGCCGCGGCAACCGCGGCGGCTGCCTGATCCAGGTCGAGACGGTTGTCGATGCCGGCGCCGACGCGCTGGCGGGTCAGCTCCAGCACCTGCGTGGCGCGGCGCAGTTCGGAATCGGCGATGGTCCGCGTACGCTCGGCGGCGCCGAGGGTGGCGTAGGCACGGGCGACATCGGCGGCCAGGGTCAGGCGCGCCGCGGCGGCATCCACTTCCGCGGCGTGGCCGCGATCGACGGCGGCTTCCCAGGCGGCACGATGACCGCCCCAGAGGTCGAAGGTGTAACTGAAGTTGAGGCCGATGCGATCGAGCGCGCTGTAGTGGCCGCCGTAGGGGCGCGGGATCACCGTGCTCGGGATGCGGATGCCGGAGGACGAGATGCCGGCGCCGATCTGCGGCGCGCGGGCGGCGTCGGCTGCGCCGGCCTGTGCGTCGGCAAGGCGTGCCCGGGCGTCGGCTGCCGCCAGATCGGGATTGCCCGCCAGCGCTTGCTGCACCAGGCGATCGAGTTCGGGATCGGCGAAGGTCGTCCACCAGTCCGCACGCGGCCATGCGGCCGGTGACAGGGGTGTCCCGGCGAGACTGCGGGCCGCCGTCAGCTGGTCGGCTGCCAATGGCTGTGCCTGCGGACGCAGGCCGGCGCTGCTGACGCAGCCGGCGAGAAAGAGGGTGATGACTCCCGTCAGCGCGGGAGACTGTGGGACACGCATGGGCGTCACCATGGGGTCAGGCGGGGGGCGAGGCGGGTACGGGGGTGTCGCTCAGTGCTTCGAGGATGCCTTTGAGACTGGTCGCCAGCTGGCTGCGGTCAGCCGGTTGCAGGCGCGAGAGCGCTTGTTCCAGCACGCGTTCCCCGCAGTCGCTGAGCTGTGCCCACAACGCGGCCCCGGCCTCGGTTGGAACGATCCGCAGCGCCCGGCGGTCGCTGGGATGGGGCTCGCGGCGCAGGTAGCCCTTGGCTTCCAGGCGATCGATCACCCGCGTCATCGCGCCGGCATCGTGGCCGACCGCCTGCGCCAGCTCGCCCGGCGATTGCGGACCGCACAGGGCCAGCCGTTTCAGCACCACGTACTGGGTCTGGTTGAGGTCGAAACCGCGGCGTGCCAGCTCGGCCTCGAGCGCCGCCGTCAGGCGCGTGCGCACGCAGCCGAGGAGTACCCCGAGATTCTCCTCGGCGGCGGAAGGAATGGTCGAGCAGGCAGACATGGCTGGATATGATATAGCCAGGAATGTAATTGTCAAGGCAGAATAAGCTGAGATTTATATCAAGCTGTCCTGCGAGCTGAAAGCCTTGTACGCTGGGCTTTCATGCCCAATTGCTGACGCTGTTATGTCTGTAGACATGGCCAAGACAGAGCCCGTGATGGAGACCGCATGACCCTCTCAGATGACGCCCCATCGTGCGATACCGGATCTCGACGCTGCCTTGTGCTCCGGGCGTGGGCGTTACTGGCGGTGCTGATGGCCGCCCCCCTCGTTGCCCGGGGCGCCGATCTCTCGGTGAGCTGGGGCCCCAGCGTCACCGGCCACCATCACTGGTCCAGTGCCGTGTTTGCCGAGGCGGCAACGGACCCCTGGCGCTGGCGCGAGTTCGACATCGCGACCGAGTTCGGACTGGGCTACGTGCGCGCACGCGGCACTGCGGTCGATCGTCTCGATCATGACGTCTGGATCGGATTCGGCGGTGTGCGCGCCAGCCTGCCCGGTGCAGGTGCCTGGCGGCATGCCTTTCTCGGTTTCGGCATCGGCGTCACCCACGGCAAGACCAACGCGCTGTCGAGCACCGGCGAGTTCGTCGATACGCTGGGCTGGCAGGACGGCCACTGGGACGTGATGATCCGGCACGTCTCCAACGGCCACCTCGCGCGGGGCCCCAACATCGGTGAAACCATGCTGCTGCTCGGCGTGCGGTTCTGAACGCCTCGGCAGGCTTCTAGCCGGTCCGCGCATGCGGCATGCTGTCGGCCACCCACCGAGGACAGCGCATGCCCCTGCCCTGCGTCGAGACCGAAACCGGGCCCGGCCCGCGTCACAGCATCCTCTGGCTGCATGGCCTGGGTGCCGACGGCAACGACTTCATGCCGCTCGTGCCGCAGCTGGCGGATCGCGCCTGGCCGCCGCTGCGCTTCGTGTTTCCGCATGCGCCGGTGCGCCCGGTGACGGTCAACGGCGGCATGCGCATGCGCGCCTGGTACGACATCCAGGCCTTCGACCTGCATGCACGACAGGACGAGAGCGGCATGCGCGCCGCGATGGCCGAGGTCGAGGCGCTGATCGAACGCGAGACCGCGCGCGGCGTGGCGGCCGAGCGCATTCTGCTGGCGGGCTTTTCGCAGGGTGGTGCGATCGCGCTGGCGACCGCGCTGCGCCATCGTCAGCCGCTGGCCGGCGTGATCGCGCTCTCGACCTATCTTCCGCTGCAGGCGCACAGCGCCGCCGAACGCAACATGGCCAACGCGCAGCTGCCGGTGTTCATGGGCCACGGCAGTCTCGATCCGATCGTGCCGATGGCGCTGGGGCTGCGTTCGCGCGACGCCCTGGTGGCACTGGGGCACGCGGTGGACTGGCACAGCTACGTGATGGCGCATCAGGTCTGCCCGGAGGAGATCGCCGACCTGCGCGCCTGGATCGGCGTGCGTCTGCGCGGGGCGCCGGGATGATTCCGGTCGCCGCGCGCGAGCGCGCGCCGCTGCCCGATTTCTGCAGCGCGCCGGTGCTGTTCGCGCTGCTGCTGGTGGCGGCAATCGTGGCGCTGGTGCTGCTGCTGGCACCGGGGAGCGCGCTGACCCTGCGCGGCTGCAGCCAGGCCATGCTGTTCGCGGTCTGGCTGGCGCTGCTCGGCGGCGTCGCGCTGTGCAAATTGCGCCCGTGGCTCGACCGCCTGCCGGGTGCCACCAGTTACGCCGCGGCCTGGCTGTTGCTGGTGCTGATCGTGCTGCTGGCCAGCGTGGTTGTGCACTGGATGGATCGTGCGCTGGGCACCGGACTGATCGCACCCTCGGCGCCGCGCTTCGTTCTCGGCAATGTTGCGGTGACGGCGCTGATCGCTGCCGCGCTGCTGCGCTATCTCTACGTGCTGGTGCAGTGGCGTGTGCGTCTGGATGCCGTTGCCCGGGCCCAAGTCGATGCGCTGCAGGCGCGCATCCGTCCGCACTTTCTTTTCAACAGTCTCAACACCGCGGCAGCACTGGTGCGGCTTGATCCGCCCGCGGCGGAAAGCACGCTGGAGAACCTGGCCGACCTGTTCCGTGCCGCGCTGGGTGCCGATGATCGCCCGGGCACGCTGGGCGAAGAGCTGGACCTGATCGAGCGCTATCTGGCCATCGAGCAACTGCGTCTCGGCGCGCGGCTGCGTGTCGAGCGCGATCTCGATGCACTGCCGCGCGCGCTGCCGCTGCCACGCCTGCTGCTGCAGCCGCTGGTCGAAAACGCTGTGCATCACGGCATCCAGCCGCGCCGCGAGGGCGGACGGCTGCAACTGAACGGCCGCCGCGTGGAGGGCGGCGTCGAGATCGTGATCGCCAATCCGCTGGCCGATGCGGCGGGGCCGGCGGCGGGCAGCGGCCACGGTCTTGCCAACGTCCGCGCCCGTATCGGCTACCATTTCGGCACCCGCGGTGCGCTGCATGTCGCGACCGCCGACGGGCGCTGGACGGTGACGGTGCGATTGCCCGATGCGAGTCCTGATCGCCGATGACGAACCGCTGGCGCGCATGCGCCTGGAGGCGCTGTTGCGCGAATGTTCCGGCGCCGAGCTGGTCGGCAGCGTCGGTGACGCCGAAGCGGTGCTGACCCTGCTGCCCGAGGTGAAGCCCGACGTGCTGCTGCTGGATATCGAGATGCCCGGCCTGTCGGGGCTTGATCTGGCGCGCCGCCTGAAAGCGCTGCCGGCGCCGCCGCAGGTGGTGTTCTGCACCGCCTACGAGCAGCACGCGGTATCGGCATTCGACTTGGCGGCGGCGGACTATCTGGTCAAGCCGGTACGCGGCGAACGCCTGTGCGCGGCGCTGCGACGGGCGGCACAGCGGCGCGTCGAGGCGCCGGCAACGCCGTCGCGGCGCGATCACCTCTGCGCGCGCATCCGTGGCGAGCTCAAGCGGGTGCCGCTGGATGCCGTGCTGTGCCTGCTCGCGGACGACAAATACGTCACCGTGCATCACCGCGACGGCAACCTGCTGATCGAGGAGTCGCTGAAGCAGCTGGAGCTGGAGTTTCCCGGCCGTTTCGTGCGGCTGCACCGCAATTGCCTGGTGCCGCGCGAGCGCCTGCTGGGTTTCAAGTCCCTGCCCGACGGCCGTACCGTCGCGCAGATCGCCGGCAGCGATCTCGAACCCGAGATCAGCCGTCGCAAACTACCCGCGCTGCGCGAGCTGCTGCGCGCCGAATGACATCGGGAGCCCCCGCCGCTTGAACATCCTGCGCATCGCCACCCGCCGGAGCGCGCTCGCGCTGTGGCAGGCCGAACACGTCGCCACGCTGCTGCGCGCGGCGCACCCGGGGCTGGTCGTCGAATTGCTGCCGATGACGACGCGCGGTGATCAGGTGCTCGATCGCACCCTGGCCGAGCTTGGCGGCAAGGGGCTGTTTATGAAGGAGCTGGAAGTGGCGTTGCTGGAACGCCGCGCCGATCTGGCCGTGCACTCGCTCAAGGATGTGCCGGCGGAGCTGGAACCCGGGTTCGCGCTGGCTGCGGTCTTGCCTCGCGCCGATGCCGCCGACGCATTCGTCAGTTCGCGCCACGATGCGCTGGCGGCGCTGCCGGCCGGCGCACGCGTCGGCACGTCCTCGCTGCGGCGCACCGCTCAGTTGCGTGCGTTGCGGCCCGACCTGCAGATCGTCGATCTGCGCGGCAACGTCAACACGCGCCTGGCCCGGCTCGACGCCGGCCACTACGACGCGATCCTGCTTGCCGCGGCCGGGCTCGAGCGCCTGGGTCTTGCGACGCGCATCCGCGCACGCCTCGCCGCACCGGACTGGCTGCCGGCGCCGGGGCAGGCTGCGATCACGGTGGAGGTCCGCGCCGGCGATGCGCGCGTGGCCGAATTGCTGGCGCCGTTGGAAGATGCCGACACGCGCACCGCAGTCCGCGCCGAACGCGCCCTCAACGCCGCGCTGGGCGGCAGCTGCACGGTGCCGGTGGGCGCCTGGTGCGTGGTCGGCGAGCGCGGGCTGAGCCTGTACGGCATGGTCGGCGATGTCGCCAGCGGGCGCCTGCTGCGCGCGGAGGCCGACGATGCAGCATCGGCACCGGAGCGGCTGGGCCGGACGGTCGCCGCCGCGCTGCTGGCGCAGGGCGCAGGAGTGCTGCTCGGACGCTGACGCTGGCCGCACGAAGTGCGAGCCTGTGGATCCCCGACGCTTGCGCCGCCGCGGCGCGCATTTGCGACGCTGCCCGCAGCGCTAGTGCGGTGTCTCGGGAATACGCATCCATCATTCCCGCGTCTTTCGGCGCGATACGGCGTTGCGCCTCGTCGCCATAGCGCGGCTATGACTCCTCGCCGCGCCTTGTTTCGCACCGAAATCCATCTGGAATTGCCGGCGCGTACTTCCGAGACACCCCACTAGAAGTTGTAAACCAGATTGGTCGTCAGCAGGGTGTCGGTCTTGGCGTTACCGGTCGCCACGCCGCTGGCGATCGCGGCGCCGATGTTGCTGTTGTGGCGCGCCTGGTAGCCGACCTTCAGCGCCAGCCGCTTGTTCATGTCCACCACCAGATTGGCATCGTTCTGGGTGAAGGTGTTGAAGCTGGCCGCCTCGATCAGCAGGTGATCCTCGATGCGGGTGCTGGCGGTCAGCTGATGGCGGAAGGCCATCAGTCCGCGGCCGATCAGCGCGCCGCGCTCCTGGCTGATGCCGGCCTCGCGATAGCGCTTGTAGCCGGGGCCGACCTCGAAGGCCAGTTCGGTCGCCGGGGTCTTGATCACGGCGCGGTCATAGCCCACCGACACCACGGTCTGGTAGCGGTAGGGCGAAAAATCGTCGTGGTCGTAGCGCAGATCGCTGAACAGCGCATTGCGGTCGTCCAGCTTCAGGCCGGACGCGGCGTCGAAGGTGTAGCGGTTGGCGGTCACCGCGAAACGGTTGAACGTGACCGGCTGGCCGTTGACGACGGTGGCCGTGCTGATCTCGCCGCGGCTGCGCAGGGCGCTGAAGTCGAAGGTGTCCTTCCACTCGCTGTCTTCATAGCTGAACTTGAGACCCGCGTTGAGGCTCTGCGAGCGGGTGTTGCCGGTGGTGGCGGCAAGGCCCAGCTGACCCTCGCCGTTCCAGCCGGTGCTGGTGGCCGTCGGCAGGCGTGCGCTGCCGGGCAGGGCGGTGCTGTCGTCGGCACGGGCGCTGGCCGACAGCAGGGCGAGAGCGAACAGCGGGGCGATCAGATGCGTGCGCATGAGGGGTCCGGAAGGCGGGCGATGGAAGCAAAAGACCGCGCGTGATGGTGGCGGTTCCACGAGCAGACCGCGAGTCTGCCAGCGCGACGGGTCCGGATCGAGAGGCGCCGCCGCGATCGTTCAGAAAGGCCACAGGCGCGGGATCAGCAGCATCGCGATCGCGCAGAACAGCAGGATCAGCGGAATGCCGACCTTGGCGAAGTCGGTGAAGCGGTAGCCGCCGGCGCTGCAGACCATGGTGTTGGTCTGGTATCCCACCGGGGTGGCGAACGAGGTCGAGGCGGCGAAGGCCACCGCCACCAGGAACGGTCGCGCGTCGACGTGCATTCCCGCCGCGGTCGAAACCGCGACCGACACCATCAGCACGACCGAGGCGATGTGGCCCATCATCTCGGTCAGCAGCGCGGTCATCAGATACACGGTCAGCAGCATCGCCCACGGCCCGTAGTGGCCGATCGTGCCCAGCACCGCGCCGGCGAACAGGCGGGTGACGCCGGTATGGTCGAGCGCCAGCCCCAGCGGCATGATCGCGCCCAGCAGCACGATCACCTTCCAGTCCACCGCCTCGTAGGCGGTCGTGGTGTCGATGCAGCGGGTCGCCCCCATCAGCAAACAGCCGAGCAGGGCGGCGATCATGATCGGCAGCCAGTTCAGCGCGGCCACCACCACCACCGCCAGCACGATGCCGAGTGCCAGCGGTGCGCGCTGGTGCGCGGCGGCGGCATGTTCGCGTTCGCTGAGCACGATCAGGCCGGAATGCTTGCGGATCACCACCAGCTCGGTCGCCGGCAACAACAGCAGCAGCACGTCACCGGGATTCAGGCGCACCTCGCGCAGCTGCTCGCGCAGCACCTGGCCGCGGCGGTGCATCGCCAGCACGGTGGCGTTGTAGCTCCAGCGGAAATCGAGCTCGGCCAGGGTCTGGCCGATCAGCCGCGAGCCCGGCGCGATCATCACTTCGGCGAGCACGCCCTCGCCCTTGCCGAAGTCGCTGTCGTGCAGCTGGAACTCGGGCTCCAGCTCCAGCCGCTGGCGTTCGCGCAACAGATCCAGCGCGCCCCAGTCGCCGCGCGCCAGCAGAATGTCGCCGGCCGCGATCGGCTGTGCCCGCGGCGAGCCCATGTGCGCATCGCCGCGCAGCAGCTCCAGCACGAAGATGCCATGGTCCTCGGCGAGCTTGGCCTCGGCCACGCTGTGACCGATCAGCGGCGAGTCGGGCATCACCCGCAACTCGGTGATGTACTTGCCCAGTTGCCAGGCCTGGGTCAGTTCGGCGTCGCGCCGTGCCGGCAGCAGCCAGCGTCCGACCAGCATCATGTAAGCGATGCCGACCGCGGTGCTGACCGCGCCCAGCAGGCTGAACTCGAACATGCCGAACGGGCGCATCCCGCGCTGTTGCGCCAGCGTGTCCACCAGCAGGTTGGAGGAGGTGCCGATCAGCGTCGCCACGCCGCCCATCTGCGAGGCGAAGGCCATCGGCATCAGCACCCGCGACGCCGACATGCCGTTGCGTGCGCAAACCGCCAGGATCAGCGGCAGGAACACCGCCACCATCGCGGTGTTGTTGATGAACGCCGACAGCACCGCGACCACCATCATCACCGACAGCGTCAGCAGCCAGGGCTGGCGGATGCGCTCCAGCAGCCGGCCCAGCGGCTGCAGCGCGCCGGTGTGCTGCACGCCGGCGCCGAGCACGAACATCGCCGCCACCGTCAGCGTCGTCTCGTTGCTGAACCCGGAAAGCGCCTGGGTGGGCGTGAGGATGCGCAGCGCCGCCAGCGCGACCAGCACCAGCAGCGCGACCACGTCCATGCGCACGCGCTCGCTGACGAACAGCACGACGGCCGCCAGCAGGATCGCGACGGTCGCCCATGCCTGGATGTCCATCGGCCGGCTCCATTGCGCTGCGATGCATCCGCTTGTACAGGAAGCCGGCATTCGTCGTCACCTTCGCGCTTGCCGCGGCGCGGCGCGCTCGGCATGCTGGGGCTCCATCGCCCCGAGTTCACCGGATGGACCGCTACGAGCGCATCCTCACCCTGCACCGCAAGCTCAAGGCGGCGCGCCGCCCGCTTGCGCTGACGCATCTGACCGACGATCTCGGCTGCTCGCGCGCCACCGTGTACCGCGACGTCGCCTTCCTGCGCGATGCGCTGGGCGCACCGATCGAGAGCGGCGAGGGCGACGTTGCCGGCTTCCGCTACGCGCCCGATGAGGGCGAGCGTTTCGAGTTGCCGGGGCTGTGGCTGAGCAGCGAGGAGCTGGCCGCGCTGATGGCGCTGCACGCGTTGATCGGCCGCGCCGATCCCGGCGTGCTCAGCGGCGCGCTGGCGCCGTTCCGCGCCCGCATCGAGCGCCTGCTCGCCGAGCACGCCAAGGATCCGGCGCTGCCGCTGGAGCGCATCCGGGTGATCGCATCGGGCGCGCGGCGCATGGACCAGCAGGTGTTTCGCAACGTCGCCGGTGCGGTGCTGGCGCGCAAGCGTCTGCGCCTGCGCTACCGTGCGCGCACCACCGGCGCCGACTCGCGCCGCACGGTGTCGCCGCAGCGCCTGACCCACTATCGCGACAACTGGTATCTCGATGCCTGGGACCATGACAAGGAGGCGCTGCGCAGCTTCGCCGTCGATCGCATCGCCGAGCCGCAGACGCTGACCGAGCCGGCCGAGGACGTTGCCGGCCCCGAGCTGGATGCCATTCTCGCCTCCAGCTACGGCATCTTCGCCGGCAAGCCGCGCGCCTGGGCCACGCTGCGTTTCACCGCCCACGCCGCGCGCTGGGTCGCCGATACCCACTGGCATTCGCAGCAGGAAGGGCGGTTTCTTGCCGACGGCCGCTACGAGCTGCGGGTGCCGTACTCGAATTCGCGCGAGCTGCTGATGGACGTGATGAAGTACGGCCCCGACGCCGAGGTGGTGGCGCCGCTGCCGCTGCGCGAGGAGATGAAGATCCTGCTCAAGCTGGCCCTGGACGGCTATGCCGGCGATCCGTCATGAGCGATGGCCCGGTATCCGCGGCGCCCGCGCGACCGCGCATCGCCCTCGCGCTGGGCTCGGGCGGCGCCAAGGGGCTCGCTCATATCGGCGCAATCGAGGCGCTCGAGGCGGCCGGTTTTGCCATCGTCGCGGTTGCCGGCAGCTCGATGGGCGCGCTGGTCGGCGGCATCCACGCCGCCGGACGCCTCGACGTTTACCGCGACTGGGCAACCTCGCTGGCCAAGATGGACGTGCTGCGACTGGTCGACTGGACCCTGTCGGGGCCGGGCTTGATCAAGGGCGAGCGCATCATCGGCGCGCTGCGCGAGCTGGTCGGCGAGGTCGACATCGAACAACTGGCGATCCCGTTCACCGCGGTCGCCACCGACATCGAGCGCCAGCGCGAGGTGTGGATCTCCAGCGGCCCGCTGTTCGAGGCGATCCGCGCCTCGATCGCGATTCCGACCCTGTTCCACCCGCAGATCCTGAATGGCCGCCGCCTGGTTGATGGCGGCCTGCTCAATCCGGTGCCGGTGACGCCGCTGTTGCGCGAGCGTTTCGACTACCTCGTCGTGGTCAGCGTCGATGGTCCTGCCGAGGCCGCGCCGGCACCGCCCGAAGTGCCGCCGCGCGGGCCCTACCGGCAGAAGATCGCCGCCCTCGTCGAGCAGCTGCTCGGGCGCGGCGCGGCGCCGGCAGTGCCGCGCGAACCCGGCTGGATGGAGCTGATGGGTCAGGCGCTGGATCTGATGCAGGCCAATCTGGCGCATCTGCGGCTGGCGGCCTACCGGCCGGATCTGCTGATCGAGATTCCGCGCAACGCCTGCGCGATCTACGAGTTCTACCGTGCCGAGGAGATGATCGCACTGGGTCGCGAGCGTGCCGAGCGCGCCCTCGCGACATGGCGCGTGGAGCCGGTACCGCCGCCCTGAGCGGCTCGCCGCCGCGCTAAACTTGGCTATTCGAGGCGAGCCGCCCGCAGAGGCGGCCCCTGCATCGACAGGCATGGCGCGCTGCACCGCGGAGGGATTTGATGGAACCGTTCGACGATCTGCTGCACCAGGACCCCGACCCGACCGAAACCCGCGAGTGGGTCGAGTCGCTGTCGGCCGTCATCGATCATGTGGGTGCCGAGCGCGCGCACTATCTGCTGGAGCGCATGGTCGACGCCACCCGCCGTGCCGGCGGGCATCTGCCGTTCGCGCCGACCACCGAATACGTCAACACCATTCCGGCGCATCTCGAAGCCAAGTCCCCGGGCGACGCCGCGATGGAATGGCGCATCCGCTCGCTGATCCGCTGGAACGCGATGGCGATGGTGATCCGCGCCAACCGCAAGCCCGGCGAGCTGGGCGGACACATCGCCAGCTTCGCCTCCTCGGCGACGCTCTACGACGTCGGCTTCAACCACTTCTGGCGCGCGCCCGGCGCCGACCATCCCGGCGATCTGGTGCTGCACCAGGGCCACTCCAGCCCGGGCATCTACGCGCGCGCCTTTCTCGAGGGGCGCATCGACGCGGCCCGGCTCGATCGCTTCCGCATGGAAGTCGGCGGCGGCGGGTTGTCGTCGTATCCGCATCCGTGGCTGATGCCGGATTTCTGGCAGGTGCCGACGGTGTCGATGGGACTCGGTCCGATCCAGGCGATCTACCAGGCGCAGTTCTCCAAGTACCTCGAGCACCGCGACCTGCTGCCGAAGAGCGACCGCAAGATCTGGTGCTTCATGGGCGACGGCGAGACCGACGAGCCGGAATCGCTGGGCGCGATCTCGCTGGGCGGCCGCGAGCGGCTGGACAATCTGGTCTTCGTCGTCAACTGCAACCTGCAGCGGCTGGATGGTCCGGTGCGCGGCAACGGCAAGATCATCCAGGAGCTCGAGGGCGTGTTCCGCGGCGCCGGCTGGAATGTCATCAAGGTGATCTGGGGCAGCTACTGGGACCCGCTGCTGGCGCGCGACGGCAGCGGCCTGCTGCGCCAGCTGATGATGGAGACCGTGGACGGCGAGTACCAGGCCTGCAAGGCCTTCGGTGGCGCCTACACGCGCGAGCATTTCTTCGGCAAGTATCCCGAGCTGAAGGCGATGGTCGCCAACCTGTCCGATGACGACATCTGGCGCCTCAACCGCGGCGGCCACGACCCGCACAAGGTCTATGCCGCCTACCACGCGGCGGTGAACCACAGCGGCCAGCCCACCGTGATCCTGGCCAAGACCGTCAAGGGTTACGGCATGGGCGATGCGGGCGAGTCGCAGAACATCACCCATCAGCAGAAGAAGATGGACAACAGCGCGGTTCGTGCCTTCCGCGACCGCTTCAACATCCCGGTGCCCGACGCCACTCTCGACGAGGTGCCGTACTACCACCCCGGCAAGGACTCGCCCGAAGTCGAGTACCTGCTGGAGCGCCGCCGCGCCCTGGGCGGCTTCCTGCCGCAGCGCCGGCGCAAGGCCGACCTGTCGCCGCCGGTACCGGGACTGGAAGCGCTGGCGGCGATCACCAAGGGCACCGGCGAGCGCGAGATCAGCACCACCATGGCCTTCGTGCGCGGTCTGAATCTGCTGTTGCGCGACAAGGCGATCGGTCCGCGCATCGTGCCGATCGTCGCCGACGAGGCACGCACCTTCGGCATGGAAGGCATGTTTCGCCAGATCGGCATCTACGCGCCGTTCGGACAGAAGTACAAGCCGCAGGACGCCGATCAGCTGATGTACTACCGCGAGGACCAGGCCGGCCAGGTGCTGCAGGAAGGCATCAGCGAGGCCGGCGGCATGGCGGCATGGATGGCCGGCGCGTCGAGCTATTCGATCAACAACGTGCCGATGCTGCCGGTGTTCATCTACTACTCGATGTTCGGCTTCCAGCGCATCGGCGATCTGGCCTGGGCCGCGGGCGACATGCGCTGCCGCGGGTTCCTGATCGGCGGCACGTCGGGCCGCACCACGCTCAACGGCGAGGGCCTGCAGCACGAGGACGGCCATTCGCACCTGCTCGCCGGCGCCGTGCCCAACTGCCGTGCCTACGATCCGACCTTCGCCTACGAGGTCGCGGTGATCCTGCAGGATGGCGTGCGCCGCATGCTCACCGAGCAGGAGGATCACTACTACTACCTCACGGTGATGAACGAGAACTACCCGCACCCGGACATGCCCGAGGGCGCCGCGACGGGCATCGTCAGGGGGATGTATCTGTTGCGGGATGCGGGACTGGAGAGCCGGGACCCGGGAAAGACCAAGCCCAAGGGCAAAGCCAAGACCAGCGCGCCGTGCGTGCAGCTGCTGGGCTCCGGTTCAATCCTGCGCGAGTGCATCGCCGCCGCCGAGCTGCTGGACAAGGAGTTCGGCGTCTGCGCCGACCTGTGGTCCTGCCCGAGCTTCACCGAACTGCGCCGCGACGGCTTCGACTGCGAGCGCTGGAACCGCCTGCATCCCGAGGCCGCGCCGCGGCAGCCGTGGGTGACGCAATGCCTGGCCGATCGCGCCGGCCCGGCGATCGCCGCCAGCGACTACGTGCGCGGTTTCGCCGACCAGATCCGCGCCTTCATGCCGGACGGCAAGCGCTACACCGTGCTCGGCACCGACGGCTTTGGACGCTCCGACACCCGCGAACACCTGCGCGGCTTCTTCGAGGTCGACCGCTACTGGATCGCCCACGCCGCGCTGTCCGCGCTGGCCGCCGAAGGCGCGGTTCATGCGCAGGACGTTGCCCGCGCGATGAAACTGTGGAAGCTCGATCCCGACAAGCCCGATCCGGTAATGGCGTGATGGCGCTTGCGGCGCGCCACGGTCGTCATGGCTGAGGCGCGCCACGCGATGATCGCGTTTCGATTGCGTGCTGTCCCAACTGTCGAGACTGGTGGCCGGTAACGGAAAAATCGAAAGCAGCCTGCTCGGACCGGCCGCGCCGGGCAGGCTCCTCGCTCAGCCCCGGCGATGGCGATGGGCCTCGCTCCGCCGCCGCGCCCGACACGCCTATTCCTTCGCGACCCTTCTTCCGCTTCTTCCGTTACAGGCCACAGGTCCATGCGCATCCATCCCCCGCGCCACACGCTGATCGCTGCCGCTGCGGTGCTGCTGGCCGCCTGCTCGCCAACACCGCCGCCGCCGACGCCGGCCCAGCAGGCCGCTCGGCAGCAGGCGGTACAGGCCGCCGCCGCGGCCAAGGAGTACGTGCTCTATCAGCAACTGCTGGCTTCCGGCAGTGACGCCCTGGCGGTGCCGATCGGGCAGGAAATCGTGCGCAAGTATCCGGGGACGCCGGCGGCCGCCGAGGTACAGCAGACCCTGCCGGCGCTCGCGGCCAAGGCCGCGGCGGTCGCCGAACGCCAGCGCCTGCGCGCGCTGTGGCTGTACCAGGCCGCGCCGATGGCGGGCGGGCGGCAGACCACGGCCGCGATCAGCGCCGTCAAGCCCGACGGTGATCGCAGCGCGGTGCGGCTGGTGCTGCGCCGGCACACGATCTGGGGCCAGAGCGTCTATCTCTACGACGACAGCAACGCCGGTTTCGTCTGCAAGGGCCTGTGCACGCTGGCGATGCGCTTCGACGGCAAGCCCGAACGCTGGCAGGCCTATCTGCCGCACAGCAATGACCCGGCGCTGTTCATCAAGGACGATCGCCGCTTCATCGCCGCCATGGAGAAAGCCGGCACCA
>JAKAZT010000070.1 GCA_021815695.1 Pseudomonadota bacterium
TCAGTGACCTGGATGAAGGTGTTGGCGAAGTTTTCGCGATAGACGTTGAGCGCACCCTGGAAGCCGTGCGCCTCGTAGCGCGCGCCAGCCTCGATGTCACGCACATACTCCGGCGTGACATGAATCGGCACCACCACGCTCTGGCCGCCCGAATTGGTCTGACCGACATTGTTGTAGTAGGCCGCGATGCCTGGGAATTTGGCGGTCTTGCCCCAGGCCGCGTACAGGCTGACATGCCGCACCGGGCGCCAGTTCAGGCCGATCGTCGGCGAGGTGTAGTGCTCGGAGTCGGAGACCGTGCCGCTGATCGGATAGAAGAAGCCGATGTTGTCGAAGTCGGAGGTGCGCGCCATCAGGTACTTCAAACCGGGCGTCACCTGCAGGGCGCCATCGAACAGGCTGATCCGATCCTGCACGAAAGCCGATCCCAGGCTGCGCGAATCGTGCTCGTCCCAGGCATTGTTGTAGCCGGTCACCAGCGGCATCGGATTGGCGCCGTACCAGTATTCGGACGAATGCAGTTTGGTGTGCGACCAGTCGCCGCCGAATTTGACCTGGTTGTCGGGAAGATTCAGGGTGAAATGCGGCATGAACCCGTACTGCTGCGTGCTGTACAGGTAGGTATGGTAGGCGTTGCCCGCGAGATTGCTGCCGAAGGTCGCGGCCGGATCGTAGCTGGGATCGGGCAGCCAGAAGCTGTAGTTGCCCGGCGTGTTGGGAATGAAGTAGGGCTGGGTCGCGCTTTGTATGAAGTTCGGGTTGGCGTAGGAGACGCGGTTGTAATCGATATTGCGCGCGTACACCCGGGCGTTGAACGACAGCAGGTGGTTGACGCGCATGCGGTCGCCCAGGATGTAGGTGCCGCCGTGGTCCTTGTTGTAGCTGTTGGTCCAGTCCAGCGGCCAGCCGTAGCGGTAGCCGTACTGCTGGATCAGCGGCAGCGGGATAGTGTGCGGCGTGAAGCCCTTGTTGATGTTGTAGATGGCATAGGCATAGACCTCGCCGTCGCCCTCGTCATAGGGCAGGACGCCGGCATAGTAGAGATTCGTGTTGCGGTTGCCGGAATTGGCCTGCCAGCCGCTGCTGCTGTTGTGGTTGATGCTGACCATGCTGCGCACGCCGCCGATCGCGCCGGTGTTGGCGGTCAGCCCTTCGAACCAGGTGCTGAAGCTGCCGCCGCCCACGGTCACCGAAGCGTTCGGGTTGGCGCTCGGATCGCGCGGCTCGAAGGCGATGGTGCCGCCCAGCGAGTTGTAGGAGGTGACCGCCGGATTGTTGATGCCGCGGTAGATGTTGACGCTGTTGATGTCGTTGAGCGTCAGCGGGATGTTGTTGCGCGTGGACGCCGAATTGGTCGTGCCACCGTTGAACGGGTCGTTGATCGGCACGCCGTCGAAGGTCTCGGAGAACTGGCCGCTGCTGAAGGCGCGGAAAGTGATGTTGGTGCGTACGCTGTTCGCCGCCGGTGTGCGCACATTGATCGAGGGCGTGCGTTCCAGCAGGCTCTGGACGCTCAGCATCGGCGAAGCGAAGCGGATCGCCGAGGGTCCGATGATCGACGAACTGAACGCCGAGTTCATCGGGATTCGGGTGATCGTCAGCTCCCGGGCGATGACCTGGATCTCGGAGAGCTTCTGCACCTGTTTCGTCTTGCCGGTGCTGCTGCTTTGCGCAGTTGCGGCCTGTGCGAACGCGCAGGTGGGCAGTACGGCCACCGCACCGGCCGCGGCCATCGCACAGAAAAGCGGGGACAGTTTCATCAATCGCATAAAATCCCTCCTGATGTTGAAGAAATCGGAACAGGCACAGCATCGGGTTTCCGGATCAAACCGATCCAGGCAAATGGCATTGCAGTCTCTCGCCCTGACTTGCGGCGACCTGATTCGCGGCGACGTTCAGCCGCTGAGCCCCGCTCCGATCGGGAGACGACCAACGGAAGTCCCCAAGGGAGGGGTTGGGGTGAAGGTTCGGCGCCGAGTAATCGCCCCCGTGAATTCGGCAACGCCATGCTCCCGTCGCGAACCCTCACCCGGCCCTGCGCGCCATCCTTCGACAAGCTCAGGACAGGCCCTTCTGCCGGGGTGAGCAGGGAACCCGGCTGAGTGCGCTCGGCGATCCGCGCGCGCGTGGGCAGCAGCGACACGGCGTAGCAGGTGCGACCCGGGTTCATCGGGATCCAGTTCTCGGTAGACGACTCCAAGGCCTACCGTAAGGCTGTTCCGTGACTGTTTCTTTATCGTTAAGTCGAATTATCCGAACCGTAACCGCGTCGTAATAGCGGGCCTCGGGAACCGGGCGCGCCGGCGGGCTGCCCGGCCATGACAACGACACCCGTGCAAACGGCCTCCGCAAGGGAGGCCGTCGGGTGGCAGCGTGCAGTGGGGGGAATCGCGATCAGGCGGCGAACAGCGCACGCATCTTCTTCATCGCGTTGGCCTCGACCTGGCGGATGCGCTCGGCCGAGACGCCATACGCGTCGGCCAGCTCCTGCAGCGTGGCCTTGGGCTCATTGAGCCAGCGCCGCTGGATGATGTCGCGCGAGCGCTCGTCGAGGCGCTCGATGGCCGCATGCAGGCTGTCGTGGTCGCGGTCGTCCTGATCGGCTTCGGCCACCGTCGCGTACGGGTCGGCGGAATGATCGACCAGATACGCCACCGGCGAGGGCCTGGCGTCCTCGTCGGCATCATCGGGCGCATCGAAGGCGACATCGCGACCGCTCAGTCGCGACTCCATCTCCAGCACCGTGGCCACCGGCACGCCCAGGTCCTTGGCCACCGCGCGTACTTCCTCGGCGTTCATCCAGCCCAGGCGCTTTTTGGACTTGCGCAGATTGAAGAACAGCTTGCGCTGCGCCTTGGTGGTGGCCACCTTGACGATGCGCCAGTTGCGCAGGATGAATTCGTGCATCTCGGCGCGAATCCAGTGCACGGCGAAACTGACCAGGCGCACGCCCTGCTCGGGATCAAAGCGCTTGACCGCCTTCATCAGGCCGATATTGCCCTCCTGGACCAGGTCGGCCAGTTGCAGGCCGTAGCCGGAATAGCCGCGGGCCACATGCACCACGAAACGCAGATGCGAGAGCACCAGCTTCTTGGCCGCCTCGAGGTCGGCCTCGCTCTGGTAGCGCACGGCGAGCGCGCGCTCTTCCTCGGCGCTGAGCACCGGGATGCGGTAGACCGCACCGATGTAGGCATCAATGCTGCCCATCGCGCTCAGCGCGGGGAAAGTGGCGGGAATCATGGCTTGCGACATGCACGGACCTCCTGCGACTGGGTTCATTTTAGCACTCGACCTATTGGAGTGCTAAAGCGGCCCGGGGTTCCCGGGCCAATACATGAACCATATGGTACAGGAAATTCGTCAACAGGTCGTGAGCGCGCTGCGCGGCGGCAGGGACCAGTCGATCGGTGCCACGCCGCGCTGCTCCAGATAGCGATTGCAGGCCGAGAAATGCCCGCAGCCGATGAAGCCCCGGTGGGCCGACAGCGGCGAGGGATGCGGCGCCTTCAGCACCTCGTGGCGACGCGGGTCGATCAGGCGCCCCTTGGCCTGCGCGTGGCTGCCCCAGAGCAGAAACACCACGCCCTCGCGCTGCCGATCCAGGGCCGCGATCACGGCATCGGTGAAGCCCTCCCAGCCCTTGCCCTGATGCGCGCCGGCGCGACCATCCTGCACCGTCAGCACGGCGTTGAGCAGCAGCACGCCACGCTGCGCCCACGGCGTCAGGCAGCCGTGATCGGGACGAGCGATGCCGAGGTCGCGCTCGATCTCGCTGAAAATGTTGGCCAGTGATGGCGGCACCGGCACGCCCGGGCGCACCGAAAAGCAGAGCCCGTGCGCCTGGCCGGGGCCGTGATAGGGGTCCTGACCGAGGATCACCGCCTTGACCGCCGGCAGCGGCGTGGCGTCGAGCGCGGCGAAGATCTCGCCGCCGGGCGGATAGATGCGCTTGCCGGCGGCTTTCTCGGCGCGCAGGAAGCAGGCCAGCGCCTGCATGTCGGGGCGCTCGAAGTAATCGCCGAGCGCCGCCTTCCAGCTCGGCTCGAGCCGCAGGCGGGTGTCGCTCACGTCCCGGCGCGCTGGCGCAGATGGCGGCCGACGCGCAACTGGAACAGCAACTTGGTGACCAGCAGGCGCTCCTCGATCGGCTTCTGCACCAGATCGTTGGCCCCGGCACGCAGCAACACGGCCTGATTGCGCGGATTGTCGTCGCCGGTCATCACCAGAACCGGCAGCCGGCCCTTGCCGTAGCCGTAATCGTTGCGGATGCGCGCGAGCAGATCGCCGCCCGTCAGTTCGCCCTTCAGGTTGACGTCGGTCAGCACCACGTCGGCACCCACGCCGCCGGCCGCCTTGGCCGCATCGAGCAGAACCAGCGCGTCCTCGACGCTGACCACATGCTGCACCGTCAGCCCGTACTTCTCGAGCATCCTGCGGGTGGCCAGAGCGACGACACGGCTGTCCTCGACGTACAGCACCTCGCCGCTCGCCTGCCCCTGCGGCTGCACGTAGCCGCGGATGAACTCGGCCAGCGCGCCGAAGCCGAGCGACTTGTCGAAATAGTCGGTGACGTCCTCGCCCAGGGCGCGTGCCTGCAGACGCTCGTTGACATCGCCCGACACCACCACGATCGGCACGTAGGCCTGCGGCGCATGCAGGCGCACGCTGCGCGCCAGCTCCAGCCCGTCCATGTCCGGAAGCCGCAGCGCGGTCGTGACGAAGTCCACCGGCGCCAGCTCCAGCGCGGCATACGCCTCGGCACCGCTGCCGCAACCGATCACGCTGACGCCGCTCAGCTCGGCATGCAGCACCTGCTCGATCAGGCGCCGCACGACCTTCGACCCATCCACCACCAGCACGCGCGGATGGTCACTGGCGATATGGCGGCTGATGCTGGAGTCCATCGGGTCCTCGCGAATCAGTACGGTTCGGCCGCGGTCAGATGGCGCGCGCCGGCGATGCGTGCACCCAGCCAGCCGAGCACCGCGGCTGCAAACGGCACCGCCAGCAGCAAAGCGGGCGCCAGACCGGCAAAACGCAGACTGCCACCCCAGGCTGCGGCCAGTGTCGCCACCGGGCCACGCAGTGCCAGCTCCAGCAGCAGCACCAGTGCGACCGCGACCACGCCACTGCCGAAACCGTAGCAGATGCCGGCATAAAGATAAGGCCGCCGCACAAACCCGGGACTGGCGCCGACCAGCTGCAGCACCGCGATTTCCTCCGCATGCGCCTGGATATCCTGACGCACGCTGTTGCCCACCACCAGCAGCGCCGCCAGCGCCAGCAGCGCGCCCAGCAGCAGCAGCACGCGTCGACCCAGCGTCAGCAGTGCATCCAGGCGACCGCGCCAGGCGCTGTTGTCCTGGACCCGATCCGCCGCCGGCAATGCGCGCAGGGCGGCGACCAATGCCTGGCCGGCGTGTGCGTCGGGACCGGCGCGCGGCGTCACCACCAGCACGTACGGCAGCGGATTGTCGGTCAGCGCCGCCAGTCCCGGACCGAAGCCCTGCATCGCCGACAACTCGGCCAGCCCCTGCTGCGGGGTACGCGTGACCACCACCGCGACATCCGCGCGAGCACGCAGATCCGAGGCCAGTCCCGCCACGGCCGCCGCCCCGAGGCCGGGCTTGAGAAACACGCTGATTGCCTGACTCTCGCCGAGTGCGGCGCCGAAACGCTGCAGATTGCCCAGCGCCAGGTAAAACGCCAGCGGCAGCGCCAACGCAAACCCCATCACCGTCAGCGTCAGCGCGGTGCCGATCGGATGCACCGCCAGCCGCTGCACGCTGGCATGCAGGCTCCACGCATGCTGTCCGCGCCAGGTCGCGATGCGTCCGCGCGCCGACGGCGACGCTGCCGGCACCGGATCACCGCGACGCGTACGACGCCGGCTCACACCACCTCCGCGGCGGCGACATCGTCCACCAGCCGGCCGTGATCCAGCACGATCACGCGCTTGCGCATGCGCTTGATCAGGAACAGGTCGTGGGTGGCGACCAGGACCGTAGTGCCGACCTGCTGGAACTCGGCGAACAGGCCCATGATTTCCACCGCCAGCTGCGGATCGAGATTGCCGGTGGGCTCGTCGGCGATCAGCAACGGCGGCTTGCCGACGATCGCGCGGGCAATGCCGACGCGCTGCTGTTCGCCCGCCGACAGCGCGGGCGGTGACTTTTTCTCGTGCGCCAGCAAACCGACCTTTTCCAGCGCCGCGCGCACGCGCTTGCCACGCTCGGCCGGAGGCACGCCGGCAACCACCAGCGGCAATTCGACGTTGGCGAACACGCTGCGATCCATCAGCAGCCGGTGATCCTGAAAGACCATGCCGACCTGCCGGCGCAGGCGCGGTATGCCGCGCCGGCGTACGCCGCCGAGGTTCACGCCGCCGACCATGACGGCGCCATGGCTGGGACGTTCCAGCAGGCCCAGCAGTTTCAACAGCGTGCTTTTGCCGGCGCCGGAGTGTCCGGTGACAAAGGCCATCTCGCCGGCGCCGAGTTCGAAGCTGAGCTGGCTCAGCGCCTCGTGGCCACCGGGATAGCGCTTGCTGACCTGGTCAAGACGGATCACGGGCGCGGCGGGCTCGGGGGAGGCCGGCAGCATAACGTGCGCGCGACAACCTGCCATCCCCGGCGGATGTTCCGGCCCGCCCCGCTCAGGTTCGACGGAACAGGCTGCCGATGCGACGGAAAAAACCCGGCTTGGCGTGCGCCGCGGGCTTGGCGGCGGCGACCGGTGCGCCCGCGGGAACAGGCGTTGCCGGCGACGTTGCGGCGTACTGCGCATCCTCGTGCCGCCCGCGGCCACCGCGGCGCCGGCCACGGCGGTCGCCCTCGGCCGGACTCGCTGCGGCAGCCGCTGTCGCGGCGACGCTTGCGGCATCGGCCGTCGCAGCGGCTCCATCCGCGCCCACGGCACGGCCGCGGCCGCCGCGGCGGCGGCGCTTGCGCGCAGGCGCCACACCGTCGACGGAATCGGCAACCGTCGCCGCATCACTGGTCGGGCTGGCGGATGCTGCCGCGCCGCCGGCCCCTGCTGCGGCCACGCCTGCGGCGGCGACAGGCGATGCGCCGCGTGCGGGGTTGCGGGGTCCCGTCGCGGATGGTCGTGGCGAGCCACGGTCGCGCGGCGCCGATCCCCGCCGCGGCGCGCGCACGCGCGGCGGCGACGCGTCGTCGTCATCGGCCGCGTCGGCCGCATCCACCGCCATGGCGGCCCGGGCCCGCGGCGGCACCGGCTTCAGCAGGTCGGCGGTGACCGCCTCCACCGGAATCTTCTGGCCGATGTAGGTCTCGATTTCGGGCAGGGCCATCGCATAAAGGTCGCAGGCAAAGCTGATCGCGTCGCCCTCGGCGCCCAGGCGCGCGGTGCGGCCGATCCGGTGCACGTAGTCCTCGGCATCCTGCGGCAGGTCGTAATTGAACACGTGACTGACATCGGCGATGTGCAGGCCGCGCGCGGCGACATCCGTGGCGACGAGCATCTCGATCTCGCCGCGCTGGAAACGCCCGAGCAGGGTCTCGCGCTTTTTCTGCGGAACGTCCCCGGACAGCGTGCCCACCTTCAGGCCGTGACGCGCCAGACGCTCGCTGACGCGCTCGGCGGCCGCCTTGGTGTTGACGAAAACGATGCTGCGCGCCGGCCCGTGCCGCTCCAGCAGGTTGAGCAGCAGCGGAATCTTCTCCTCCTTGGCGGGAAAGAAGATGTGCTGGCGAACGCGATCGGCGGTGACGTGCTCGCTTTCGACAATCACCTTTTCCGGGCTGTTCATGTGCTCGTAGGCCAGCTCGAGCACGCGATAGCTGAGCGTGGCCGAGTACAGCATCACCTGGCGCTGCTCGCGCGCCGGCAGGCGCCGGAACAGGTAGCGCACATCGGCGATGAAGCCGAGGTCGAACATGCGATCGGCTTCGTCGATCACCATCACCTCGACGGTGCCGAGGCTGAACACGTGCTGCTTGTAATAGTCGAGCAGGCGTCCCGGCGTGGCGATGATGATGTCGCAGCCGTCCTTGAGCAGCTGGCGCTGCTTGTCGTAGTCGACGCCACCGTAGATCAGCGCCAGACGCAGGCCGGTGTGACGGCCGATCGCGCGTGCGTCCTTCTCGATCTGGATCGCCAGTTCGCGGGTCGGCGCGATCACCAGCGCACGCGGGTCCTCGCTGCGACGCTCGGCGAGCGCCGGCGTGGTCAGCAGCCGGTTCATCGCTGCGACCAGGAAGGCGCAGGTCTTTCCGGTGCCGGTCTGCGCCTGGCCGGCGACATCGCGCCCGCTCAGCGCCGGCGGCAGACTCAGCGCCTGGATCGGGGTGCAGCGGGTGAAGCCGCAATCGGCAAGCCCGCGCTGCAACAGCGGATGCAGATCAAATTGCTCGAAGAAGGTGTCGGTGAGTACGTGTTCGGCCATGGGGAGTCAACAGGGCGTGCCGGCAGCGGACGCTGCGCTTGAATCGCACGCTGGATTGCGCTGGAATGAGAAACAGCCTTTCGGCTTGGCCCCAGCGACGCCGCCGCAATTGCGGGACGCGCAGTCTAACCGAACCCGTCTGCCGCGGCGACCGCGCCGACGCCCCCTATGGAGAAACCCGGTGAGCGATCTGATCACGCACGTTTCCGATGCCGATTTCGAAGCCCAGGTGCTGCAGTCCGAGCAGCCGGTGCTGGTGGACTTCTGGGCTACCTGGTGCGGCCCCTGCCGTGCGATCGCACCGGCGCTGGAGGAGATCGCCAGGGACTACCAGGGACGCGTGCGAATCGCCAAGCTCGACGTCGACCAGAATCAGAAAACCGCGATCGCCTACAGCGTGCGCAGCATTCCGATGCTGATGATGTTCAAGGGTGGCAAGATCGCCGCCACCCAGCTCGGCGCGGTGCCCAAGAGCACCATTACCCAGATGATCGACCACGCGCTCTGACGCGCGACCGCACCGCGCCGCGATGGACGCGGTGCGGAGGCGGTGCTAGATTGGCGCCACGAGCGTCCGCGAACCTTCCGGTTTCGCCCTGCGTTGCTCCTTCCCGCTCGCCTCCCTCTTTGCCACGCTCCTGCGAGGCCCGTTCGTGTCAGATACCGAAGTGAAAGACAATGCCGCGCCCGCGCGCCCGGCCGAAACCGCTGTCGAAGTACCGCGTCCCGCGGTGATCGGCGAGCCACCCGCTCCCGCCGAGGGTGGCGTGCCACCGGTGCGCGAACAGCGCGACCGCAACAACCGCGATCGCCACGGCCGCCGCCGCGGCCGCAACGACCGCAACGATCGTGGCGAACGTCAGCCGGGCAACGGCAACCCCAACGCCGGCGGCGGCCCGTCGCGCCAGCAGGCCGGCCTGCCGCGCGACGAGGACGACGACTACGTCGCCAGCGCCGGCGAGAACGAGCGCCTGATCAATCTCACCGAACTGCGCCGCAAGCCGGCCGCGGCGCTGCTGGAACTGGCCGAGTCGCTCGGCATCCAGGAAGGCGTTGCCCGCGCGCGCAAGCAGGACGTGATCTTCAACATCCTCAAGGCCCACGCCCGCAGCGGCGGCGGCATCTGGGGCGAGGGCGTGCTGGAGATCATGCAGGACGGCTTCGGCTTCATGCGCGGTGCCGACGAGTCGTACCTGGCCGGCCCCGACGACGTCTACGTCAGCCCCAGCCAGGTGCGCCGCTTCAACCTGCGCACCGGCGACTATGTCACCGGCCGCGTGCGTCCGCCCAAGGAAGGCGAGCGCTACTTCGCGATGCTCAAGGTCGACGACATCAACGGCGAGCCGCCGGAGGCGTCGAAGAACAAGATCCTGTTCGAGAACCTGACGCCGCTGTTTCCGCGCAAGGCGTTCCACCTCGAGCGCGGCAACGGCTCCAGCGAGGACATCACCGGCCGCATACTCGACCTGATCGCGCCGGTCGGCAAAGGCCAGCGCGGCCTGATCGTGTCGCCGCCCAAGGCCGGCAAGACGATGATGCTGCAGAACATCGCACAGGCCATCGTGCACAACCATCCCGACGCGCATCTGATGATCCTGCTGATCGACGAGCGCCCGGAAGAAGTTACCGAGATGCAGCGCAGCGTGCGCGCCGAGGTCATCTCCTCGACCTTCGACGAGCCGGCAGTGCGCCACGTGCAGGTTGCCGAGATGGTGATCGAGCGCGCCAAGCGCCTGGTCGAGCACAAGAAGGACGTGGTGATCCTGCTCGATTCCATCACCCGCCTCGCGCGCGCCTACAACACCGTCGTGCCCAGCTCCGGCAAGGTGCTCACCGGCGGCGTCGACGCCAATGCCCTGCAGCGACCCAAGCGCTTCTTCGGCGCCGCGCGCAATGTCGAGGAGGGCGGCTCGCTGACCATCCTCGCCACCGCGCTGATCGACACCGGCTCGAAGATGGACGAGGTGATCTACGAGGAGTTCAAGGGCACCGGCAACGCCGAGGTCCACCTCGACCGCCGCATCGGCGAAAAGCGCGTCTACCCCGCGATCAACATCAACCGCTCCGGCACCCGCCGCGAGGAGTTGCTGATCGACGCCGATCTGCTGCAGAAGGTGTGGATCCTGCGCAAGCTGCTGCATCCGATGGATGAACTGGCGGCGATGGAGTTCATGCTCGACAAGATGAAGAACACCAAGACCAACGACGAGTTCTTCTCGGCGATGAAGCGCTGATCCACTCGCCCGCGTCGTGCATCCGAAAGGCCGGCCTGTTGCGCCGGCCTTTTTGC
>JAKAZT010000071.1 GCA_021815695.1 Pseudomonadota bacterium
GAGTCCCCGGTCCCGGCTCCGCCCGTCGTCCTCACCATTGCCGGTTCCGACTCGGGCGGCGGCGCCGGCATCCAGGCCGACCTCAAGGCCTTTCATGCCCGCGGCGTGCACGGCACCAGCGCGATCACTGCCATCACCGCGCAGAACACGCGCGGCATCAACGCGGTGCACTCGGTGCCGCTGCGTCACCTGCGTGCACAGATCGCGGCGGTGTTCGACGACTTTCCGGTCGCGGCGGTCAAGACCGGGATGCTCGGCAACGCGGCGGCGGTGCGACTGGTCGCGCGCGAACTGGCGCGCCGGCGACCGCCATGGATCGTGGTCGACCCGCTGATGATCGCGACCCGCGGGGCGCGCCTGCTGGATGCCGATGCGATCGCGGTCCTGATCGAAGATCTGATTCCGCTGGCGGATGTGCTGACGCCCAACCGCCCGGAGGCGGAGGCGCTGACGGGCCTGCGCATCCGCAACAAGCGCGACGCCGACGCAGCCGCCGACACCCTGATGGCGATCGGCGCGCGGTCCGTGCTGCTCAAGGGCGGCCACGGCCGTGGCGCAACCGTTGTGGATCGTTACTACGACGCGCGCGGCATGCTCGAGATCAGCCACCCGCGGCGGGCGCTCGAAGGCCACGGCACCGGCTGCGCGCTGGCTGCGGCGATCGCGGCCGAACTGGCCAGGAACGCCGCGCCGCGTGTCGCGGTCCGCCGCGCCATCGCCTACGTGCAGCGCGCGCTGGCGGCGGGATACCGGCCGGGCGGCGGTGCGGCGTACATGCTGCGACACTGAATCGGCCTGCGCCGCGGACCAGCCGCTTCGCGGCGGGCTCCCGCGCGACGCGCATGCCGATGACTCGACGGAAATCAGGCGGCTCGGCTGTGCCCGGCGCGCACGCGCTCGACCAGCGCATCGGCGAAGGTGCCGGTGCTGCCGCTGCCGCCGAGATCGGGCGTGAGGCGATCGCGCGCCTGCAGGGTGTCGTGGATGGCGCGGCGCACGCGATGTCCCTGCTCGACGAGGCCGAGATGGTCGAGCAGATCGGCCGCCGCCAGCAGCAACGCGCAGGGATTGGCCACGCCCTTGCCGGCGATGTCGGGCGCCGAACCGTGCACCGCCTCGAAGATCGCCGCTTCGCTACCGATGTTCGCACCGGGCGCCAGGCCCAGCCCGCCGACCAGGCCCGCACAGAGATCGGAGAGGATGTCGCCGAACAGGTTGGTGGTGACGATCACGTCGAACTGTTCCGGTCGCATCACCAGTTGCATGCAGGTGTTGTCGACGATCAGCTCGTTGCACTCGATCTCGGGATAGTCGCGGGCAACCTCGCGCGCCACCTTCAGGAACAGACCCGAGGTGGTCTTCATGATGTTGGCCTTGTGCACCACCGTCACCTTGCGGCGGCCCTTGCGGCGGGCAAGCTCGAAGGCATAGCGCACGATGCGCTCGGAGCCGCGGCGGGTGATGCGGATGATCGACTGCGCCGTCTCGCCGTCGGCCGACACGGTCTGGCCTTCGGAGAGGTAGGCGCCCTCGGTGTTCTCGCGCACCGTCAGAATGTCGATGTGCTCGTAACGGGCCCTGGTGCCGGGGAAACTGATCGCCGGGCGCACGTTGGCGTAGAGGTCGAAGCGCCGGCGCAATTCGACGTTGAGCGAGCTGAAGCCGCCGCCGATCGGCGTGGTCAGCGGCCCCTTGAGCGCGACGCGATGGCGCGCGATGGCATCCAGCGTCGCCTGCGGCAGCAGCTCGCCGCTGCTCTCATAGGCGGCCATGCCGGCCTCGGCGAATTCGTAGGCAAGGCCGCAGTCGAGCGCGTCGAGCACGCGCAGGGTGGCGGACATGATCTCGGGGCCGATGCCGTCGCCCCGGATCACCGCGATGGTCTTGCTCATCGGAAGCTCCTCGCGGCGCAGTTCGTCGCGTAGCAAGCCCACGATTATCGGTCAGCGGCGCCCCCGGCGACAAGCCGGGTCCGCGCCGCGGTAATTCGGCGCGGCCAACGCCGGCGGATGATCGCGAGCTTCTTATGCAGGCGGCTTTTCGTCCGCGACCTCGAGGTCATCGAGGAAATCCACCGCGCGGCGCAGGTGCGGTATGACGATCGACCCGCCCACCACCAGGCCCACCTGGAGCACCTCGAACATCTCCTCGCGGCTGACGCCGGCTTCCTTGCACTGGGCAACGTGGTAGCTGACGCAGTCGTCGCAGCGCAGCACCAGCGACGCGACCAGACCGAGCATCTCCTTGGTGCGCACATCCAGCGCGCCGTCCTTGTAGCACTGCGTGTCCAGTGCGAAGAAGCGCCGCACGACCTGGTTGTCGTGCTCGAGAATGCGCGCGTTCATGCGCTGGCGGAATGCGGTGAAGTCCCTGACCCGATCGCTCACGGCGCGGCCTCCGCCAGCAGGGTGGCCAGACGCCCGTCGCGATCCGCCGCGGCCAGATCGTCGAAGCCGCCGACGTGATGGTTGTTGATGAAGATCTGCGGCACCGTGCGCCGGCCGGCGCTGCGCGTCAGCATCTCCTCGCGCTTGGCCGGATCGACGTCCACCCGCGATTCCGTCCATTGCAAACCCTTGCTCCTGAAAAGATTCTTGGCCGCCACGCAATACGGGCAGACGGCGGTGGTGTAGATCTCGATGACGGACATTGCGGGCTCCGTGACGGCCGCGCGGCACGGCGGCGTCCACCGATGCAGAATGCGGGCGCCGCCGATCGCACGCAAGCCCCCGTTATCGCGCATGAATGCCGGCGAGCGCGCGCTCTGGCGGCGCGCGCAATGGCGCGTTAACGTGCGCCCGGCGATGATGATGCCCCGTATGCGCAAACGCTTCCGTTACCTCGTCCCTCTGGTCGCCGGCATCGCCTTTGCGGCCGGCGCGCAGACCTCGTTCCGGCTGCCGGACCTCGGCAGTTCGGCGGCCGCGCTGATCTCGCCGACCGAGGAGCAGGCCTATGGTGCCGACATGCTGCACCAGATGCGGGCGATGGATCTGGTGCTGGATGACCCCCTGGTCGATGCCTACGTCAGCAGCCTCGGCTACCGGTTGGTGGCCGTCAGTGACGAACCCAAGCAGAAGTTCACCTTTTTCGTGGTCCGCGACTCGCAGATCAACTCGTTTGCCGCACCGGGCGGCTACGTCGGAGTCAACGCCGGCCTGATCATCGCCACGCACAGCGAGAGCGAGCTGGCCGCGGTGCTGGCGCACGAGATCGCGCACATCACCCAGCATCACCTCGAGCGCGCCTTCGAGGATGCGCGCAAGACCACACCACTGATGGCGCTGGCACTGCTGGGCGCGATTGCGGCCGGCGCGGCGGGCGGCAGCAACGGCAACGCGCCGATCGCGATCCTCGCCGGCGGCGAAGGGCTGGTCGCCCAGCGCCAGCTCAATTTCACCCGTCATGACGAGGAAGAGGCGGATCGCGTCGGCATCGGCACGCTTGCCCGCGCCGGCTTCGATCCCGAGGCGATGGCCCGGTTTTTCCAGCGCATGCAGGAGGATCTGCGCCCCGACCGCGGCAGTGGTGATCTGCCGCAGCTGTTGCAGACCCACCCGGTGACCTCGCAGCGCATCAGCGAAGCCGAGGCGCGCGCCCACGTGATCGAGGAACAGATGCGCGCGCACCCGCCCGCGATCTACGCCGTCGGCAGCCACTGGCAGACCAGCATCGAGCCGCTCCCCTACGTGCGCCACCCGGGCGAACTGATCGCGTACGCGCGCAGCGCCGATGGCGAGGAAGGCAGCGGTGCCTATGCCCTGTACGCCCTGATGCGCGAACGCGTGCGCGTTCTGATGAGCGATCAGCCCAACACGCTGGCGGACTACTACGCCAGGAATCTGCGGCAGCATCCGACCTTCGATACTCCGGCCAACCACTACGGCTATGCCCTGACCCTGATCCGCCTCGGCGACGGCAGCGCGGCCCTGCGCCAGCTCAAGCCGCTGCTGGCAGCGCACCCGGACAATCTGCCGCTGCGGCTGGCAACCGCACACGCCGAACAGGTCGCCGGCGCCCGCGCGGCCTCGCTGCAACGCTACGCGGCGATCACCCGCGACTGGCCGCGCAATCATGCGGTGGCCCTGGCCTATGCCAAGGCGCTGCTGGCCGACGGCAAGGCCGACGGCGCGCCCGAGGCCGCGCACCTGCTCAAGCCGCTGCTCGACGATGCCGACGAACCGGACCTCTATCGCACCTACGGTCGAGCCGCCGACCTCGCCGGCCAGCCGATCCGCGCAGCCGAGGCCTACGCCGACGCCACCTTCCTCGCCGGGCAGCCGGCTGACGCGCTGGATCAGCTGCAGCGTCTGGCCAGGCGCAGCGATCTGGACTACTACCAGCGCGCGCGCATCGAGGCGCGCATCGCCTGGATCACGCCGATCGTGCTGGAGATGCGCAAGCGCCACCTGCGCCAGCAGGACGGCAGCGGCTCCGGCTGAGCTCGCGGTCGCGGGCCTGTCATCGAACGGCAGCGGATTGTCATTGCCGCGTAACAGGATCACGCTGCAATCATTGCGTCACAGGCAAGCAAAGGCGTAAGCCGCGTGCAAAAGCGCATCCTGATCGTTGAAGACGAGGCCTCGATCCGCGACATGGTGGCCTTCGCCCTGCGCAAGGCGGGCATGGAGCCGGTGCATGCCGCCGACGCACGCGCCGCCCAGCTGGCGATGGCCGAGCAGGTGCCCGACCTGATCCTGCTCGACTGGATGCTGCCGGGCATGAGCGGCCTGGATCTGGCGCGCCGGCTGCGCAAGGAAGACCTCACCCGCGAGATCCCGATCATCATGCTCACCGCGCGCGGTGAGGAAATGGATCGCGTCAACGGCCTCGAAGCCGGCGTCGACGACTACGTGATCAAGCCGTTCTCGACGCGCGAGCTGCTGGCGCGCATCCGCGCCGTGTTGCGGCGCAGCCAGGGCGATGACGGCACCGGCATGGTCGAGATGGGCGGATTGCGCATCGACGGCCCGGCACACCGCGTGTTCGCCGGCGAGGAGGCGGTGCCGATCGGCCCTACCGAGTATCGTCTGCTGTACTTCTTCATGACCCACGCCGAGCGCGTGTATTCGCGCACCCAGTTGCTGGACCACGTCTGGGGCGGCAGCGTGTATGTCGAGGAGCGCACGGTGGATGTGCATATCCGTCGCCTGCGCAAGACGCTGGAGCCCTGGCAGTTCGATCGCATGGTGCAAACCGTGCGCGGCACCGGCTATCGCTTCTCCGCGAGCTTCTGATGGCCCGCGCCCTGCCTGCGCCGGGTCACGGCGACCGACTGCAGCCGGCATGCGGCTGACCGCGGCTCGCCTCGCTGCGGGCAGCGCGGTCGCATTGCCGGTGGCCGCCGCGCTGGGTCACGCCCTGAACGCGCCGGCGACCGCCATCGCCATCGTCGCAACACTGGCACTGGTCACGGTACTGGCGCGTCTGCGCCATCTGGAATCCCGCATGCCCGCAACCGCGTTGTCACCGTCCGCCGCCGCCGATGCGGCGCGTCACGCCCTGCGCACGCGCCGGCTGGCCGGGCAATTGCGCGCGCTGCGCAATGCCGCCGCGGCACTGCCCGATGCCTTGGTGCTGCTCGACCGCGAGGGCCGCGTCCGCTGGTTCAACGATGCCGCGGTGCGGCTGCTGGGCCTGCGTCGACCGCAGGATCGCCGCATCATGCTGAGCGCCCGCCTGGCCGGCAGCGCCATTGCCGACTGGCTCGCCGGCAGCGACACCGAGCCGCTCGACGATGTGCCCGCACCCGCCGATGCGGCCCTGCATCTGTCGCTGTCGCTGCTGCCGATCGGCCGCGACCAGCAGTTGCTGATCGCGCGCGACATCAGCAACCTCAATCGTCTCGAACAGGTCCGCCGCGACTTCGTCGCCAATGTCTCGCATGAGCTGCGCACGCCGCTGACCGTGATTCACGGCTATCTCGAGCTGCTCGATCCCGAGGACACTCCCGAGCTGGAGCCGATCATCGGCGAGATGCGCCTGCAGTCCCGGCGCATGGCCCAGATCGTCGAGGATCTGCTGACTCTGTCGCGGCTGGAGACCCGGCCCCGGCTGGTCGAGGAGCATGTCGCGATGCGTGCGTTGCTGGCCACCCTGCGCAAGGAGGCCGAGGCGCTGAGCCACGGGCGGCACACGATCGAGATCGAGGCCGAGGACGCGGTCGATCTGCTCGGATCGCTGAAGGAGCTGCACAGCGCGTTCTCCAATCTGGTCAGCAACGCCGTGCGCTACACGCCGACCGGCGGCCGCATCGGGATTCGCTGGCGACGCACGCCGGAAGGGCTGGAATTCGCGGTCACTGACACCGGCTACGGCATTCCGGCCAGTCACCAGGCGCGCCTGACGGAGCGCTTCTACCGGGTCTCATCCAGCCGCTCGCGCGAGACCGGCGGTACCGGACTGGGTCTTTCGATCGTCAAGCATGTGCTCAACCTGCATCAGGCCCGGCTGACGATCGCAAGCGAACCCGGACGCGGATCGACGTTCGCCGCGCTGTTCGGCAGCGAACGCGCGCTCGATCCCGGCGCCAGGGACGCCTGAGTCGACACCGGTTGCCGTGCGCGCGCGCTACCGCCATGCTCAGCGCCCCGCAGGATGGCAACCGATGACCCAGGCGTCCGATCTCGATCGTCCCGAGCTGTTTCTCAATCGCGAGCTGGCGGCACTCGAGTTCAATTTTCGCGTGCTGGCGCAGGCGCGCGATCCGCGCATGCCATTGCTGGAGCGACTGCGTTTCCTGTGCATCGCCAATACCAACCTCGATGAATACTTCGAGGTGCGCGTGGCGGTCCTCAAGCAGCACCTGGCCTTCGGTGATGCGCGCCCGGGTGCCGATGGCCTGGCGCCCAGCGAGGTACTGACGCGCATCCGCGAGCGCGCGCTGGAGCTGGTGCGCGAACAGTACATGACCTGGACGGACGAGCTGCAGCCGGCACTGGCCGAGGAAGGCATCCGCTTCCTGACCCGCGACAAGTGGACGGCCCGACAGAAGCGCTGGCTGCAGGGCTATTTCCAGAACGAGATCCTGCCGGTGCTTTCTCCGCTGGGGCTGGACCCGGCGCATCCGTTTCCGCGCATCCTCAACAAGAGTCTCAACATCGCGGTCGTGCTCGAGGGTCGCGACGCCTTCGGCCACGCCGGCCACATGGCGCTGGTGCGCGCGCCGCGCTCGCTGCCGCGACTGATCCGACTGCCCGCACAGGTGTCGCAGTCACCATACGAATTCATCTTCCTGGCCGGCCTGCTGCAGCAGTTCGCCGACGAGATGTTTCCCGGCTTCCACGTGCAGGGCTCGTACCAGTTTCGGGTCACCCGCAACAGCGAGCTGACCATCGAGGAGGAGGAGGTCGAGAACCTGGCCAACGCGCTGACCGAGGAGCTGATCGGACGCGGCTATGCGCGCCCGGTGCGACTGGAGATCGCCGAGAACTGTCCCAAGGCCATCACCGAGCTGCTGATGGCGAACTTCGAACTGAACGAAGCCGACGTCTACCGCTGCGCCGGGCCGGTCAATCTCAACCGGGTGCTGGCGATCTACGACCAGGTCGACCGGCCCGACCTCAAGTTCGCCAAATTCACCCCGCGTTTGGCGCCGGCGCTGCTGCAAACGCCGAACGTGTTCGATGCCATCGGCCAGCGCGACGTGCTGCTGCATCATCCCTATGAGTCATTTCAGGCGGTGATGGAACTGTTGCGCCAGGCGGCGCAGGACCCCGACGTGCTGGCGATCAAGCAGACGCTGTACCGCGTCGGCACCGATTCGCCGCTGGTCGAGTCGCTGGTCGAGGCTGCACGCGCCGGCAAGGACGTCACCGTGGTGGTGGAATTGCGCGCTCGCTTCGACGAGGAGGCCAACATCCGCCTTGCCAACCGGCTGCAATCAGCCGGCGTGCAGGTGGTGTACGGCGTGGTCGGCTACAAGACCCACGCCAAGATGCTGCTGATCGTGCGCCGCGAGGGCCGCCGCCTGCGCCGTTACGTGCACCTGTCCACCGGCAACTATCACCAGCTGACTTCGCGCCTGTACACCGACATCGGCCTGATGACCGCGCACGCGGAGATCGGCGAGGACGTGCACAAGGTGTTCCAGCAAATGTCCGGACTGGGGCCGATGATCAAGCTCAAGCGGCTGCTGCATTCGCCGTTCACCCTGCACAAGGGCCTGATGGCGAAGATCGAGCGCGAGACCGCGCATGCGCGGGCCGGTCGCGCGGCACGCATCGTCGCCAAGATCAATGCGCTCAACGAGCCCGGCGTGATCCAGGCGTTGTACCGGGCTTCCGGTGCCGGCGTCGAGATCGACCTGATCGTGCGCGGCGGCTGCACCCTGCGTCCCGGCCTGCCCGGAATTTCCGAGCGTATCCGCGTGCGTTCGGTGGTCGGGCGCTTTCTCGAGCACAGCCGGGTCTACTGGTTTGCCAACGACGGCGCCCCCGAACTGTACTGCGCCAGCGCCGACTGGATGGAGCGCAACCTGCTGCGGCGGATCGAGGTCGGATTTCCGATCCTCGACCCGGAATTGGCCACGCGCGTGTACGAGGAGACGCTGGCCAATTATCTGGCCGACAATACCCAGGCTTGGCAACTCGGCAGCGACGGCCGCTACACGCGGGTCCCGGCGGGCGATGCCATGCCGCATTCGGCGCAACGGACGCTGCTGGCGAAGATCTGCCGCTGATCGAAACGCCGGCCCGGACGGGCGACCTCAGGCGGCGCGCGGCTTGCGGCCCAGCAGCGCCAGAAGCGCCGCCAGCTTGTCGCGCTGCTGGCGGCGATCGAGGATCAGGTCGATGGCGCCGTGATCGAGCAGGAACTCCGAACGCTGGAAGCCCTCCGGCAAGGTCTCGCGCACGGTCTGCTCGATCACGCGCGGGCCGGCGAAACCGATCAGTGCCCTCGGCTCGCCGACATTGATGTCGCCAAGCATGCCGAGACTGGCGGAAACGCCGCCGGTGGTCGGATGCGTCAACACCGACACGTAGGGCACGCCGGCGTCGCGCAGGCGCGCCAGTGCGGCCGCGGTCTTGGCCATCTGCATCAGCGACAGCAGGCCTTCCTGCATGCGCGCGCCGCCGGTGGCGGCGAAGCACACCAGCGGAATGCGCTCGGCCAGCGCGCGCTCGGCGCCGCGGGCAAACTTTTCGCCGACCACCGAACCCATCGAGCCGCCCATGTAGGCGAACTCGAATGCGGCCACCACCAGTGGACTCTGCCTGAGCAGGCCGCGCATCACCACCAGCGCGTCCTTCTCGCCGGTCGTCTTCTGCGCGACGGTGATCCGGTCGCGGTATTTCTTGGTGTCGCGAAAGTGCAGCGCATCGGTCGGTGCCAGATCGGCGTCGAGCTCCTCGCCGCTGCCTTCGTCGAGGAACGCGGCCAGTCGTGCGCGCGCGCCGACCGGATGATGATGGCCGCACTTGGGGCACACCATCAGGTTGCGCTCCAGTTCGGGCCGGTACAGCGCCGAGCCGCAGCCGGCGCATTTTTCCCACACGCCCTCCGGCACCTTGCCCTTGGCCAGCACGCGCGGCTTGCGCTCCCGGGTTCCCGGAAGCAATCGGTTCAGCCAGCTCATCGTCATCCTCTCCCGTACCGGTTCCGCGCCCGCTGCGCGGGTCGTCGTGTGCTTCAGGCCGTCGCGCGCGCATCCAGCGCAGCGCGGATCGGCTCCAGGAACGCCCGTGCCCGCGCGCATGCCTCGGCGACATCCGCGCTGCCGGCGATCCGTTCGACCAGCGCGCTGCCGATCACCACCGCATCGGCGTAACCGGCGATCGCCACCGCGCTGTCGGCGTCGCGCACGCCGAAGCCGACCGCGACCGGCGCCCGCGACGCGACACGGATCGCCGCGACGCGCTGGGCGATGTCCGCGGTGCTCAGGCGCCGGGCGCCGGTGATGCCGGCAAAACTGACGTAATACAGAAATCCTTCGGCACGCCGGCACAGCTGGTCCAGACGCTCCGGCGCGGTGGTCGGCGCGGCGAGATGGATCTGCCGCAGCCCGGCATCGCGGATCGCCTGCGCGGTGTCGTCCTCCTCCAGCGGGCAGTCGACCAGCAGCACGCCGTCCACGCCGGCCGCGACCGCATCGGCGGCGAAACGCGCATGCCCGTAGATCTCGATCGGGTTGAGGTAGCCCATCAGCACCAGCGGAGTACCGGCATCGTCGCGACGAAACGCGCGCACCCAGTCCAGGATCTGCCCCAGGCCCACGCCGCGCCCCAGCGCGCGCTCGTTGGCGTGCTGGATCACCGGACCGTCGGCCATCGGATCGGAAAACGGCACGCCAATCTCGATCAGGTCGGCGCCCGCCGCCGCCAGCGCGTGCAGCAGCGGCACGGTGGCGTCGGGCAGGGGATCACCCGCCGTGACGAAGGGGATCAGCCCGGCGCGGCCGGCGGCCTTGAGCTGCGCGAAGCACTGGTCGATGCGATTCATGCGATCCGGATTCCACTCATCC
>JAKAZT010000004.1 GCA_021815695.1 Pseudomonadota bacterium
GGTCGTCGGGAGTCCCTCGCTGCCCCGTGCCGCCGCACCCGAGTCTTCGCTGCACTCAATCCGAGGCCGCGGCTTCTCAGTCATCCCGAGGCCGCGACTCCGAGGCCGCGACTCCTCTGTCAACCCGAAGCCGGGCCCTCCAGTGTTCCCGAGGCCACCGCCCTCTCCTGTCATCCCGAGGCCGCAGGCCGAAGGATCTGACAAGCGACGGGCTCCCCGCTGCATGGCCGGCCGGGGTGGCCCGGCAAACCAGATGCTTCGCTGCGCTCAGCATGACAAGACTTTTGGCACGCCAAGGCCTTCGGCATGCCAAAACCCTCCGGTGTCATCCTGAGGTCGCAGGCCGAAGGATCTGACAAGCGACCGACGCCGGATGACTTGGCCATCGGCACCATGCATCCCTGCGTCGACGTCCCCGGCCACACCATCCCTGGCGTGGCGTTCGTGGGCGCGCGAGCGCCCCCTCACCCGTCGCGGCGCTCAGGGCGACAACGAGGGAGGGACGCCATGACAGCGAGGGTGCGCCATGACAGCGATGCGGGTCGATCGGCAAAGCCCGGCGAACCGCCTGCCCAGGAACTGGGCTGGTCAGCACGACCTGCGGTGTTCATGGGTCATCCGGGGTGACGGCGGTCGGACGCGGCGGCACGCCGCTCAGCGGGCGATCACGATGCGCGCGGGGCAGTTGCCGCGACGACCGGCGGCGAGGCTGGCGGGCGCCGGGAACGTGTCGATGCGGTCGGCGCGGATCGTCAGCCAGACCTGCACCAGCACGTCCGCGCGTGCCGCGCCGGGGTCGCGGCCGCAGCGCAGTTCCAGCGCCGCGCCGGAATCGAGGCCGAACCCGCGCGCGAACGCCGCGAGCAGCGCCGTGCGGCGGATCGTCTGCCCGCGATGCGCGCGCACCCAGGCCGTGAACGGGTTGGCGTTGACGCTGGCGGCAAGATCCAGGGCGCGGCGGAAAAAGGCGTTGGCCTCGAAGCCGTAGCAGGCCGCGTGCTTGAAGAACTCGTGGCGATCGAGGCAGCTCGCCGCGGCCGGCATTGCCTTGTCCAGCCGCGCGCGCAGCACCGGCTCGAGATCGAGTCGCGGATTGGCGCAGGAACTTGCGGGAATGGCGTGATCCGCGCCGTACCAGTAGCAGCCGTAGCGCCACCAGGTCGGGTCGGGCATGCCGGCCTGCGCGAGACCGCGCGGCGTGCTCGGCCACAGGCCGTGCAGGCTCCACTGCCGGCTGGCGGCCGCATCGGGTTTGCGCGTGGCACAGTCCGGGCCGGCCAGTTCGTCGTGCGTCCGGCAGGCACCCGGCTCCCAGATCAGGGCGAAGGTGTAGTGCCCGAAGCGCATGTCGCGCGGCAGCGCGTCCGCACGCGCCCGAGTGCTGCCCGGCAGCATCGCCGTCAGCAGCAGGAATCCCAGTCCGATTCGCCACGCGCGCATCACCTTCGCCCGTCGCTGCCTTTTCGGCGAGCTTAATCGAAGGCGCAGACGGCACGAGGTCCTCCGCACGCCGCTGGTGCGGTGTCCCGGAGCTACGCGTCGGCGAATGCCGGTGGATTTCGCTGCGCGACCCGGCGCGACGAGGAGGCATGTCCGCGCCATGGCGACGCGGCGCAACGCCGTATCGCGCCGCAAGACGCGGGAATGACGGATGCGCATTTCCGGGACACCGCACTAGACTGGCGCGATGCCGCAGCCGCCGCGACCACCCCGCCGTCAGCCCCCCAGGCCGCATGCCGCACGGCTGCGGCCGCGTCCGCCGGCACCCGCGGCCGGCGCACGGCCGGCGGACGCCTCGGCGCGCTCCACGGCGGCGATCGAGTTCCTGCTGCGGGCACTGCCCGGGCACCGGCGCGAGCGCGCTCGCGCCTATCTGGTGCTGACCCGCTTCGATCGCCCGGTCGGCGCGCTGTTGCTGATGTGGCCGACATGGTGGGCGCTGTGGCTGGCCACGCATGATTTCCCGTCGCTGAAACTGCTGGCGATCTTCACCGTCGGCGTGTTCGTGATGCGCGCCGCGGGCTGCGCGATCAACGACTACGCCGACCGCGATCTCGATCCGCAGGTGCGGCGCACCGCCGGTCGGCCGCTGGCTGCGGGCCGGGTGACGCCGCGCGAGGCGCTGGTGGTGTTCGCCGTGCTGCTGATCGTCGCCTTCGGTCTGGTGCTGCTGACCAATCCGCTGACGATCAAGCTCAGCTTCGCCGGCGCCGCGCTGGCGGCACTGTATCCCTTCAGCAAGCGCCATACCGACCTGCCGCAGGTGGTGCTGGGCGCGGCCTTCGGCTGGTCGATTCCGATGGCTTTCGCGGCGGTCCAGGGTACGGTGCCGCCGCTGGGCTGGCTGCTGTTTCTCGGCAACGTGCTGTGGTCGACGATCTACGACACCGAGTACGCGATGGTCGATCGCGCGGACGACCTGAAGGCCGGCGCGCGCTCGACCGCGATCCTGTTCGGTGACGCCGATCTGCCGATCCTCGGCGTGCTGATCGCGAGTTTCCTGCTGACCATGCTGCTGGTCGGCACGCGCGCGCAGTTGGCGTGGCCGTACTTTCTCGGACTTGTCGCCGCGGCCGGCCAGTTCGGCTGGCAGCTGCGGACCCAGCGCGACCGCCGACCCGAACATTGCCTGGCCGCGTTCCGCCAGAACAATCTGCTGGGCATGACGCTGTGGGCCGGCATGGCGCTGGCGCTGGCGTTGCGCTGAGGCGATGATGCCGCGTCTCCACCGCGAGCCGCACGCGTGATCGGACGCATCCGCCGCCACTTCGACGACCTCGCGGACCGCCAGCGCATCGCCATCGCGCTGGCCAGGGGCGCGCGCATGCCCGCGCGGCGCATCGATCTGCGCGATCCTGCCACGTGGGAGTTCTCCGCCTTCAGCCAGAACGGCGAGGATGGCGTGCTCGACGTGCTGCGCAGCCAGCTGATTGACGCCAACCGCAGCTTCATCGAGATCGGCGCCAGCGATGGCATCGACAACAACACCGCCTGGCTGGCGATCGCCGAAAAATACGGCGGCCTGATGGTCGAGGGCGATGCGCGCAAGTCGGCGCGTGCGCGGCGCCTGCTGCCGCTGGCCGGCGTCGGTGTCGAATGCCTGGCACTGTTCGTCACCCGCGCCGGCGTGCCCGCGCTGGTGCAGCGCGCGCTGTTTCGCGACCCGGACGTGTGCTCGCTGGATATCGACGGCAACGATTGCCACATCGCCGACGCGCTGCTCGCGGCCGGCCTGCGCCCGAAGATCTGGGTGGTCGAGTACAACGCCACCTTCGGCCCCGAGCGCCGCGTCAGCATTCCCTACGCCGACGCCTTCGACTTCACCGCCGCGCATCCGACCCAGCTCTACTACGGCGTGTCGGTCGCCGGCTGGCGCGCGTTTTTCGCGCAGCACGGCTATCGCTTCGTCGGCGTCGAGCGCAACGGCGTCAACGCCTTCTTCGCGGATCCGGCCTGCTTCGCGCCGGCGTTTCTCGATGGCGTCCGCGGCCTCGACTTCGCCGAAAACCGCTACCAGCTGCACAAGTTCCGCCAGCCGTGGCCGCAGCAGTTCGAGCGCATCGCCGGGATGCCGCTGGTGGAGATCTGAGGCACGCGCTCAGCGCTTGCGCACCTTCTTGCAGCGCGCCTTGAGCCAGGCCGCCAGCGCGGCCTCGTCGAAGCGGCCGGCGGCGAGATCCTGGATCACCGCGACGGCCTCGATTTCGGGGGCGTCGAGAACCTGGCCGTTGAGACGCAGAAAAACATACATCGCCATCAGCGCAACGCGCTTGTTGCCGTCGGAAAAGCTGTGGTTGCGCGCCAGTCCGAAACCATAGGCGGCGGCAAGCTCCGTCAGTGTCGCCGGCGGATCACCGTAGGTGTGGCGCTGCCGCGGCCGCGCCAGTGCGGACTCGAGCAGCACCTCGTTGCAGCGCGCGTCGAGGCCGCCGTATTCGGCCAGCAGTTCGGCGTGCAGCGCCCGCACCAGGCCGGCGCTGAGCCAGACTGGCGTCCTCATTTGGCCAGTTCACGCAGCGCGTTACGGAACTTGCGACGGCCTTCCTCGAACGCCCGCATGCCTTCGGCGAACACCGGGTCGTGCGCGTTCAACTGCACGCCGCCGGGGATGCGCGTCACGTACACGGTCTCGCCCTCGCGCACCTGCAGGTGTTCGAGTTCCTCGCGCGGCAGGATCACGCCGTAGGAGTTGCCGATCTTGCGGATCTTGAGTTCGCTCATGCTACGGGCCTCGGTGACGGACACCGGCGGCGGGCAAGCCGCCGTCGTGCAAAGTTATAACTTTGGTGGCAACTCTAGCGCCGTGCCGGCGCGCGCGCCAGTGCCCACACGTCCACCCGCGCCACGCCGGCGCGCTTGAGTACGCGCGCGCATTCCGCCAGCGTCGCGCCGGTGGTCATCACGTCGTCGAGCAGGGCGATGTGCAGCGGGAGGCCGGCGGCGCGCAACGGGCGCAGACGGAACGCGCCGCGCACGTTGGCGCGCCGGCGCTTGGCGTCGAGTTCGGTCTGCTGGTGGGTGACGCGCACCCGCTCGAGCACGTCGTGACGCAGCGGAATGCCGAGCGCACTGGCCAGCGGGCGTGCCAGCTCCAGCGCCTGGTTGTAGCCGCGCCGGCGCAGGCGACCACGGTGCAACGGCACCGGCACGATCAGGTCCGGCCGCGACGGCGGCGGACCTGCCGCCAGCCACTGCGCGGCCAGCACGCGCCCGGCGGCCAGTCCGGCCGCGAATTTGAAGCGGCTCTCCAGCCGATCCAGCGGCCATTCGTAGCGGAACGGCACCCACGCCGTATCCCAGGGCGGCGGTTCGCGTTGGCAGGCCCCGCAGAGTGCGGCGGGCTGGGCCAGCGGCTCGGCGCAGCGCGTGCAGCAGACGGGATTGCGCGGCAGTTCGGCGGCGCAGGCGGCGCAGAGGTCGTCACCGCCCCCCGGCGCTGCGCACAGCAGGCAGCGCGACGGCAGCAGCAGTCGTTCGAGACGCCGCGCGCCGTCAACCAGCAAGGCCCGGATCCGGTTGACAGCCATCCGCTCCCCTCCCAGACTCGCCGCCACTCTACCGCGGACGACCGCCATGACCGCCCTGCGCCACGACTGGACGCGCGCCGAGGTGTGCGCGCTGTTCGAGCTGCCGTTCAACGATCTGCTGGCGCGCGCGCACGCCGTGCATCGCGCGCACCACGACCCCAACGCGGTGCAGGTCTCGACCCTGCTGTCGATCAAGACCGGCGGTTGCCCCGAGGACTGCGCTTACTGCCCGCAAGCGGCGCGCTACGACACCGGCGTCGCGGCGCACAAGCTGATGAGCGTCGAGGCGGTGCTGGAGCGCGCGCGCGCGGCCAAAGCCGCCGGCGCCAGCCGCTTCTGCATGGGCGCGGCGTGGCGCGCGCCCAAGGATCGCGAGGTCGCGCAGGTGGCCGAGATCGTGGCGGCGGTGAAGGCGCTGGGCTTGGAGACCTGCGCCACGCTCGGCATGCTGAGCGCGCCGCAGGCGGACACGCTGAAGTCCGCCGGCCTCGACTACTACAACCACAATCTCGACAGCGCGCCGGAGTTCTACGGCGAGATCATCCACACGCGCCAGTACCAGGACCGGCTCGACACCCTGGAGCACGTGCGCGACGCCGGCCTGAAGACCTGCTGCGGCGGCATCGTCGGCATGGGCGAGACGCGCGAGCAGCGCGCCGGTCTGCTGCAAACGCTGGCGACCCTGCCCGAGCATCCGCAGTCGGTGCCGATCAACCGTCTGGTGCAGGTCGCCGGTACGCCGCTGGCCGGCACCGCCGAACTCGATCCCTTCGAGTTCGTGCGCACGATCGCGGTCGCGCGCCTGCTGATGCCGGCGTCGATGGTGCGGCTGTCGGCCGGCCGCGCCGGGATGAGCGACGAGTTGCAGGCGCTGTGCTTCTTCGCCGGCGCCAACTCGATCTTTTACGGCGAGAAGCTGCTGACCACCGGCAATCCCGACGTCGCCCACGATCAGGCCTTGTTCGCGCGTCTCGGCCTGCACGCGCTGGAAGTCGAGCCCGAACCGGGCACCGCGCACGCCGATCTGGTCGCGGCCGACGCCTGCTGCGGCGACGGTCGCGCAAACTGCGGCTGCAGTGCCGCGGCCTGAGCTGCTGGCGCGGATCGCCGCGCGGCAGGCCGAACGCGAGCGCGCCGGCCTGCTGCGGCGGCTGCGCGCGGTCGAGCAGGCGCAGGGTCCGCGCGTGCGCATCGACGGCCGCGAGCTGCTGGCGTTCTGCAGCAACGACTACCTCGGCCTGGCGCAGCATCCGCAGCTGATCAAAGCGCTCCGGCGCGCGGCCGGTGACTGCGGCGTCGGCAGCACCGCGGCGCATCTGGTCATCGGCCATCATCGCGAGCACGCGGCGCTCGAAGCCGAACTGGCCGACTGGACCGGCCGCGAGCGCGCGCTGCTGTTCTCGACCGGCTACGCCGCCAACCTCGGCGCGCTGCAGGCGTTGCTGGGTGCGGACGATCTCTGCGTGCAGGACAGGCTCAACCACGCCTGTCTGCTCGATGGCGCGCGACTGGCCGGCTGCACGCTCAAGCGCTATCCGCACGCCGACGTCGCCGGCGCCGCGCGCCAGCTGGCGACGGCGCCGCAGGCGGCAGCGCTGGTCGCCAGCGACGGCGTGTTCAGCATGGACGGCGACCTCGCCCCGCTGCCCGCGCTGGCGGCGCTGTGCGCGCGCGAGCAGGCCACCCTGATGATCGATGACGCCCACGGCCTCGGCGTGCTCGGCCCGCAGGGCGCCGGCAGCGTGGCCGATGCCGGACTGGCGCAAACCGACGTGCCGATACTGATGGCAACGCTGGGCAAGGCGCTGGGTTGCGCCGGCGCCTTCGTCGCCGGCCCGGCGGCGCTGATCGACGGCCTGACCCAGTTCGCGCGCACCTGGGTCTACAGCACCGCGCTGCCGCCCGCGCTGGCCGCGACCGCGCGGGCAGCGGTCGCCCTGGCCCGCCGCAGCGATGATCGCCGCGCCCATCTCGTAGCCCTGATCGCGCGCTTTCGCATCGGCGCCGCGCAGCTCGGCCTGCCGCTGGCGGCCTCGTCCACGCCGATCCAGCCGCTGCTGCTGGGCGACAGCGCCGCGGCGATGCGGGCGGCCGCGGCACTGGAGACGCGCGGACTGCTGGTGACCGCGATCCGTCCGCCGACGGTGCCCGAAGGCACGGCACGGTTGCGCATCACGCTCAGCGCGGCACATGACGAGGCCGACGTCGATCGTCTGCTCGCGGCGCTGGCCGAAGTCGTGCCGCCGCCGCAGACGCTGGAGCCGGCGCCATGAACGCGGGCGCGCTGTCCATCGAGACCCGCGGCCGCGGCGCGCAGCCGCTGGTGCTGATCCATGGCTGGGCGATGCACGGCGGCGTGTTCGCGCCGCTGGTCGAGGTGCTGGCCGAGCGCTGCAGGCTCTATCTCGTCGATCTGCCGGGCCACGGCCACTCGCGCGACAGTGCGGTGGCGCTGGAACCCGATGCGGTCGTCGCGGCGATCGCCGACGCCACGCCGCCGGCGACGTGGCTGGGCTGGTCGCTGGGCGGACTGTTCGCGCTGCACGCGGCGCTGACCCGGCCGGCGCAGGTGCGCGCGCTGGCGATGGTCTGCGCCACGCCGCGTTTCGTCGCCGCGCCCGACTGGCCGCACGGCATGACACCGGCCACCTTCGAGACCTTCGCCGCCGACCTGGACCGCGACTGGCGCGCCACGGTCGAGCGCTTTCTCGCCCTCGAAGTGCTGGGCGACGCGCGCGCACAGACCGACCTGCGCCGGCTGCGCGCCGATCTGTTCGCGCGCGGCGAACCCGACCCGGCGGCACTGGCGGCGGGCCTTGCGCTGCTCGAACGCAGCGACCTGCGTGCACGGCTGCCGCAGCTCGCCGTGCCCAGTGCATGGATCGCCGGCCGCCGCGATCGTCTGGTGCCATCGGCGGCGCTGCGCGCGGCGGCGACCGCATGCGGCGGCGCCTTCGCCGAACTCGAGCACGCCGCGCACGCGCCGTTTCTCGGCCACGCCGACGCGGTGGCCGCCGCGCTGGCGCCGTTGCTGGGTGCCGGCGCATGAGCGCGCGCGACGACTTTCACCTCGACCGCGCCCAGGTGCGCCGCGCCTTCGGTCGCGCCGCCCGGCACTACGAGCAGCACGACGCGTTGCAGCGCGAGGTCGGCGCGCGTCTGTGCGAACGCCTGCTGCTGCTGGATGCTGCGCCCGCGCGCGTGCTCGATGTCGGCGCCGGCACCGGTCTCGGCAGCGCTGCGCTGCGCAAGGCGTATCCGAAGGCCGAGGTCATCGCGCTGGATCTGGCCCTGCCGATGCTGCGCGCCGCGCGCCGCCACGCCGGCTGGCGGCGGCCGTTCGCGCGCGTCTGCGCCGATGCGCAGGCGCTGCCGCTGCCCGACCGCGCGATCGACCTGCTGCATTCGAACCTGTGCATCCAGTGGATCGACGATCCGGCGCCGCTGTTCGCCGAGTTCGCGCGCGTGCTCCGGCCGGGCGGCCTGCTGCTGGTCTCGAGCTTCGGCCCCGACACGTTGAGCGAGCTGCGCGCCGCCTGGGCCGCGGCCGATGGCGTGCATGCGCATGTCAGCCGCTTTCTCGACATGCACGATCTCGGCGACGCCGCGCTGGCGGCCGGCCTGCGCGATCCGGTACTCGACGTCGAGCGCCTGACCCTGACCTATCCCGACGTGCCGGCACTGCTGCGCGAGCTGAAGGGCCTCGGCGCCACCAACGCCGATGCCGCGCGCGAGCGCGGGCTGACCGGCAAGGCGCGCTACCGGCGCATGCTCGACGCCTACGATGCGCAGCGCCCCGGCGGCCGCATCGCGTCCACCTGGGAGGTGGTCTACCTGCACGCGTTCGGCGCCCCCGAAGGCCAGCCGCAACGCTCGGTCGGCGGCGAGATCGCGACCTTCTCGGTGGCGCGCCTGCGCGGCTCGCGCCGCAGCTGAAGCCGAGGCTCAGGGCACGCGCACCACCTGCAAGGCCGGCGCCGGAACCCGCGCGCGCGCAGCCGGGGTACCGCGCGCGGCACGCAGGCGCTCGGTGTATTCCGCGGCCGGCAGCGGCCGCGCGTAGAGAAATCCCTGCGCGACGTCGCAGCCGATCTCGCGCAGCCAGCGCGCCTGCGCTTCCGTCTCCACGCCCTCGGCGACGATCTTCAGGCGCAGCCGCCTGGCCAGGGCCACGATCGCCTCGGTGATGTCGCGGTCGGCCTGGTTGACCAGCGCCGCGCGCACGAACGACTGATCGATCTTGATCGCCTCGATCGGCAGGTGGCGCAAATGACTGAGACTGGAATAGCCGGTGCCGAAATCGTCGATCAGCAGGCCGCAGCCCAGCGCGACGATCGCGTGCAGGCGCGCCAGCGTGGCCTGCAGGTCACCCATGGCGACGGACTCGGTGATCTCGAAACGCAGGCGATCGGCGGGAACCTGGTAAGCCTCCAGCTTGTCGCGCAGACCGTCGATGAAGCTGGCGTCGCGCAGCTCGTACAGCGACAGGTTGATCGCCACCGGCCCCGGATCCAGCCCCTCCGCCAGCCAGCCGCGCAGCTGCCCCAGGACCTGGTCGAGCATCGCCGCACCCAGCGCGCCGGCCAGGCCGTCGGCCTCGGCCAGCGGCACGAACACGGTCGGGGAGATCTGGCCGCGCTGCGGATGCACCCAGCGCGCCAGCGCCTCGGCCCCCACCAGTGCGCCGCTGCGCAGATCCCAGGTCGGCTGGAAATAGGCCTGCAGCACGCCGGTGCGGATCGCCTCGCGCAGCTCCAGCGTCAGTGTCAGACGCTCGCGGGCGTCGCGGTGCATGCCCTTCTCGAACAACCGGTAGCCGGCATCGCCCTGCTGGCGGGCCACCTGCAACGCGGCCTCGGCGTTGCGCAGCAGGGTTTCGGCGTCATCGCCGCCCGGACTGGAGACGGCGAGACCGATGCCGGGTTGCAGGCTGACCGGATAGCCCATCGCGCTCACCGGCTGGCGCATCACCGCCAGCACCTGGCGGCACAGGCGCTCCACCTCGCCGGGATCACGCACGTGGTCGATGACGATGGCGAACTCGTCGCCGTCCAGGCGCGCGACCATGCCCGCTTCCGGGGCCAGCGCGCGCAGCGATGTCGCGATCGCGCGCAGGGCCTGATCGCCGGCCTCGTGACCCAGCCAGTCGTTGACCATCTTGAAGCCCTTGAGCTCCAGCACCATCAGGGCGGTCTTGCGGCGCTGGAGTTCGGCGTCGGCCAGCGAGCGCTGCAGACGCTCCAGCAACAGCACGCGATTGGGCAGGCCGGTCAGGTCGTCGTGATACATGCGCTCGATCAGCATTTCGCGCGTGCGCGTCAGCGCCTGGTCACGGTGCTGCACACCAGCCTCGACGCGCTCATGCAGCCACGCCGCCGCCAGCACACCGAGCAGCATCAGCAGCGCCGCGGCGGCGATGCCGGTCGCCAGTGCCACGCCGTGCAGGACACTGCCGGCTGACAGGCACAGCGCACCGGCGGCGAAGCCGGCGGCGCTCATGCCGAGATAATGCGTTCCGGCCACCGCCGCGCCCATCAGCAGCGCGGCGCCCCACTGGCGCAACCGCCGCGACGCCGGTCGCGATGCTTCCGCGACGCGCAGGGCGACCCACAACGCGGCCGTTGCGCCGAGCACGGCGAACAGCAGCGACAGCACCACCCGCCCCGGCTGCCAGACGATCGCCGGCTGCATGTGCATCGCCGCCATGCCGGCGTAGTGCATGCCGCCGACCCCGGCACCCAGGATCGTGCCGGCCAGCGGCAGGCGGCCGCGGAAGGCAGGGCCCCGCGCCAGCAGGCCCATCGCGCCGCCGGAAGCGACGATGATCGGCAGCATCGACAGCACGGTGGGGACGACGTCGAAGCCCAGCGGGGTGCCGAGGTGCAAGGCGAGCATGCCGACGAAGTGCATGGCCCAGACGCCCCAGCCCATCGCCAGGGCACCGGCCAGCCACCAGACGCGCAACGTCCATCCCCGGCTGCGGGCGAGGCGTCCGGTGACGCTGAAGGACACATAGGAAGCGACCACCGCGATCGCCACGGACAGCCCCACCAGCCACGGGTTGTAATTCGGGATCAGCACCATCGCACTCCGCAGCCGGATTCGCGGCGCCCCGTGGCGCGCCGACATCCCGTTCCAGCAAGCAATCTCCATGCCTGATCCGTGAACTGCATCACGCTTGTATCCGGGGCCCGCGCGCGCCTACCCTGCCGCCAGCCGTCGCGGGGGCGCCGGCGTCACCACCTCCGGGGGGAAAGCCATGGACAGCAACAGCACCGCGATCCGCGATCTCAGTCAGCCGCTCGCCGCCGGCAAGGGCTGGATCAAGTTCGTAGGCATCGTCAACATCGTCATGGGGGCGCTGACCGCGCTCAGCATCATCGGCATCCTGTGGGCATGGATCCCGATCTGGATCGGTGTGCTGCTGATGCAGGCCGGCGGCGCCATCGAACGCGCACAGATGACCGGCGACGAGAGCGCGCTGCGTCAGTCGCTGGACAAGCTGCGGGTGTATTTCGTCATCCAGGGCGTATTGATCATCGTCAGCCTGGTGCTGATGGCGCTGTTCATGCTGTTTTTCTTCGGCGCCATGATGGCGGCCATCGGCCACCGGTTCTGAAGCCGTCGGCGACGCGGCCCGATCGCAGGGCCGGGCCGCGCGCGATCGCGGCCACGCGCCCGGCGACAGTGATGCTTGCGCAGCGGGCCGCCGGATGAGCACCCCGGCCCCGGCCACACCCCCCGCACCCGCTGCCCGTCGCGGCGCCTTGCTGGCGCTGGTCGCGCTGACCCTGATCTGGAGCTACAACTGGATCGTGATGAAGCAGGCGCTGGCCTACGCCGGTCCGTTCACGTTCTCGGCGCTGCGCTACGTCGGTGGCACCACGGTGCTGTTCGCGCTGCTGGCGCTGAAGCGCGAATCGCTGGCGCCGCCACCGTGGCGGCCGACGCTCGCGATCGGCCTGGCCCAGACCACCGGCTTCCAGGCGCTGGTGCAGTGGGCGCTGGTGCACGGCGGCGCCGGCAAGACCGCGCTGCTGGCCTACACCATGCCGTTCTGGACGGTGCTGCTGGCCTGGCTGCTGCTGCGCAACCGCCCGCGCCGCGCGCAGTGGATCAGCATCGCGCTGGCCGCGCTCGGCCTGCTGCTGGTGCTGGAACCCTGGCGCGGCGTCGGCGACTTCGGCAGTGCCGCGCTGGCGATCGCCGGCGGCCTGGCCTGGGCGATCGGCACGGTGCTGGCCAAGCGCGTGTTCGATCGCCACGCGATTTCGGCGCTGCGCCTGACCGCGTGGCAGATGCTGGCCGGCACCGTGGCGCTGGTGGTGCTGGCGCTGGTCATCCCCGAACGCGCCGTGGCGTGGACGCCGGACCTGCTGGCCGCGCTCGCCTACAACGTGCTGCTCGCCTCCGGCATCGGCTGGGCGCTGTGGCTGACCGTGGTGCAGCGGCTGCCGGCGGCGATCGCCGGGCTGACCAGTCTGGCGATCCCGGTCGCCGGCGTGCTGTTTGCCTGGGCGCTGCTCGGCGAGCGCCCCGATGCCGCCGAGACCGCCGGCATCGCGCTGATTGCGCTGGCGCTGCTGACCCTGTTGCGGGCGCGGCGCACGGATCAGTCGCCGGCATCCACCTGAAACACCAGCTCGGCAAAGGCATCCGGACGGACCGGAACGTTGCGCTGCAGTCGCCGCAGTTGCCAACGCTGCCGCGCCGCCCGCTGCCATGTGCCGGACGCCCGCGCTCCGACGTGCGCTCAGCCGGCGCGCCGTGCAGCGGTGCTGCGCGCCGGCACGCGGCGGCCGCGCGCGTGCTGCGACAGCCGCATCCAGATGCGCAGCGCCAGCAGGGCACCGACGGTCTCGATGGCCGATGCGGGCACCCAGGTGATCAGGCCGCCAAGCTGCTGGTCGGCCAGCACGTTCATGTCCAGCGCGCGCCCGCAGATCGAGAAAATGGGATACAGGTCGGTCCTGCTGAAGGTGATGATGGCGCCGACCAGGATCTGCGGCGTCATGCTCAGCGCCGGCGACAGCACGCGCAGGCCCGGCGCCATGCGTGCGGGAGGCCGGCGCCGATGATCGACCACCAGGCCCCAGTAGATCAGCCCGCTGGCCAGCATGCTCCAGTTCATCAGCATGTACAGACGCCAGTCGAGCATGGCCAGCGTCATCACGCGCGGAATCAGCCACACCAGCACCAGCGCGATGAAGCTCAGCGTGGCCAGCAGCGGGTTGAACAACACGGCGCTGATCGCGCGCCAGGGCGCCGAACGCGCCAGCGGCCGCAGCGCGCGCGCGCGCCAGCGCAGCGGCAGGCCCGCGCGCAGCACGCCCAGCGGATAGCTGACCATGATCAGCAGCGGAGCCAGGTGATGCAGCAGCACCTGCTGGATGCGGTCGATGAAGAACTGGTGCTGGGCGTAGTAGTCGAAACGGGTCAACAGCGCGGCATAGATCAGCGCCATGCCCAGCCAGAATCCGAGCTGGCGCGCCAGGCTCACACCGAGCCGCCGTGCGCCGCGCAGATACAGCAGTGCGCCCGTCGCAAGCACGACGAGCAGGACCGGAGAGAACTCCCACGGGGTCAGCCATAGCAGCATGCTTCCGCCTGTCACGCGGCACTTCCCGTCGCGCCGCAGCGCGCGCAGAAGGCGATGGCATCGAGATCGACGTTGCCGCCGCTGAGGATCAGGCCGACGCGGCGGCCGGCGAAACGCTCGCGATGGCGCAGCACCGCGGCCAGCACGGTGGCGCTCGAGGGTTCGACGACCTGTTTGAGATCGGCCCACAGCCGGCGCATCGCGGCCAGCGTCTCGCTGTCGCTGACCGGCAGCACTTCGACCCGATGCGCGCGCAGCAGGTCGAAGTTGGGAGCGCCGATGGCGGCACGCAAGCCGTCGCAGATCGTGTCGGGCACCACGTCGGTGACGCGTTCGCCGCGCCGCAGCGACAGCCAGGCGTCGGCTGCGCCCTCCGGTTCGGCCGCATAAACGTCCATTCGCGGGTTCCATGCGTGCGCGGCGATCGCGCTGCCGGCGGCCAGGCCGCCGCCGCCGATCGGCACCACCAGCGCATCGAGATCGGCGACCTGCGCCAGCAGTTCCAGCGCGGCGGTGCCCTGGCCGGCGATCACCCGCGGATCGGCATAGGGATGCACCAGGGTCGCGCCGGTGCGTGCCTGCACCGCGGCGGCGGCGGCCTCGCGCGCGGCCAGCGTCGGCGCGCAACGATGGATGGTGGCACCGGATGCCTCGATCGCGGCAACCTTGGTGCGCACCGCGCCCTCGGGCACGACGACGTGCGCCGGAATGCCGCGACTGCGCGCGGCCAGCGCCAGCGCGTTGCCGTGATTGCCGGACGAATGCGTGACCACGCCGCGCGCCGCGGTCGCTTCGTCCAGGGCCCAGACCGCATTGAGCGCGCCGCGCAGCTTGAAGGCGCCGCCGCGTTGCAGGTGCTCGGCCTTGAAATGCAGCGTCGCGCCGGCGGCGGCGTCCAGTACTTCACTGTCGAGCACCGGCGTCACCCGCGCTTGCGCGCCGATGCGCGCGGCGGCGGCGCGGAGGTCGTCGAGTGTCAGGTCGAGGGGCTGCATCGCGGCATCCGGGGATTTGCTCAGGCGCAATTTAAGGCCCAGATTACACGCGCGCTGCCTGGCCTCACTACAATCGGCGGTTCCCCTGCGTTCGTTGAGCTCCCATGTCCCTGCCTGATTCCGCTGCCAGTGCCACACCGCGCCCGGTGCGACTGGCCGATTACCGTGCGCCCGCCTGGCGCGTGACCAGCGTCGATCTCGACTTCGATCTCGGCATCGACAGCACCGAGGTGGCGGCACGGCTGACCCTGGCGCGCGACCCGGCGCAGGACCTGCCGCTGACGCTGGATGGCGAGGCGCTGGAGCTGCTGTCGCTCCGCCTCGACGGCCGCGATCTCGACGCTGGCGACTACCAGCTCGGTGCCGACGGCCTCAGCGTGCCGGCGGCGCGCGACGGCAGCGTGCTGGAGACGCGCGTGCGCATCCGCCCCGCGACCAACAGCGCCTTCGAGGGCCTGTATCTGTCGGGCAGTGCCGCGTCGGGCTTCCTGCTGACCCAGTGCGAAGCGGAAGGCTTCCGCCGCATCACCTATTTCATCGATCGCCCCGACGTGCTGGCGCGCTACTCGGTGACGCTGCGCGCCGAGCGCGCGCGCTTTCCGGTCCTGCTGGCCGGCGGCAACACCGACGGCCACGGCGAGCTGGCGGATGGCCGCCACTGGGCGCGCTTCGTCGATCCGCATCCGAAACCGAGCTACCTGTTCGCGCTGGTGGCAGGGCGTCTCGAATCGATCGAAACGTCCGTCACCGTCGCCGATGGTCGCAGCGTGCGGCTGGTGCTGTGGGCCGAGCCGGACGCGATCGCGCGCTGCGATTTCGCGCTGGCCGCGCTGGAGCGTGCGTTGCGCTGGGACGAACAGGCCTACGGCCGCGTCTGCGATCTCGACGTGTTCCATGTCGTCGCCACCCACGACTTCAACATGGGCGCGATGGAGAACAAGGGCCTCAACATCTTCAACGCCAAGTACCTGCTGACCGACCCCGACAGCACGACCGACGACGAGTACCGCGCGGTCGAGGCGGTGATCGGCCACGAGTATTTCCACAACTGGAGCGGCAACCGCGTCACCTGCCGCGACTGGTTCCAGCTGTCGCTCAAGGAAGGCTTCACGGTGTTCCGCGAGCAGCAGTTCTCGGCGGCGATGCATTCGCCGGACCTCAAGCGCATCGAGGACGTGGCGATGCTGCGGCGCGTGCAGTTTCCCGAGGATGCCGGCCCGCTGGCGCATCCGGTGCGCCCCGCGCAATACCGCGAGATCAACAACTTCTACACCGCGACGGTGTACGAGAAGGGCGCCGAGCTGATCCGCATGCTGGCCGAACGGCTGGGCGCGGCAGCATTCCGCCGCGGCGCCGACCTGTACTTCGCGCGCCACGACGGCAGCGCCGCCACCCTCGAGGACCTGCTGGCCGCGCTGGGCGAAGCCGCGGGCACCGACCTGACGCCATATCTGGCCTGGTACGCGCAGGCCGGCACGCCGCGGCTGAGCGCACGCGGCGAGCATGACCCGGCGACCCGACGCTACGTGCTGCGACTGGCGCAGCGCACCCCGGCGACCCCCGGGCGACCGGACCCGTCACCGCTGCCGCTGCCGGTCAAGCTGGCGCTGTTCGACCGCGAAGGCCGCGCGCTGCCGCTGCGGCTGGCCGGCGAAGCCGTCGCGCAGGGCCACGAGCGCGTGCTCGAACTGCGCGACGCCGCCGCCGAATTCGTGTTCGAGGACATCGCGCAGGCGCCGGTGCCCTCGCTGCTGCGCGGATTGTCGGCGCCGGCGATCCTCGAGGCCGACGCCGCACCCGACGACCTCGCCCTGCTGCTGCGCCACGACGCCGACGGCTACAACCGCTGGGAGGCCAGTCAGCAGCTGGCGACGCGCGCCTTCCTGGCCGTGCACGCCGGGCAGGCGCGGAATCCCGCGCTGGCGGCGTGGACACACAGCCTGGCGGAGCTGACCACCGCACCCGCGGATGACCTCGCCCTGCTGGCCGAGCTGCTGACCCCGCCGGGCGAGATCGAGCTGGGCGAACGCGTCGAGACACTGCACCCGGATGCGGTGCGCGCCGCACGCATCGTCCTGGAACAGACACTCGCCGCGGCGCTGGGCAGCGCGGTCCTCGCGCGCCGCTACCGTGCGCTGCATGCCGCCGAGACCGGCGCGCAGGACGCCGCGGCACAGGCGCGGCGCCGCCTGAAGCGGCGTCTGCTCGAGCTTTGCGGCCATGCCGATGCCGATACCGGTCATGCACTGGCGGCCGCGCAATTCGAGCAGGCCAAGGGCATGACCGACCGTCTCGGCGCTCTGACCTGCCTGCTGCAGTTCGGCGCACCGCAGGCGCAGGCCGCGCTGGATGCCTTCCGCCAGCGCCATGCCGGCAACGCGATCGCACTCGACAAATGGTTCGCGGTGCAGGCGCAGACGCCCGGGGAAAGCGCCCTCGCCCGCGTCGAGGCGCTGACCGCGGACGCTGCATTCACCCTGCGCAATCCCAATCGCGTGCATGCGCTGATCGGAAGCTATGCGCGCGGCAATCGCAGCGGTTTCCACCGTGCCGACGGCGCCGGCTATCGCTTCCTGACCGCGCGTCTGCTGGAACTGGATGCGCTCAACCCGCAAACCGCCGCGCGCATGGCCACCGCGTTCAACGGCTGGCAGCGGCTGGAAGCGATCCGGCGCGAGCAGGCGCGGCGCGCGCTGGCCGCACTGGCCGCGCAGGCACCGCTGTCACGCGACCTCGCCGACATCCTCGGCCGCGCGCTGGCGAGCTGACCCGGCGCGGCGACAACGCGGCAATTCCTGACCTCGAAAGTTACAAAAAGTGAACCCCGCAACCGGTCGGTGGCGGGGTTCGATCAGGGACGCATCGGATCATCCCGTACCGATGCGCAAACAGGTCTTCCGTGACCCGCGGGAGCCCTGCCTGGAAGGGCCCCGGTGAATGCTCGATCGATCAGGCCTGCAGCCGCGTCAGCGCATCGCTGAGTCGCTGCTTGCGGGCCTCCAGCTCGGGAATGTGGCGCACCTGGTCATCCTGGTCGGCCTGCAGACGCAGTACGTCCAGCACCATCTCGACGCGGCCGAGTTCGATCATCAGATCATGACGCATGAACAGCGGGTTGAAGCTCTGGGCGGCGGTGGCCATGGTGGGTTCCCTGTGCATGGTTGAGTGTGCCCTGGGTAATGCATGCGCCATGCCAAAGTCCGAATTTGCGAAGAGCGTCACAGACGGCGCAGCGTCGGGTTGAACGCTGACGCGGACTGTCGCAAGGTGACCCGGCCCGACAAACGCTGCGCAGTCGCCGCTCTTCCGGCGCCCGGCACCCGGTCATACCGGATACCCCCTGTTCCTGTGACCCGCCGGGCGCCGGATCCATCCCCCGCCCATAAAGAACGGCCCGGGCAAGCCCGGGCCGGGTGCGTCCTCCTGCTGGCGTGCGACCGGCCCCTGAATTCCGATCTCGGCGCGCTCGCATGCGCCTTGCGCCAGCAGGAGTGCGAGGAGGGTTTTGCAGAATCCGTGCCACGCCGATTCTGCGGTGCAACAGCGATCCGGGCTTAAACTGGCCGCGGCTCGAGGTCACCGCCGTGGCCACCGCTGCCGATGCACAACAGACCCGGGCACCATGCACACTCATCCTGAAACCTTTGACGTCATCGTGGTCGGCGGCGGGCGCGGCGCGCGGCTCCTGGCGGCCTGCCCGCGGCAGGCCGCGCGCGGCGCGCGCCCGAGACAGGATGTCGAGGGCCGGGTGACCTGGCGAGGCCACGAGGGCCGAGCCTGGTCACCGCCGTGGCCGCCGCTGCCGATGCGCAACAGACCCGGGCACCATGCACACCCATCCTGAAACCTTTGACGTCATCGTGGTCGGCGGCGGCCACGCCGGCACCGAAGCCGCCCTCGCCGCGGCGCGCGCCGGCGCGCACACCCTGCTGCTGACGCACAGCATCGAGACGGTCGGGGCAATGAGCTGCAATCCGGCCATCGGCGGCATCGGCAAGGGCCACCTGGTGCGCGAGATCGACGCGCTGGGCGGAGTGATGGGCCTGGCCGCGGATCGCGCCGGTATCCAGTGGCGCACGCTCAACGCGTCCAAGGGGCCGGCGGTGCGCGCCACCCGTTGCCAGGCCGACCGCGCGCTGTATCGCGCGGCGATCCGGCGCGCGGTCGAAACCCAGCCGAACCTGCGGCTGTTCCAGCAGGCGGTGGACGATCTGATCCTCGAAGGCAATCGCGTTGCCGGCGTGGTGACGCAGATGGGGCTCGCGATCCGCGCCCGCACGGTCGTGCTGACCGCCGGCACCTTTCTCGCCGGGCGCGTGCACATCGGCTCCGCGCAGTATGCGGCGGGCCGCGCCGGCGATCCGCCGGCGACCACGCTGGCCCGACGCCTGCGCGAGCTGCCGCTGGGCGCCGATCGCCTGAAGACCGGCACGCCACCGCGCCTCGACGCGCGCACGGTCGATTTCGGCGTGATGCAAGAGCAGCCCGGCGACGATCCGCTGCCGTGGTTTTCGTATCTCGGCAGCGCCGCCGGACATCCGCGCCAGGTCAGTTGCTGGATCACCCGCACCTGCGAGCGCACGCATGACGTGATCCGTGCGGCACTGGATCGCGCGCCGCTGTACAACGGCCAGATCGAGGGTGTCGGCCCGCGCTACTGCCCCTCGATCGAGGACAAGGTGGTGCGCTTCGCCGACAGGTCCTCGCATCAGATCTTTCTCGAACCCGAGGGCCTCGACAGCGGCGAGCTGTATCCCAACGGCATCTCCACCTCGCTGCCCTACGACGTGCAGATCGACCTGGTGCGCTCGATCCCGGGTCTCGGGCAGGCGCACGTCACGCGCCCGGGCTACGCCATCGAGTACGACTACTTCGACCCGCGCGGGCTGCGGCCGTCGCTCGAGACCAAGGCCATTGCCGGTCTCTACTTCGCCGGCCAGATCAACGGCACCACCGGCTACGAGGAAGCCGCGGCGCAGGGCCTGATCGCCGGCCTCAACGCCGCGCGCGCCAGCAAGGGCCTCGCACCGTGGACGCCGCGCCGCGACGAGGCCTACATCGGCGTGCTGATCGACGACCTGGTCACCCACGGCACGCGCGAGCCCTACCGCATGTTCACCTCGCGTGCCGAGTACCGCCTGCATCTGCGCGAGGACAACGCCGATCTGCGTCTGAGCGCCATCGGCCACGGCCTGGGCATCGTGTCGCAGGCGCGCTACGACGCGCTCTGCCGCAAGCGCGAAGCGGTCGAACGCGAGACCGTGCGGCTGCAGTCGCTGTGGGCCGCGCCCGGCAACGCGCTGGGTCGCGCCCTGGCCGATACGCTGGCGCTGCAGCTCGGCCACGAAACCGCGGCCCTGGACCTGCTGCGCCGACCCGGACTCGACTACGCCGCGCTGATGCGCGTGCCGTCACTGGGACCGGGCGTGGACGATCCGCAGGTCGCCGCGCAGGTCGAAGTGCAGGCCAAGTATGCCGGCTACCTCGCGCGCCAGCATGACGAGATCGCGCGCCAGCGCCGGCAGGAAGACACGGCGATTCCCGCCGATTTCGACTTCGACGGCGTGCGCGGACTGTCCGCCGAGGTGCTGGCCAAGCTCAAGGCGGTGCGGCCGGCGAACGTCGGTCAGGCGGTCCGGATCAGCGGCGTGACACCGGCGGCGATCAGCCTGCTTCTGGTGCATCTGAAGCGTCGCCGCGCGGCCTGAGCGCGCGACGACGGATCAGGAATCGACTTCACTTCTTCTGGCTGCCGCCTTCACTGGCGCCGCTGCCACTGCCGCTGCCGCCCCCGCTGCGCACCTGGGCCACGGCGTCGGGCTGGATCTCGCCGCCCGGATTGCCCCAGCTGTTGAGCACGTAGGTGAGGATGTCGGCCACGTCCTGATTGGACAGGCTGGCGCCCACGTCCGGCATCGTGCCGTCGTAGGTCACGCCGTTGACGGTGATCTGGCCGCTGTGGCCGTGCAGCACGAAGTGCACCGCGCGCTGCGGATCGGCGGCCAGGAAGTCCGACTTCGCGAGGTTGGGGAACACGCCGGGCATGCCCTCGCCGTGTGCCTGGTGGCAGGCCGAGCAGTTGTTCTCGAACAGGCTGTGTCCCTTGGCCAGCGTGGCCGCGTCGGGCGCAGCGGCAGCCATCGCGGTGGTCGCGGTCAGGCCCAGCAGGGCGGCAAACAGCAGATTCAGACGCACGTTCATGACGAACTCCGGGTCAGGCGATAGGCGCGATGCGCATCTTCGGGGGTGGCGCCGCGCGGTGGATGGATGGCGCCACGATGCGGCTCCCGCACCGCGGCGGGCTTGATCCAGATCAACCGCGCATCGCGAACCGGCCTGACTGCGACAGTGCGCCGCAATCAGCGGCCGCCGCCGCGGCGCACGCCGGCGACTTCGGCGCCGGTGACCGTCGGGCCGTGGTTGCCCCAGCTGTTGAGCACATAGGTCAGGATGTCGGCGATGTCCTGGTCGGTCAGGCCGGTGCCGATCGGCGGCATCGAACCGTCATACGGTTTGCCGTTGACGATCACGCGACCGGTATGCCCGTTGACGACGAAGTCGATCGCGCAGGGCGGACAGGTCTGCAGAAAATCGGATTTCGCCAGATTGGGAAACGCCCCGGGCAACCCGGCGCCATCGCGCTGATGGCAGGCCGAGCAGTTGTCGTTGAACAGGCCGTGGCCGTTGCGCATGCGCAGGGCATCGGCTGTGTGCAGCGGGGCCGCGATCGATGCCGCGGCGACCGCCATCAGCATGGCAACCAGAACGACTTGCAGACCACGACCCATGACGACCTCGCTGCATGCGCGCCAGTCGGCGACGGCCGCGTCAGGCCAAGCCCGGGCAGCGATTGACGATGCGGCAGGTCGTCGCAAGACGCGCGTCGCAACGCGGCGCGGGACCGGCGGATCAGGGCCAGTCGAAGGCGACGTGGGTGTTGTTGAAGGCGGGGTCGCCGGGGTGTCCGCCGGGCATCGCGGACAAGGAGACATCACCGGCCTGCACCGTCTGGCCGGCGTGCAGGCATCCGCCCAGCGCCTGCCACTGCGCCAGCCGCTGCAGCAGTTCGCCGGCGCCGTCGCGCGCGACGGCGGGAACCCGGCGCACATCGAGATCGGGCCGCGCGAACTTGCGCAAGCCGCGGGTGTGCACATGCAGCCGCCCGGGCGTCTGTTCGTCGGCATCGCACAGCATCAGCACGTGGTCGCGCACGTCGAATTCCGGCCTGGCAAAGAACCGCGCGTGCCACGCCTGCGCGTCGAAAGCCATGAGCAGCTGCGGATCGACCACCGCCACGCCACCGGCGGCCATCAACGCGCTGACCAGGCCGATGCCATCGCGCAGCGCATCGAGATCGGGCGCATCGGCCGGCTCGGCGCGGATCACGAAGCCTTCCGGCGCCGCGGCGGCGCGCGCCACCAGCGCGGCATCGTCCTCGCGCAGCAGATCGCCCAGGGCGCCGGCGAGCGGATAACCGGGCCAGCGTTCCAGTTCGCGCCGCCCGTAGCGGCCGATCTCGCCTGCCACCGGCAAGCCGCGCGTGCGCCAGGCGGCGCCGTCGATCGGCAACTGGCGCGGAAACGCGCCGAACACGAACCACAGCAGCAGCGAGCGGTCGTCGCCCGCCTGCCAGTGCGGACGCGGCCAGGCCACGCTCATGGGCCCGACTCGCCCAGCGCCAGCTGCGGCTGGTCGAGTTCGATGCGGCCCTCGCCGGCCATGATCTTCTTGAACTCGGCGCGGCTGACCGAGACGTAACGCTCGTTGCCGCCGATCTCGACCTGCGGACCGGCGGTCACCGCGCGGCCATGGTCGTCGACGCGGACCACCATTGTCGCCTTCTTGCCGCTGTGGCAGATGGTCTTGATCTCGGTCAGCTCGTCGGCCCAGGCCAGCAGGTACTGGCTGCCCTCGAACAGCTCGCCGCGAAAGTCGGTGCGCAGTCCGTAGGCCAGCGCCGGAATGTGCAGGCGATCGACCACCTCGGTCAGCTGCCAGACCTGCGCCTTGCCGAGAAACTGCGCCTCGTCGACCAGCACGCAGTGCAGTGCGCCGTGCGCGGCAATGTCGGCGCGCACGGCGGCGAGCAGATCGTCGTCCCGTTTGAAACGCTGCGCATCGGCCTTCAGACCGATGCGCGAAGCCACCACGCCGGCGCCGTGGCGGACATCCAGCGCCGGCGTCAGGATCAGCGTGCGCATGCCGCGCTCGCGGTAGTTGTGCGCGCTCTGCAGCAGGCTGGTGGTCTTGCCCGCATTCATCGCGGAGTAATAGAAGTAGAGCTTGGCCATTTGAGAGCCGGAAGTGGAAAGTGGAAAGTGGAAAGTGGGAAGTGGGAAGCAGGGAGCAGGGAGCAGGGAGCAGGGAAAGTAGGCTGTCATCCTGAGCGCAGCGAAGGATCTTTCACGCCGACGGCGCGCAGTCCGCGAGTTTCGCACCACGCGGCCATCCTACAATCACCACACGCGCCAGCGCCGCATACTTCCCACTCCCCTCTTCCTGCTCTCCCATGCTCAATCCGCAACAACGCGCCGCGGTGGACTACTGCGACGGCCCGCTGCTGGTACTGGCCGGCGCCGGCTCCGGCAAGACGCGCGTGATCAGCGAGAAGATCGCGCAACTGATCGCGCGCCGAGGCCTCGCGCCAGGCAAGATCGCCGCGATCACCTTCACCAACAAGGCCGCGCGCGAGATGCGCGAGCGCGTGACACCGCTGCTGCGCGGCCATGACGCCGAGGCGCTGACGGTGTGCACCTTTCATGCGCTGGGGCTGAAGCTGCTGCAGATCGAGCACGCGCGCGCCGGGCTCAGGCGCGGCTTCTCGGTGCTCGACGCCGACGACAGCGCCAGGCTGTTCAAGGAACTGGCGCCGGCCGGCATCAAGCCCGATCGCCTCAACGCGCTGCGCATGCTGATCGGTCGCGCCAAGAACGACGCCCTGGCGCCGGAGGCCGCCCTGGCCGCGGCGCGCAGCCCCGGCGAACTGGAAGCCGCGCAATTGTATGCGCGCTATCAGCAGCGTCTCGGCGCCTTCAACGCGGTCGACTTCGACGATCTGATCCGGCTGCCGCTGACGCTGCTGGAAGCCGACGCCGAGGCTTGCGCCGGCTGGCGCGAGCGCCTGCGTTATCTGCTGGTGGACGAGTACCAGGACACCAATGCCGCACAGTACCGCCTGCTCAAGGCGCTGGCCGGCCCGCGCGGCGCGTTCACCTGCGTCGGCGACGACGACCAGTCGATCTACGGCTGGCGCGGCGCCGACCCCGGCCACATCGACCAGCTCGGTCGCGACTGGCCGGCGCTGCAGGTGATCAAGCTCGAGCAGAACTACCGCTGCGGCCGGCGCATCCTGCGCGCCGCCAACGCGGTGATCGCGCACAACCCGCACGCGCACGCCAAGCGGCTGTGGAGCGAGCACGCCGAAGGCCCGCCGATCCGCGTGTTCGAGTGTCGCGACAGCGAGCACGAGGCCGAACGCGTGGCCGCCGCGATCGCCCATCTGGCCGGGCGTCACCAGGCGCGCTGGCACGAGTTCGCCGTGCTCTACCGCGGCAACCACCAGGCACGCGCGCTGGAAAAGGCGCTGCGCGTGACCGCCGTGCCCTACCACCTGACCGGAGCCCTGAGCTTTCTCGATCGCGGCGAGGTCAAGGACACGCTGGCCTATCTGCGCCTGATCGCCAATCCCGCCGACGACGCGGCGTTCCTGCGCGTGGTCAACGTGCCGCGGCGCGAGATCGGCGCCACCTCGCTGGAGCGCCTCGCCGCACTGGCGCAGACGCGCGGCCTGGCGCTGCTGGCCGCCGCCCACAGCGATGCGCTCCTGCAGCAGCTGCCGGCACGCGCAGCGGCGGCGCTGGCCGGCTTTGCCGGACTGATCACCGCGCTGGCCGACGCCGCCGCGCGCCTGCCCGCGGCCGAACTGGTCGATGAAGTGCTCGCGCGCACGCGCTACGTCGAGCACCTCGACGCCGAGACCCGCGATGTCGCGCTGCGACAGCGCCGACTCGACAACCTCGCCGAGCTGTCGGGCTGGTTCCGGGCGATGCAGAAAAGCGGCACGAGCGCCGGCGATCTCGCCGCACAACTGGCGCTGCTGGCGCACGCCGACCGCGACGATCCCGGCAATGCGGTGCGGCTGATGACCCTGCACGCGGCCAAGGGGCTGGAGTTCCGCTTCGTGTTCCTGGTCGGACTCGAGGACGGCACCCTGCCGCATGAGGGCGCGCTCGACGAGGGCCGGCTGGAGGAGGAGCGGCGCCTGTTCTATGTCGGCATCACCCGCGCCAAGGCGCTGCTCACGCTCAGCTTCAGCCTGCGCGCACGCCGTTACGGCGAACTGCTGTCGCACCGCCCCAGCCGCTTTCTCGCCGAACTGCCGCAGGACGACCTGCACTGGGACGGCCGCGACCCCGCGGCCGATGCCGCCGCGCGCCACGAGGCCGCGGGCAGTCACCTCGCCGCCCTGCGCCAGCTGCTGGCGGATTAGCCGGGACCACCAGCGGGCTGCATTAGACTGTGCCGCCACGGCAGACCCGGCCTGCCGTGCCGCCGCCGCGCCAGCGTCCCGGCCGCGCCCGGATCGCACTTGCCTCGCCGGGGCGGCGCCCCCTACCCTGCCCGTTCATCGTCGCGGAATCCGCCCATGCCGAAAGCCCTGCTCCGCCTGCTCGCGCTCGCGCTGCTGCCGGCGTTGCTGCTCGCCTGCTCGCGGGGCAGCGGTCCGGTCGAGTCCGGCGGCGCCTCGCCCGGTGCAGCGGTGCTGGAGTCGGTCCGACTGCTGCGCGACGGCAATTTCGATGGCCTCTGGCGACACGCGCTGCCCGCAGCCGACTATGCCGCCTATCGCGCCAGCTGGGGCGCTGACCGCGACCGCTCGCGGATCACTCCCGAGAATCGCCAGCAGTTCGCCGCCACCATGGCCACGCTGACCGCGCCGGATGCCCAGCAGCAACTGTGGCAGAAGCTGCAGCCGCAACTGGCCCTGTACGAGCGCAAATACAAAAGTCAGATGCCGACCCTGATCGGCATGCTCGAAACCATCGGCGGCAGCGCGATCGAGCGCTCGACCACGCTCAGCGACGCCGAACGGCAGCAGGCCCGCAGCGCGCTGCTGGCGGTCGGCAGCTGGGCGCAGGGCGTGGACTGGGGCGATCCGGCCAAGGCGAAGACGGCACTGGGCATCCTCACCGACACCGCACGCCAGCTCAATCTGCATACGCTGGACCAGGTCGATGCCCTCGATTACGCACAGGCCAATGCCGATTACGCGCTGCTCTGGGGTGGCCTCAAGCGCCTGCTGGCCGTGTACGGCCTGTCGCTGGACGACGTGCTGGACTCGGCGCAGGTGAAGGTACTGTCCAACGACGGCCACGTCGCCGTGGTGCGGCTCCGCTTCGACCTGCTCGGCAAGCCGATCAGCAGCGACTCCACCCTGATCCTGCAGGACGGTCGCTGGTACGACCGCGACACCCTGCTGGACTGGCGCAAGCGCGCCGCTGCACTGGCGGCCCGCCCGGCGGCGGCGACCAGCACGGCCACTCCCACTCCGCCGCCTGCCATCGTCGCGCCCGCCACCACGCGCGCACCGGCAACCGTGCCTGCGGCCGCGCGGTCGGTGGCCGCGGGCCGGACGCATTGAACCGATCGCGCCCCCGCGCCCGGCCATGATCGACCATCGCCCGTACGATTCCGGTGCCCCCTGGTGGCTGGCTCTGCTCGGCCGCCTGCTGACGCCGTGGCTGCGCATCAAGCGCGATCCGGCCGAACCGGCGCAGCTGCTGCAGCCGGACGCTCCGGTGTGCTACGTGATCGAGCGCCACGGCCTTTCGGACGCGCTGATCCTCGACCGCGCCTGCCGCGAGGCCGGGCTGCCGCCGCCACTGCGGCCGATCAACGTGCCCGGCCTGCGCCGGCGCCGCGCGCTGTTCGCGCTCAACCGCCGCGACGGGCTGGTCTTCGGCCGCCTGCGCCGGCGCGCCGCGCGCGAGGCGCTGCTGGCATTGCTGCGCGGGCTGGAGGCGCAGCCGCAGCAGGACATCCAGGTGGTGCCGGTGGCGATCTACGTCGGCCGCGCGCCCAACCGCCAGTCCGGCTGGTTCCGCGTGCTGTTTTCGGAAAACTGGGTGATGGTCGGGCGCTTCCGCCGCCTGCTGGCGCTGCTGCTCAACGGCCGCGACACCATCGTGCACTTCTCGCCGCCGGTCAGCCTGCGCCAGGTACTGGCCGAATCGCGCGCGGCGGGCGAGGCGCCGCCGCGGCTGGCGCGCAAGCTGACGCGCGTGCTGCGCGCGCATTTCCGCCGCATCCGTGCCGCGGTGATCGGCGCCGACCTGTCGCACCGGCGCACCGTGGTCGACGCCGTGCTTCAAACCGAGGCGGTGCGCCAGGCGATCACCCAGACCGCGCTGCGCGAGAGCATCAGCCGCGCCGCGGCGTGGCGCCGCGCGCACGGCTATGCGCTGGAGATCGCCGCCGACTACTCGCATCCGGTGGTGCGCTCGGCCTCGTTCCTGCTGTCGGGGTTCTGGAACAAGCTGTTCGACGGCATCGGCATGCATCACCTGGAATCGCTGCGCGCGGCAGCGCCGGGCCACGAGGTGATCTATGTGCCCTGCCATCGCAGTCATGCCGACTACCTGCTGCTGAGCTACCAGCTGTACCAGAACGGCCTGGTACCGCCGCACATCGCCGCCGGGGTCAATCTCAACCTGCCGCTGGTCGGCACCTTCCTGCGCCGCGGCGGTGCGTTCTTCCTGCGCCGCAGCTTCAAGGCCAATGCGCTGTACTCGACCGTATTCGCCGCCTACGTCGATCAGCTGTTCCAGCGCGGCGTGGCGCTGGAGTATTTCGTCGAGGGTGGACGCTCGCGCACCGGGCGCCTGCTGGCGCCGCGCAGCGGCATGCTGGCGATGACGGTCCGCGCCTTCCTGCGCTCGCCGCGGCGACCGGTGCTGTTCCAGCCGGTCTATATCGGTTACGAGAAGCTGATGGAGGGCAACAGCTACATCGGCGAGCTGAGCGGACAGCCCAAGGAAAAGGAATCGCTGTGGAGTGTGTTGCGCGCGCTGAAGGTGCTGCGCCAGCGTTACGGCCGCGTCACGCTCAACTTCGGCGAACCGATCCTGCTCGAACCGCTGCTGGACCAGGCCGCGCCGGAATGGCGCGCCGCGCGCGGCGCCGAGGACGAGAAGCCCGCCTGGCTGCCGGGCCTGATCGACACGCTGGCCGAGCGCGTGCACGTCGAGATCAACCGCGCCGCCGACGTCAATCCGATCAACCTGCTGGCGCTGGCGCTGCTGGCCACGCCCAAGCACGCGATGGCCGAGAGCGATCTGCTGGCGCAGCTCGAACTGAGCAAGGCGCTGCTGCTGGAGCTGCCCTACGCCGAGCGCGTCACCATCACGCCGGCAACGCCGGCCGAGATCATCGCCTACGGCGAGCGCATGGGCTGGGTGCGGCGGGTGCGCCACCCGCTGGGCGACGTGCTGCTGTGCGAGGGCGACCAGGCCGTCCTGCTGAGCTATTTCCGCAACAACGTGCTGCACCTGTACGCGTGCGCGGCGTGGGTGGCGGCGTGTTTTCTCAACAACCGGCGGATGACGCGCGCCGCGCTGCTGCGCCTGGGCCGGCTGGTGTACCCGTTCATCCGCAGCGAGCTGTTCCTGCCGTGGGACGAAGACGGTTTCGGCGAGCGCCTGCAGGCGACGATCGGGTTTTTCCTGCGCCGGGGCCTGCTCGAGGCGCAGGGCGACGGCCGCGTGCTCGAGCGCGGGCCTGGCCAGGGCGACGGCGCCTATCAGCTGCGGGTGATCGCGCACAGCCTGCTGCAGGCGTTCGAGCGCTACTACATCGCGCTCGCAGCGCTGGTCAAGAACGGCCCGGGCACACTCACCGCGCAGGAACTGGAAAACCAGTGCGTGCTGACCGGCCAGCGTCTGGCCCTGCTGCTGCAGCTGGGCGCGCCGGAATATTTCGACAAGGCGCTGTTCCGCGGCTTCATCCAGCTGCTGCGCGCGCGCGGTGTGGTGCGCCCGGGTGCCGACGGCAAACTCGATTTCGACGCCGGCCTGACCGACATCGTGCGCGACGCGCGCGTGGTGCTGTCGCGCGCGGTGCGCCAGGCGATCCTCAAGATCACGCCGGGCAGCGAGCCGGCCACCGCCGAGCCCGAGCTGCGTCACGACGGCGGCGGCGACTGAATCCGCTGCAGCGCCGCGCATGGTGTTCATGCCGTCAACCGCTGCGCGACCGTCCGCCGTGATGCCGTGCCGGCTCGAACCCGGCCGCCGCGCCGGACGGCGCGGCGGCCATGCGTCTCAGGGACGCTGCACCTGCAAGGTGTAACTGTGGCCGTTGACGCTGTGCAGGACCACGGCATAGGTGCCGTCGGCCAGGCTCAGGCCCGGATGCGCCGGCGGCAGACTGATCGTCGCGCGCGCGCCCATCCTGGCGGTGATGCCGGCATAGCCCGGGCCGAACTTGTTGTAGGCGTAGTCGTTGGCAAACGCCGTCTTCGGCAACGCCGCCAGTACCGCGCCATCCCACGCCTCGATCACCCGGCCCTGTGCGCCGATCAGTTCGGCGCGGATGATGTTGGCCGGCTCGGCCGGCGTGCCGGCATCCAGATACGCAGTGAAGCGCACCGCGCCGTCGGCACCGAGCTTGCCGGCGGACAGACTGACGTGATGCTTGGACGGGCTGACCGGTCCGCCGTGGAATGGCGTGATCACCGAACCGCGAAAGTCGTTGTAGGTCAGCACCACGAACAGCACGGTGACGATGGCACCGGTCAGGCCCAGGCGGTTGACTCGCGTGCTGCTCCACGAGCCGCTGCCGAACCACTGGAACCAGCCGCGACCGGCCAGCGCGGGATTGCGCCGCAGCATCCAGCTGTCGATGGACCAGGCGGCCGAGCCGGCCACGAACAGGGTCACGCCCATGGCGAAGTTGCTGGCGGCCATGGTCCATTCGTCGATGCAGGTCGCACCCTGCCAACCGAACAGCAGCATCAGCACCACGCTGATGCCGATCGTGACCAGCGCCGACAGCCGGGTCATGAATCCGAAGATCAGGAACAGACCGAAGACCAGCTCGACGGCGCTGAACACGATGATGCCGGCATACAGCAGGGTGAAGTGATGCAGCATGTAACTGACGACATGATCCATGCCGAGCAGCGCACCGGGCATCGCCGACTGGAACTTGTTGGCCATCCAGCTCGGAGCGTGCGGGTCGAGCTTGGCCGGCGCATAGATGAAACGCCGGCTGCCGCCGCCCCAGAAGATCCAGCCCTGGGTGAAACGCACGGCGAGCAGGGCAAGGCCGAGCATGCGCCATGCTGAAGCGTCAGCGGTCCGCGTGTCGGCGGCGAGTGTCGTGGTAGCCATGAGTTGCTCCCGGGCGGACGCCCGCGTGGTGGTGAAAGCCGCAGGCGTCGGCGCGCCCGCGGCCCGATACCCTCGGCTCAGTGGCCGCAGGTGCCTCGACAAGGCTTGAAGCCGTAGCGCTCGAAGATCTTCAGCGCCGCCGGCGAGCGCAGGAACTGCAGCCACAGCTTGCCCGCCTCGGGATGCGGCGCATCCTTGACCAGCGCCGCACCATAGACCGCCGTGGTGTTGAACTGCGCGGGGATGTCCACGTGGCTGATCGGATGGCCGGCCTGCTCCTGGAAGATCGCTTCCGACTTCCAGGTGATGCCGGCGTCGCCAAGTCCCTGCATCAGGAACAGCGGCGTCTGCCGGTGGTGGATGTGCGTCAGCACGGTCTCGCCGCTTCTGACCTTGGCGGTGTACACCGTCTGCTCGAGCGCCGGACCGCCCGCCTTGCGCAGACTGGCCTCGATCTGACGCGATACGCCTTCCCACGCCGGGTTGGGCATCACCAGGCGCACGCCCGGCCTGCCGAGGTCGTTGAGGCTCCTGATGCCGGCGGGATTGCCCGCGGGCACCATGATGGTCAGGTCGTTGGTCGCGTAGGGCACCGCCGGTGCCACCAGCCGGCCGGCCGCGATCTGCTCTTTCACTTTCTTCAGGCCCGCGGCATAGACGTCCGGCGCGGCGGTGAAGGTCATGTTGCCGGAGGTGAACGTGTTGCCGTGCTCCATCGCCTTGATCAGCAGACCCGGCGGAATGGTGACGTAGAAGATCCGGCCGCGCAGCCCGGGATGCCCGGCCTCGAAGGCCCGCACCAGCGGCGCCATCGCGAAGTAGTAGTTGCCGCCGACGTAGATCACCAGTTGCGGGTCGTTGATGCTGCCGTGGAAATCGGGCATCGAATCGACTTCGGGAATGGTGAACTCCAGCCCCTTGTGCAGGGCCGGGTTGTTCTCGCCATGCGACCACGGCGGATACAGGGTTTCGTTGTAGCGGGGCGGCGTCACCGGCTTGCCGGTGTCGGCGGCCTGTGCGACGGCGAAGCCGGTCGCGCCCAGCACGCACAACACGGCGGCCAGCCAGGGCTTGCGATGCAGGCTCATGGAAGCTCCTCGACGATCGAACGCGGGCAACACCGCGCGATTGCGCCGCAGCGACGCAACCGCGCACCGGAGTCGCGGCGGGTTACATGCGCATCAGCGCGTAACCCTGGTCCTGCTGGATGATCAGCGTCGACAGTGCCGACAGCGCCACCTTGATGTCCGGGTTGACCTCGGCCGGGGTGAACTCCATGTCGCCCAGCGCGTTGCCGCAGACCATCACGTTGACGCCGGCCTTCCTCAGCGCCGCGATCACGGCCAGATTCGGGTTGGCGTGACCGTACTTGGCCATGTAGGCCTTCTCGCCCAGCGCGATCGCCGTGACGCCGCCATGGATGATCACGTCGAATTTCAGATGACTCAGCGGAACACCGGCGGCGGCAAAGGTATTGACCGCGCGCGCGATGTGGTCGAGGCCCGGGTTGACCTTGTCGGCCGCCGGATTGCCCTGGGTCACATCGAACAGCGCCTTGTAGGTGCTGCGCGCATTGGGTCGGTCGGTGGCCTCGGGCCAGACGTGCACCGGGCCGAAATCCCTGATCGCGGGCATCGTCCAGAAGCCCTGGGGCTGAGCGGCGAAGGCGGCCGGGGAAAACGCCACGGCGACAGCCAGCACAAGCACGACGGAACGCATGTTCATGACAGTCCTCCCAATGGACGGAGCGCGATGCGCGCAGGGACAAGCTACGCCTCTGATTCAGCTTCGTCTAATAATGATGCATGCGGTTCGGCATAAGGGTCGCTTATGATTTTGCGGACGCAGCATGAGCGCCGGCCAGTGCCGGCACTCATTGGCCCGCAACGGCTGCCGCACTGCCGCGCGAGCTACCATAGGCCGCATCTGCTATCGCCGGCGAGCACTCCGCGATGAACGAATCCACCACCCACTTCGGCTACCGCGAAGTCCCGCTGACCGAGAAGCGGAAGCTGGTCGGCGCGGTGTTCACCTCGGTCGCCGCCCGCTACGACCTGATGAACGACCTGATGTCGTTCGGCATGCACCGGTTGTGGAAGCGCCACTTTGTCGCCTGCAGCGGCGTGCGTGCCGGTGACCGCGTGCTGGATCTTGCCGGCGGCACCGGCGACATCGCCGCGCTGCTGCTGCCGCGCGTCGGCGCCGCCGGCAGCGTGGTGGTCGGCGACATCAACGCGGCGATGCTCGGCGTCGGCCGCGATCGCCTGACCGATCGCGGCCTGGTGCGCGGGCTGGATTGGGCGCAGCTCGACGCCGAAGCGCTGCCGTTTCCGGATCAGAGCTTCGACGCCGTGACCATCGCCTTCGGGCTGCGCAATGTCACCGACAAGGACCGTGCGCTGGCGGAGATGCAGCGCGTGCTCAAGCCCGGCGGCCGCGCCCTGGTGCTGGAATTCTCGCGCGTCACCGCGCCCGCCCTGGCGCCGCTGTACGACCTGCACTCGTTTCGCGTGCTGCCGCGGCTCGGGCAGCTGATCGCCGGCGACGCCGACAGCTACCGCTACCTGGCCGAGTCGATCCGCAAACACCCCGATCAGGCCACGCTGAAGGCGATGATGGAGAGCGCCGGCTTCGCCCACGTCGAGGTACGCAATCTCAGCGCCGGCATCGTCGCCATCCATCGCGGCTACCGGCTGTGAACGGCGTGACGAGCCGCGACGCCGTGCCGTCGCCAATGCGCAGGATGCTGCTGCGCCGGCTGAAGACGCTGGGCGTCCTGTTGGCGGTTCTCGTCCTTGGTGCTTGCGGCGTGTATCTGTTTGCCCCCGGGCTGCTGCTGCGCGGCGACTACGCGCTGCAGGCCTGGCAGGCCAACCTGCACACCCGCGCGGTGCAGGTGGGCGCCACGCGCTGGGTGTACTACGAGGGCGGCAAGGGCCCGACGCTGGTGCTGCTGCACGGCTTTGGCGGCTCGCGCGAGAACTGGCTGCCGACCGCGCGCTATCTCGGCCGCAATTTTCATCTGGTGATCCCCGACCTGCCGGGTTACGGCGCCTCCTCGCCGATTGCCGGCAGCGCCGCCGGCATCCATGCCCAGGCGCAGCGGTTGGCGGGCTTCGTCGATGCGCTGAAGCTGCAGCACTTCGCGCTCGCCGGGCACTCCATGGGCGGCGCCATTGCCGGCGTCTATGCCGCGGCGCATCCCGGGCGCGTGGACGCGCTGGCGCTGCTCGATTCGGCGGGCCTGCCGTTCCGGCCCAACGCCTTCGCACGCGCCGTGGCGGCCGGACAGAATCCCTTCGCCTACAGCGACCGCGCGCAGTTCGCACGCTTCATGCGGCTGATCTTCGCCAAGCCGCCGTATGTGCCGCCACGCATCGCCGACGTGCTGATCGCACGCGATGTCGCCGCGCAGCCTTTTCTCGACGCCACTCTGGCGCGACTGCGTGCACCGGCCGACGCCGATGCGCTGGTGCCGGTACTGCCGCGCCTGACCATGCCGGTGCTGGGCCTGTGGTGCAACGACGATCGCGTGATCGACCCCTCCGCGCTCGATGCCCTGCGCAAGGGTCTGGCCGCGGCGCCGCAGATCGGTACCAGCCTGCTCAACGGCTGCGGCCACATGCCGATCATGGAAGAGCCGCGGGCCACCGCCGACGCGCTGACGCGGTTTCTGACCGGATCGCCGTAGGCGGGGCTGACCCGCCCGGTGCTTTCCCGCAACCGGTGGCTGCTGTGGCGCCGTGCCGCGACCGGCGCCTTGCTCAGTCGGCCGTCGCCGCACGCGTACTCGTAACCGCACCCGCGCCAACGTACTTCGCCAGAAAATCCTGCATGCGCGTATAGAACTCCGCGCGATGCGGCTCGGTGAAGAAGCCGTGGCCCTCCTTCGGGAACATCAGCCATTCATAGGGCTTGTGCGCCTTGTCCAGCGCGGCACGCAGGGCATCGGCGTTCTGGATCGGCACCCGCTTGTCGGCGCCGCCGCTGGCGATCAGCACCGGCACCTTCAGCTGCTCCAGCAGGTACAGCGGCGAGATCGCGCGTGCCTCCTCGCGCGTGGCCGCCATCGCCTGACTGAAGTAGGTGCGCCCGTGACTGGAGCGGCGCGTATCGCTGCGATCGAACTGGATGGTCAGATCGGTGACGCCGACGTAGTCGATCGCGCACTTGAACAGGTCGGGCGCGCGGATCGGCAGCATCAGCGAGGCGTAACCGCCGTAGCTGCCGCCGTAGACGCAGATCCGCGCCGGATCGACCTGGCCCTGGGCGATCGTCCAGCGCACGCCGTCGATCATGTCGTCGATCATGCCGGTTCCCCACTGCCGGTAGCCCGACCTGAGGAAGTTGGCGCCGCGCCCGCCGGAACCGCGATAGTTGATCTTGAGCACGGCATAGCCGCGATTGGCGAGAAACTGCACGTCGGGATCGTAGAACCAGGCGTCGGCGGGACCGATCGGGCCGCCGTGCGGCAGCATCACCAGCGGCAGGTTCTTCGGCGCGCGTCCGCCCGGCAGGGTGAGATAACCGGCGATTTCCGTCCCGGCGCGGTTGCGGTAGCGAATCGGCGTGGTCGTGGCCATCCGCGCGGGGTCGATCCACGGCGCCGTCTGATACAGCGGTCGCAGATGCATGCTGTTGCGGTCGAGCAGGGCATAGACGCCGGGACTGCGATCGCTTTCGGCCGCGATCAGCAGGGTGTTGCCGTCGCGACTCATGCTGGCGATGGCGACGAACTGGTCGGCAAACTGCGCACCTAGCGCCGTGATGACATCGCCCCAGGGCGTGTCACCGACGGTGATCCAGCGCGGCCGTCCGCCCTCGATCAGCGCGGCGTAAGGCTGCCGCGGCTCCGGCGTGAAGCGCACCGCGCCGACGGAAAAGAGCGGGTCGCCGGCCAGCACGCGTGCTTCGCTGCCGTCGAGGCGTGCCTCGACCAGACGCGCGGGCCCGCCGTCGGCGCCGTCCAGCGCATAGACGTGCTCGCGATCGGGGCTGAGCGCCAGCGGGCTCCAGCCCTTGCCGACGACGCCGGCCGGCATCAGCGACCAGGTCTTGCCGGCGTCCGTGGTGCGATAGACGACCGGATCGTTGTTGTCGTTGACCCCTTCGGCGTACCAGGGCTTGCCGTCGGCGACCACGAAACGCATGTCGCCCTGGTCGATGCTGGCGATCTCGACCGGGTAGCCGCTGACCGTATCGACGTCGAACAGCAGGGTGCGGTAGGTGTCGGAGGACTGACCGTTGGCATTCGCCGGTGCCGGTGCGATCTGCAGATACAGATGCCCGTTGTAGCTCGACGGAATGCCGACCACCTCGGGATAGCCGTAGGGCATGCGCAGCATCGCGCTGTTGGCGCCGCTGCCGCGCGCCTCGAAGCTGTAGAGGATGCGCTGCTGCGAACCGTCGAAGTTGAGCGCGACGATCTCGCCGGTCAGGCCCGGCGCATCCAGCGTGCCGCTCTCGCGCGCCTTCTCCACGATCAGCCGCGTCGGGCTGACCCAGGCGATGCGCGCCGGCCGGGTGTAGGGCGCCATGTTGAGCTTGGTCAACGGCTTGAGCGACGGCAGTTCCAGCACCGCCAACTGGTAGCGGCTGCTGTCGGCGTCGTGATCTTCCTCGCGCACGCTGACGGCGAGGTATTTGCCGTCCGGCGACAGCGCCGGCGAGCCGAGGCTGGCGTGACGTGCGAAATCGCTCACCGGCAGGAGCGGCGCTGCGCCGGCGGCAACCGTTGCCGGGACCTCGGCGCCCTGCGGCGCCGCGATCGCGCTGCCATCACCCCACCCGGCCCACCCGATCAGCAACGCCAGCATCCCTGCTCCATGCCGCAGCGTTTGTCTTTCCATGTCATGCCCCCTGTCCGGCGCCGTGCGCAGTTGATCCAATCGTCATCAAATCGCAAGCTTCGATTGCGGACAAGGCCGACTTTCGGCAGGGGTCGCGCACGGCCGGACCGACGCGCATGCCGACACATCCCGAAGCGGCGCAGGCACAATGGCGCGATCTCTCCAGCTCTTCAGGGCGCATGACCATGGCTGTCGCCGATCACCGCTGGGCACGCATCGAGCGCTACATTGCCGACGAACGCCTGCCCGCCGCGCGCATCGCGCTGGAGTCCCTGGTCGCCGAACAACCCGTCCACGTCCAGGGCCGCATGCTGCTGAGCAGCGTGCTGCTGGCCCAGGGCAAATTGCGCGAGGCGGCGGCCCAGGCGCTGGCCGCCGCGAGCCATCTTCCCGCCGACGCCGAAACCATCTGCACCGTCGCCCACTGCCTGTTCCGCATCGGCGAAACGCTGGCTACCCGCGACTGTCTGCGCCATCCCGGCATCGCCGTTTCACGCGATGCGCCGGCACTGGCCAAGCTCGCGCACGTGCACCAGTTGATCGGCCAGCATGACGAGGGACTCGCCCTGATGGACCGCGCGCGCGCGCTGGGCCTCGACGAGCCCGAGTTCCACTACTTTCGCGCGCTGCAACTGCAGTTCCTCGGCCGTCTCGACGAGACCGCGGCGGAGCTTCGCACCGCGCTGGCGATGCGCCCCGGTTTCGGGCGCGCGGCGCTCACCCTGGCGCGGCTGCAGCGGCAGCGCGACGAGTCGCTGCTGCGCCATATCCAGGTGCATGCGGCGGAGGCCTCGCCGGACAACGAGGACGGCGACGCGTTCGAGTTCGCCCGCTTCAAGGCGCTGGACGATCTGCGGCGAACGGACGAAGCGTGGACGGCGCTGGTGCGCGGCAACGACCTGATGCGCGTCCGTGTCGGCCACGACGGTGCCACCGAGTCACGTCACTTCGAACGGGTGCGTGCGATCTGCAGCGCTGCCTTTCTGCGCGAGACTGCCACGCCCCGGGATGGGCCGGTGCCGATCTTCATCCTCGGCATGCCGCGCTCGGGCACCACCCTGCTGGAGCGTCTGCTGGGCAACCATCCGCAGGTGGCCTCGCCGGGCGAGCTGCCCGATTTTCCGCGGCAACTGCGCTACGTTGCCGACACCCACGGCATGGGCGTGCTCGATGACTCCCTGCTCGATCGTGCGGCTGGTGCCGACCATGCGTTGCTGGCGCGGCGCTATCTCGAGCAGACCCAGTGGCGCGCGCAGGGCCGCAGCTACTACATCGACAAGCTGCCCGCCAACTGGATGCTGGCGGGCTTCATCCACAAGGCGCTGCCGCATGCGGTCATCCTGCACATGCGGCGCTCGGCGATGGAGGTGTGCTACTCCAACTACAAGGCGCTGTTCGGCGCATCGCACACCTACAGCTATCGCCTCGACGAACTCGCCGCGCACTACCAGGGCTATCGCGCCACCATGGACCACTGGCGGCAGGCGATGCCGGGCGTGGTCCTCGACGTGTCTTACGAGACGCTGGTCGATGATCCCGAGGCGACCCTGCGGCGGGTGCTTGCGCACTGCGGCCTGCCCTACGACGCGCGCTGCGTCGATCCCGCCGGCAATTCGAATCCGGTCTCGACCCTGAGCAGCGCGCAGGTGCGCGAGCCGATCCATCGGCGCGCACTCTCCGAGTGGCGGCGCTACCAGGCCCAGCTCAGCCCGCTGGCGCAGGCGCTCGGGGACGGCTGAACAGCTGCGCCGCCCGAGCGCGGACCGCGACCGGACCGCGAACGCCGGAAACGCGCGCTCGCGGTTCCGCGCCGACCTCGGCTCAGGGCCGACTGGCGCCCGTCGCCGTGACGCCCGGCCCCAGATACTCGGTCAGGAACGCCTGCATTTTCTGCAGCAGCGCTACGCGGTGCGGCTCGGTCTGGAAACCATGGTATTCCTCGGGGTAGTACAGCCACTGATAGGGCTTGTGCGCGGCTTCCAGCGCATCGCGCAGGCGCTCGGCATTCTGCGGCGGCACGATGTTGTCGGCTCCGCCTTGGGCAATCAGCACCGGCACGTTAAAGCGGTCCAGCATGAACAGCGGCGAGATCGCCTTGGCATCCTCGCGCGTTCCGATGGCCTGCTTGAAGAAGACATTACCCGTGGCCTCGTGCGAATAAACGCTGCGATCCTGCTCGATGGTCATATCCGAAACGCCGGCATAGTCGATCGCGCACTTGTACAGACCGGGCGCAACGATGGGCTGCATCAGCGAAGAATAGCCGCCGAAGCTGGCACCGAAGACGCAGATGCGCTGTGGATCGGCGTAGCCTTTGCGGATCGCCCAATGCACGGCATCGACGATGTCGTCCTGGATGCCGGTGCCGTATTGGCGCCAACCCGAATGCTGGAAAGCCAGGCCACGACCGCTGGAGCCGCGGTAGTTGACGTTGAGCACCGCATAGCCGCGATTGGCAAGGAAGGGCGCAAGCTGCAACGGGTCGTAGTACCACTGGTCGCGAATGCCGATCGGTCCGCCATGCACCAGTACCACCGTCGGCAAACCCTCGTGCGCCACTCCGACGGGGAAGGTCAGATAGCCATCCAGCAGCAGCCCGTTGCGATTGTGGAACTGGAACGGCATGCGCGGCCCGATCTGACCCGGCTTGATCCACGGCTCCGACTGGAACAGCGGTCTTAGCTGCATGTTCTTGGCATCGAGCAGCGCGTACTCACCCGGGTCGTTACCGCTGACCGCATGCACGAGGATCGTATTGCCATCCTTGCTGATGCTGGTGAGACCGACGAAGTGATCGCCGAACTGCTTGTTCAGCGCCTGCATGATCGAAGCGTAGCGATCATCGAGCAGATAGGTGACCGCCGGCTTGCCGTTGGAGTAGACCCCCGCGAAGGTCACGGCGAAGGGCTGGTGATGGTTCGGCGTATGCCACAGATCTGCGACCGAACCGAAGTCGTTGCTTGCCAGCACCTTGCGATCGCTGCCGCTGAAATCGGTTTCCACCAGCTGCGCCGGGCCGCCCTTCGCGCTGTAGAGGGCATACAGGTGCTTGCCATCGGGAGTCACGCGTAGCGGCTCGAACACCTCGCCAACTTGTGCCGGCGCCATCCTCTGCCACTGAGACTGCCCGTCCGAGCGCGAATACACCGCAGGCATACCTTGAGCATCGGACCCCGAGGCAAACAAGGCAACGTCGTGATCGACGAGAAAGCTCATGTCGCCATGGTTGATCTCGGCCACCTGCTTGGGATAGCCGTCCATGCTGTTCACATCGTAGAGCAGCGTACGCTGCGCACCACCGTTGCGCATGCCCGTGTTGTGCGGAAACGGCGTGATCGAAAGGAATACATGCCCGTTCATCGCGTCCGTGGCACCGACAACTGCAGGGAACCCGTGCACCATCGAGCTCACATTGAAAGGCGTGCCCGGATTGCCCCAGCCGGTCGTGCTGTAAAGCTCGCGTTGCTGCTTGCCGTCGAAATCCAGCGCGAGAATATTGCCGTCGGCTGTTGGGAAATCGAGCGTGCCCGACTGGCGCGCTTCCGCCACGACCAGCCGCGTGTTGCTGACCCAGGTGATTCCACCCGGAAGGAGATTTCGATGGAAGTCAAGACGCGATGCGACCTGCAGACCCGGCAGGTCGAACACCACCAGCTGGAAGCGCGCATCGGTGCCCTTGGACTGGCCCTCGATCAGGACTGCCGCTAGATGCTTGCCGTCCGGCGACAGGATCGGCTGCCTGATTTCAGGCGCTTTGGCAAAATCAACCGCCGGCAGCCGAGGCACGGGACCGGCAGCCAGCACCGGCCCGGTCGCGAGAGCCAGCATGAGGGATAGTGCGGGTTTCATCGGAACGCTCCTGTAAAATTGCGTGCAGCCATCGGTTCGCGAGCAGCTACTTGCATAGTCTCATTACGATCATCCATGGCATCTGACTCCGGGCGCGAAACAAAGTAGCCCAAGTTGTTCAAATTCGGACAAGCATCGATGAGTTCTAAAAAACTGCGCCGCGCTATTGACTATCTCGAAAAGGGCGCGGTTGATCCAGCGCGCCATGTCCTGGAAAGCGTTATTCAACAAGAGCCGGATAACGCCCAAGCTCACTACCTGCTGTGCGGGGTTGCGCTTGCGAAGCAAGACCTTCGGTCGGCATGCAGACATGCACTCGATGCAGCTGCCGCGCAGCATGGGTTGGACGAGCTGGGCCTGGACATTGTGCATGTGTTGATTCGCCTGGGCGAGTGCCAGGCCGCACGGAGCCTTCTCGGGCAAAACGATACTGACCATTTTAACTCTGCTTTGCCGATTGCAAGACTGGCCAGCGCCTACCAGTTGCTGCATATGCACCACGATGCGCTGAAGGTAATCAGCAAAGCGCAGGCATTCATACAGCTCACCCCTGATCAACTTTACTATTCTGCAATCCAGATGAATTTTTGTGGGCAAATTGCTGAGTCGGTGAAAATACTTGCTTCGCTTGCAGACACGGGTTATGGCGTTGGCCGCGCCTATCTGATTCTGGCGCGGTCATACAATCCCGACGACTATCCAGATTTTCTTGGGTTGCTGGCCAAGCGGTTGATCACGATGCCGCCTGCAAGCGAACATGCGGCGGCAATCCTGTTCGCGCAGTTCCATGAGCTTCACCGACTGGGCCGTCATCAGGATGCCTGGCGCGCACTGTGCGCCGCAAACACCATCATGCACCGCCTGCTTGGCTACGACGCGGCTCGCGAACAGCGCATCGTCACCAGCCTAAAGACATCCTTCGCGGAGCTTGCGCGGGTGCATCGGCCTGCGCCTGTAAAGGCCTCGCCAGTACCGATCTTCATTGTTGGCTTGCCTCGCTCGGGAACGACCTTGCTCGAACGCTTGCTGACCAACCACAGCGATGTCGCCAGTGCCGGGGAGCTGACTGATTTCGGCAAGCAACTGCGCTGGGCGGCAAATAGGCTGGGAGCCAGCTTGCTGGACGAGCCGTTGATCGAGGCGATTGCGCAGATCGACTGCACTGCGCTTGGGCAGCGCTATATGCAGCAGGCTTCATGGCATGCGCGGAACAAGGGTTGCTTTGTGGACAAACAGCCCGCCAACTTCTGGTTGCTCGGCCTGATTCGCTTGGCTCTCCCGCAGGCAAAAATCATTCATCTGCGCCGCGCGCCACTCGACGTATGTTTTTCGAATTACAAGGCCATGTTCGGCGACAGCTATGAGTACAGTTATGACCTCGCTTCACTCGCTGCGCACTATGTCCATCATTGCGACTTGATGAATTATTGGCGCCGATCTCTGCAGGGCGCATTTCTCGATGTGGACTACGAGGATCTCGTTCGCGATACCGCGGGCAGCATGCGGCGAATACTGGACTACTGCCAACTGCCCCTCGACCCTGCATGCCTCGATGCAACCCGGAATGCAGCTCCGGTGGCCACGCTCAGCAGCAGTCAGGTCCGCAAGCCCATCCATACCCAGTCGATCGAGGAATGGCAACCTTATGCTTCGGAGTTGTCCGGACTGCGTCTTGCCATCGAGCAGGCCCGTCATTGACGGGCCTGCCGGGATAATGCGCTGCCGAGTCATCGCAGGTGACACGGATCCACAAGGCTTCCGGGCTGCGGCATGGGGCGCCATGCCCCATGCCGACCCTGACTTACGGGTCAACCGCCGAAACGGGTATTGAACTCCAGCCAGAACGCACGCCCATAGCCGTTGTAAACGTACACATTGTAATAAGGCGGCGGCGAATAGTTTCCCCCTGCAAACGAGGCATCAACCGGGGGCCTGCGGTTGGCAATGTTGTTGATAATCAGCGTCACATAACTGTTGGTGCCGATGTTGTATTGCACGCTACCGTTGAACTGTGCCCAACGGCCCGCTGTTCCGGTTCCGAGGTAATTGGTCGCCCTTCCGTACAAAGTGCCGTAAACCGTTGATGTCCAGTTGCCCACCGCCCACGAAGCACTGGCGCTGGTGCGCGACTTGAACTCATACGAATTGAAGTTGTGCAGGAGATCGATCACCGGGTCGCCGGGACCTTGCTGGTAAGTGTGGTGCAACTCGATGTAGTACTGCCCCGAAAGCGCAAGATTGCCGTAACGGCCGAAGTCCATCCGATAGGTGGCGCTGGACTGGATGCCATCCAGCTTTTCGTTGGCGATGTTGACCGGCTGCACCGTGACATATCGGATCTGGTTTTGCGCCAGCAAAAACGGGTCATTGGCCGGGAAGCGCACAACCTGAGCCAAGGCGTTCTGGCAGAGGGCCGAGTTGATGTCGTAGGCCTGACCGCCAAACGAGGTACCGATGCGGCAGTCTGCTTCGGTCGCCAGCAACGTGTTGATATCCTGCGTTTGCACTTCGTTGGCGATGGCGATATGCGTGTAATCCGCCTTGAAATCGAAGTGCTCGGTCGGCGACCAGACAACACCGAACCCATAGGTCTTGGCGGTGATGTCCTTCAGCGCGGGATTACCTTTGTTGAATGAGAATATCTCATTATTAGGGGGCGTGTTGCAGTTCCCGATCGTGGCGGCCGTGTAGCCCTGCAGTCGGCACTGATAGTAATCGATGATGCCGCCTTGGTAAAAGCCGCTGTTGCCCTGGAAGATGTAGTACATGTCCGGGGCGCGGAACGCCGTGGCGTAGTTGGCGCGCAGCAACAACGTCTTGATTGGTCGAAACTCGAAGCCGATCTTGTAGGTGGGCTTGCTGTCATTGCGCCCCGCATAGGTATACCGGTCATAACGTGCCGACATGTCCGCGGTCAGCATGCTGGTGACCGGCACGCGCAGTTCGCCGCCTATCGCATAATGCCTGCGCGAGCCGCCGCCCTGGGTACCCGTGCGGTTGTTGAAGTCACCCGCAATCAATCGCGGATCGACCGGGCTGTCGAACGACTGATCGCCGCCCTCGATGATGCCGGCAAAACCGACCGAGCCCGCCGGCAGCTGGAACAGATCGGTGTTGGTGACGGTCGCGTGGACGTTCTGCTGCCAGGAGATTGATCGACTCTGGATCAGCGCCGTCATCGCGTCGAACTGCTGCGGCGTCAGCGGCGTGTAGAAATGGCTCAGGTTGGGCGTGTAGGCAGGAAAGCCGTAGCCATACGGATCGCTACCCTGCTGTGCGCCCATGTAGTAGTTGATGAAAGGCTGTGTCAGCGGCCAGCGCTGCGAGTCATTGGTGTTGACCTGGGAGCGATTGTAGTAGGCGTCGTAGGACCAGTCCGACTGACCGAAATTGCCGCGCAGACCCAGATCGACATTGTACTGGCGCGTATAAATCGTGTCGGCATTCCCGTTCGCCCCACCCATTTCGCTGGGTGCGAAGATACGCTGCAGGCTGAGGAACTGGTTTTGAGCATTGTCCCAGTAAACGCTGGAATAGGGATTTGCCGACTGCGCCAGCGCAGGATTCTGGAAACCCCAGAATGCGGTGCCACCGCTGATGGTCGGCTTGGAAAAGCCGTAGAGAATATCGCCGTAAAGCGTCGTGTTGTCGTTCAGTCGATAATCGGCGTTGAAATAACCGTTGGCAAAAAGATTCTTGTTCAGGATCGAAGCCTGGCTCTCATCATAGTAGCTACCGCAGAAGTGGCCGTGCCCCGGCCTGTACATGTACCCCAGGGTGCCGCCGAACAGGCCACTGAGAGGTGCGCATGTCGCTTGCCCCGGATCGATATAGGTTCCATAAAAGGGGCTGTACTGCAGAAAGTCGCGACCTGCCACATACGGTGGGCCGTAGGGATTGTTCAGTCGTGATGGATCAAAGGTCTGGTATAGCTTGATCGCCTGCTGGCTCTCCAGACTCAAGGCGTAGGACGTATCGAGATTGCCCCAGGTATGGCCCCCGCTCACCTGGATGCGCTGGTTTTCACCACCACCGTTGGAGTAGCCGCCGGCACGATAATCGAAATCCAGCCCGGAAATATGGCGCTTGAGCACGATATTGACTACGCCCGCGACAGCAGACGAACCGTATAGCGACGAGGCGCCACCGGTCAGGATGTCGATGTGATCGACCATCGAGGTGGGGATGGTCGACAGATCGACGATGCTCTGTGACCCGTTGTAGGGCAGCGGATAGTCGGCCAGCGGGTGGCCGTTGAGCAGGATCAGGGTAAAGCCGGGGTCGAGGCCGAACAGACTGATGGTGGTAGCGCCGGGCGTGAATGAGCCCTGTGAAGCCGCCTGCGAGTCCTGCACCGAACCGGTCGAAATCGGCATCGAGTGCAGAGCATCATAGACGTTCCGGAATCCTTGAGCCTTGATGTCCGCGGCGGTGATGGTGATCACCGGCGAGGCCGTCTCGATCTCCGACTGCGGAATCAGCGAACCGGTGACCACGACCGCCTTCAGCTTCTTCGCTTCCTTCTTGTCCTGCTTGGTGCCCTGGGTGGCATCCTGCGCATGGACAAGCATGGGTACGGCCGGCAACACCAGTGCGGTGCAAATCGCGGCAACCAACAGCTTCCTCTTCATGATGTGCTTCCCCTTGGTGGTGACGCTGACAGACCATCCGCTGGACGGCGTAATGCGATGCTTCACGGTTTGCTGAGGGCCGTTGCGCGGTGGCGCCATCGCACGCCATCGCGCCGACATCAGCGCACGCGATGCGATCGCGCATTTCCTGGAACGCCGCAGGCTGAAGCATTGCTTGGCACTGAACGTAACGATTGCTTAACCGGCTGGTCAAGGCGCGGTCATGCGATGTATCCGTTCCGTAATAAACGTGATGAAGTTCGCAGAACCGCCTAGGAATTTTTCGTAGCCGCGGCTCGTCTGCCATGGC
>JAKAZT010000072.1 GCA_021815695.1 Pseudomonadota bacterium
CTGACGCCGTCGCGATGACGCACCGTCAGCAGGGTGATCTCGTAGTCGAAGTCGATGAAGCCCTCGACGATCACCCGGCCCTGGCCGGCGCGCCCGCCGGACTGCGCGTAATCCCAGGCCGGACCCGCATCGGCCGCGCTGCGCACCACGCTCTGGCCCTTGCCGGACGAACTCATCACCGGCTTGACCACGCAGGGCAGGCCAAGCGCGATCAGGGCGGCGTCGTATTCTTCGCGCGTGCCGCAAAAGCGGTAGGGCGACGTCGGCAGGCGCAGGTCCTCGGCGGCCAGTCGCCGGATGCCCTCGCGGTCCATGGTCAGCCGCGCCGCGCGCGCGGTCGGGATCACGGTCAGACCCTCGGCCTCGAGTTCGAGCAGGGTCGCGGTATGGATGGCCTCGATCTCCGGCACCACCAGATCGGGCCGCTCGAGCTCGATCACGCGACGGATCGCGGCGCCGTCGAGCATGTTGATCACGTGGCTGCGGTGCGCGACCTGCATCGCCGGCGCGTGGGCATAGCGATCGACCGCAATCACCTCGCAGGCCAGGCGCTGGAGCTCGATCGCCAGCTCCTTGCCGAGTTCCCCGGAGCCGAGCAGCAGGACGCGAATTGCGGTGTCGGTCAGCGGGGTGCCGAAAGGCTTCATGCGCGGTCTCCGGGACGAGGCGGAATTCTAGCCGGCGTACGGCGGCGGCCGGGGGCGACGCCACGATCGCGGCGGCTCGATTACACTAGCGCTGTTTTGCCTGCAGCCGCGAGGACCGCATGACCGCCGAGCCGAAGTACAAGCGCATCCTGCTCAAGCTTTCCGGCGAGGCGCTGATGGGCGAGGTCGATTACGGCATCGACCCGCGGATGATCATCCGCCTGGCGCAGGAAATCCTCGAGGTTCAGCGCGCCGGCATCCAGATCGGCGTGGTGATCGGCGGCGGCAACATCTTCCGCGGCGCCGGGCTGGCCGCCGCCGGCATGGACCGCGTCACCGGCGACCACATGGGCATGCTGGCGACCGTGATGAACGCGCTGGCGCTGCAGGACGCGCTGGAAAAACTCGGTGCCTACGCGCGCACCATGAGCGCGATCAAGATCAACGAGGTCTGCGAGGACTTCATCCGCCGACGCGCGATCCGCCACCTCGAGAAGGGCCGCATCGTGCTGTTCGCGGCCGGCACCGGCAACCCGTTCTTCACCACCGATTCCGCCGCCGCACTGCGCGCGATCGAGGTCGGCGCGCAGCTGCTGCTGAAGGCGACCAAGGTCGATGGCGTCTACTCGGCCGACCCCAAGAAGGTGGCCGGCGCCGAGCGCTTCGAGCGCCTGTCCTACGACCAGGTGATCGAGCGCAAGCTGGCGGTGATGGACACCGCCGCCATAGCGCTTTGCCGCGACCACCGCCTGCCCCTGCGCATCTACGACATGGGCGTGCCCGGCAACCTGATGCGGATCATGCGCGGCGAGCCGCTGGGAACCCTGGTCGACAGCGGCCGCTGAGGCCCCGATCGCGCCGCACGCCGACGGCGCCCCGGCAGCGCTGGGCTATACTCGCGACCTTTCGCAAGGCCGGTGACGACCATGCTCAACGAGATCAAATCCGACGCCCAGACGCGCATGGGCAAATGCGTCGACGCGCTGCGCCACGAGCTGCAGCGGCTGCGCACGGGCCGCGCCAGCACCGCGCTGGTCGAGACCATCCGGGTCAGCTATTACGGCACCGACATGCCGCTGAGCCAGGTCGCCACGGTAGCCGTGGCCGACGCCCGTTCGCTGACCATCACGCCGTGGGAAAAGCAGATGGTCGGCCCGGTCGAGAAGGCCATCCTCGGTTCCGATCTCGGCATCACCCCGACCACCGCCGGCACCGTGATCCGCATCAACCTGCCGCCGCTGACCGAGGAACGCCGCAAGGACCTGGCCAAGCACGTGGCCCACGAGGGCGAGACGGCCAAGGTCGCGATCCGCAACGTGCGCCGCGATGCCCTGCAACACGTCAAGGATCTGCACAAGCAGAAGAAGATCACCGAGGACGAGGAGCGCCGCGCCGAGGACGAGGTGCAGAAGCTCACCGACCGCTTCATCAAGGAAGTGGACACGGTGGTGAAGGCCAAGGAAGACGAGCTGATGGCGCTGTGAGGCGCCTCGCCGGATGAACGCCCGGGCGGTCGACACCCTGCCGGCTGCCGGCCTGCCGGCAGCGACGAAGGCGCACGTCGGCGTCCGCTCCCCGCCCGCCTCGAAGCGGTCCGGGAGCGAGGGAAACCGCTTGGCTCCCACGGCTTCTGGATCGCCATGACCGCGTCCGCGCCCCGCATCCCGAAGCACCTCGCGATCGTGATGGACGGCAACGGCCGCTGGGCCGAGCGCCGCCACCGTCCGCGCAGCTTCGGCCATCGCGCCGGGCAGAAGGCGGTGCGTACCGCGGTCGAATACTGTCTGCGCCGGGGCGTCGGCGCACTGACCCTGTTCGCGTTTTCCAGCGAAAACTGGAACCGCCCGCAGGACGAGGTCGGCGCGCTGATGGAGCTGTTCCTGAAGGCGCTGGATCGCGAGGTGGACGAGCTGCACGGCCATGGCGTGCGCGTGCGTTTCGTCGGCGACCTCGCCGCCTTCGCGCCCGAGCTGCACGCGCGCATGCGTGCCGCGATGGAGCGCACCGCGGGCAACGTCGCGCTGGCGCTGAATGTCGCCGTCAACTATGGCGGCCGCTGGGACATCGCGCAGGCCGCGCGCCGCGCCGCCGCCGATGCCGTGCGCGGCGCGCTCGATCCGGCAAACCTCGACGAGGCCGCCCTGGCACCGTACTTCTGCCTGGCCGAACTGCCGCCGCCGGATCTGCTGATCCGTACCGGCGGCGAGCGTCGCATCAGCAATTTCCTGCTCTGGCAGATCGCCTATGCCGAGTTGTATTTCACCGACATGCTGTGGCCGGACATCGACGCCGCCGAACTCGACCGCGCGCTGGGCGACTTCGCCGCACGCGAACGTCGCTACGGCAGCGTCGGCAGCACGCGTTCGGCGCACGCATGAGCCGGCTCGCGATCAACCAGCGCACCCTGACCGCCCTGCTGCTGGCGCCGCTGGCCATCGTGCTGATCCTGCTGGCGCCGACCGCACTGTTTGCGCTGGTGATCGCGGTGATGGCCCTGCAGGCGCTGTGGGAATGGACGCGGCTGGCGGGTTTCCGGCAACGTCCGGCACGGGCGCTGATGCTGGTCGCCGCGGCGGGACTGCTGGCCCTGCTCTGGGTCGACGACAACCCGCTGCTGCTCGCCGCCGTGCTCGCCGCCGGTGTGGCCTGGTGGCTGCTCGCCCTGGTCTGGCTGCGCCACGTCAGCTACGCCGCCGCGCCGACCCGCGAGCATGCCTGGCTGAAGCTGGGCACGGCGCTGCTGGCCATCGTTCCGGCGTGGCTGGGGCTGGTGGCGCTGCATCGCAGCGAGCCGCTCGGCCACGCCTGGACCCTGCTGGGCCTGATGCTGGTCTGGTCCGCCGATACCGGCGCCTACCTCGCCGGCACCCGCCTCGGTCGCCACAAGCTGGCGCCGACGATCAGCCCCGGCAAGACCTGGGAGGGAGTCGCCGGCGGCGTGCTGCTGGCGCTGGCCGTGGCCGCGGCCGGCGGCGCCCTGCTGGGCGTGCGCGGATTCGCCTTCGCCCCGCTGCTGCTGCTGGCGCTGCTGACCGTGGCCGCAGCCATCGTCGGCGACCTGTTCGAGAGCCTGCTCAAGCGTCATGCGCTGGTGAAGGACTCGGGCACGTTCTTTCCCGGCCACGGCGGCATCCTCGACCGCCTCGACAGCGTGTTTGCGGCGCTGCCGCTGTTCGTGCTCGGCAAGCTGCTGCTGGGCCTATGAGGACGATCGCCGTCCTCGGCGCCACCGGCTCGATCGGCGCCAGCGCGCTGGATGTGATCGCACGCCATCCCGGGCGTTACCGCGTCGGCGTGCTGTCGGCGCATCGCAACGTCGAGGCGCTGGCGGCGCTGTGCGAGCGCTTCCGCCCGCAGCTGGCGGTGATCGCCGACCCGACGCTGGAAGGCGCGCTGGCGCGCCGACTGGCGATGGCCGGCTTGCCCACCGGCACTGCCGCCGGCCCCGCGGCGCTGGAGCAGGCCGCCGCCGGCTCGCTCTGCGATACCGTCATCGCCGCCATCGTCGGCGCCGCCGGCCTGGGTTCGACCCTGGCCGCGGCGCGTGCCGGCAAGCGCCTGCTGCTGGCCAACAAGGAATCCGCCGTGTGCGCCGGACCGCTGCTGCGCGCGGCGCTGGCCGCGGGCGGCGGCGATCTGCTGCCGGTGGACTCCGAGCACAACGCCCTGTTCCAGTGCCTGCCCGGCGGCCGTCCGGCCGATCTCGCCGCGGCCGGCGTGCGGCGCCTGATCCTGACCGCGTCGGGCGGACCGTTCCGCGGCCGGCGGCGCGGTGAACTCGCCGCGGTGACTCCGGATCAGGCCTGCGCGCATCCCAACTGGGTGATGGGCCGCAAGATCTCGGTGGACTCGGCCACCCTGATGAACAAGGGCCTCGAGGTGATCGAGGCGCACGTGCTGTTCGGCGCCCCGGCCGCGTGCATCGAGGTGCTGGTGCATCCGCAGAGCCTGGTGCATTCGCTGGTCGAATACGCCGACGGCTCGGTGCTGGCCGAACTGGGCCATCCCGACATGCGCACCGCGCTGGCCTGCGCGCTGGCGTGGCCGGAGCGCATCGAAGCCGGCGTGCCGGCGCTGGACCTGATCAGCCGCCCGGCACTGGACTTCGAGGCCCCCGACACCAGCACCTTCCGCTGCCTGCCACTGGCCTATGCCGCGCTGGCCGCCGGTGGCGACGCCCCGGCCATGCTCAACGCCGCCAACGAGGTGGCGGTGGCCGCCTTCCTCGCCGGCAGCCTGCCGTTCCTGATGATCGCCGACGTCGTCGAGGCGGTGCTGGACGCGCTGCCGCCGCAGCCGGTGAGCGACCTTGACACCCTGGTTCACCGCGACTTAACGGCGCGAGAGGCGGCGCACCGTATCATCGGCGCACGCCTGCGCTGCTGACGCGACGGCGTGCCAGACTGCGGCAGCGGGCGAATGCGGAGCGGCGTGATCGGATGAGCGAAATTCTGGGTTCTGTGTGGTGGATGGTCGTCACCCTCGGGCTGCTGGTGACCTTCCATGAATTCGGTCACTACTGGGTCGCGCGCCGCTGCGGTGTCAAGGTGCTGCGGTTTTCGATCGGCTTCGGCAAGCCGTTGTGGAAGCGCGTCGGCCGCGACGGCACCGAATACGTGATCGCGGCGGTCCCGCTGGGCGGCTACGTCAAGATGCTCGACGCCCGCGAAGGCGAGGTGACCGCCGCCGACCGCGGTCGCGAGTTCACCGCCAAGCCGGCCTGGCAGCGCATCGCCATCGTTGCCGCCGGCCCGGCCTTCAATCTGCTGTTCGCGGTCGCCGCGTTCTGGGCCATGCTGGTGGTGGGCAAGCCCGACTACCTGCCGATCGTCGGTGAAGCCGACCAGCTGGCGGCGGCGGCGGGAATCGTTGCCGGCGACCGCATCGAGCGAGTGGACGGCCGCGCCGTCGGCACCTGGAGCGGCGTCGGCCTCGCGCTGGCGGATGCCATCACCGCCCGCCGCGCGGTGACGCTGGAGGTACGCACGCCGAGCGGCGCCGAACAGACATTGACCCTGCCACTGCAGCAATTGCCGGCCGGGCTCGGCTCCGATGCCGGCATGCAGCGCATCGGCCTGGTCCCCAAACAGCTGATGATCCCTGCCGTGGTCGCCAAGGTCGAAACCGGCAGTGCCGCGGCGCACGCAGGCTTCCGCCCGGGCGATCGCGTGCTGGCGATCGCCGGCCAGCCGGTGCGCGACTGGGCCGGTCTGGTGCAGGCGCTGCAGGCCCAGGCCGGCCCGCGCAGGCCGCTGACGATCGCGATCGAGCGCGATGGCCGGCGTCTCGATCTGGTGGCCACACCGGTCTATGCACGGCGCAGCGACGGCAGCTCGGGCTACCTGCTCGGCATCGAGCGCGTCGCGGTCACTGCCAATTACGACACGGTGCAGCGCAAGGGCCCGCTGGCCGCGATCCCGGCCGCCTTCGCGCAGACCTGGGACCTTGCCGGGCAGACGCTGGGCATGCTCGGCCGCATGGTCACCGGGCAGGCCTCGCTGAAGAACATTTCCGGACCGATCTCGATCGCCCGATACGCCAACGCTTCGGCCGATCTCGGGGCGGCGTGGTTCCTGTACTTCCTCGGCATCGTCTCGCTGAGCCTGGCGATCATGAACCTGCTGCCGATCCCGATCTTGGACGGCGGGCATCTCGTGTATTACCTTATCGAGTCCATCAAGGGCAGCCCGGTGAGCGAACGGGTCATGGCCGCCGGTCAGTATTTCGGCATGGCTCTGCTGGTCGCGCTGATGGGCCTTGCGTTCTACAACGACCTGTTGCGCCTGGTCTCCTGAGCCGCAGCCCGCTGCCGGCCAGGGAGCCGACGCCTGCAGTGCTCTGCGGTTCACCCACTGGAAACCCCGATGAAGCGTATTGCCGCCCTGATCCTGCTTGCCTGCCTGACCGCCAAGGCAAACGCCTTCGAACCGTTCGTGGTCTCGGGCATCCGCGTGGACGGGCTGACCCGCATCGCGCCGGGGACCGTGTTCAGCTACCTGCCGGTGGAGCAGGGCGACACCCTGACCGACGCGCGCGCGCAGGAGGCGATCCGCGCCCTGTTCCGCACCGGGTTCTTCAGCGATGTTTCACTGGACCGCCAGGGCAACATCCTCGTGGTCACCGTGGTCGAGCGGCCGTCGATCGCCAAGATCGACATCCGCGGCAACAAGGACATCAAGACCGAGGAGCTGATGAAGGGCCTCAAGCAGATCGGGCTGGCCGAGGGCGACACCTTCGACCGCCTCGCGCTTGAACGCGTGCAACAGGAACTGACCCGGCAGTACTACAACCGCGGCAAGTACAACGTCACCATCGATCCGCACGTCACCCACCTGGATCGCAACCGGGTTGCCATCGACATCGAGATCCGCGAAGGCAAGGCGGCGCGCATCAAGGAAATCAACATCGTCGGCAATACCGCCTACAGCGACAAGCAGATCCGCAGCGATTTCGAGTCCAGCACCAGCAACTGGACCTCGTGGTATTCGCACGACGACCAGTATTCGCGCGAGAAATTCACCGGCGACCTGGAAAAGCTGCAGAACTTCTACCTCGACCGCGGCTACGCCAACTTCGCGATCAACTCGACCGAGGTCGCGATCAGCCCCGACAAGCGCGACATGTACATCGACGCCGACGTGCACGAGGGCCATCTGTACAAGATCGCCGACGTCAAGCTGCTGGGCCGCCTGGTGCTGCCCGAGGAGGCCCTGCGCCGGCTGGTCCTGGTCAAGCCCGGCGACACCTTCTCGCGCCGGCGCATCGAGGCCAGCACCAACGCGATCACGCTGGTGCTGTCGAACATCGGCTATGCCTTCGCCAAGGTCACGCCGGTGCCCAAGATCGACAAGGAAAACCGCACCGTCGACCTGACCCTGTTCATCGAGCCGGGGCAGCGCGTCTACGTGCGCCGCATCGTGTTCAAGGGCAACAGCACCACCGAGGACGAGGTGATGCGCCGCGAGATGCGCCAGTTCGAGGGCGGCTGGTACTCGCAGGCGGCGATCGACCGCTCCAAGGTGCGCCTGGAGCGCCTCGGCTTCTTCAAGTCGGTCGAGATCAAGAACGAGCGCGTGCCGGGTTCGCCCGACGAGGTCGACCTGCTGGTCAAGGTCGCCGAGGAGCCCTCCGGCGCGCTGCAGTTCGGCGTCGGCTATTCGCAGGTATCGGGCGTGATCGGCAGTTTCTCGGTCTCCGAACGCAACTTCCTCGGCACCGGCAAGCAGGTATCGGCGCAGGTGCAGCAGAGCTCGTTCCTCAAGCAGTACAGCCTGAGTTACCTCGACCCCTACTTCACCGACAATGGCGTCAGCCTCGGCTACAACGCCAGCTACACCGAGTTGAACCAGGGCCAGGCGAACATCGCCAGCTACCTGTACAACACCAAGTCGTTCTCGACCTACTTCGGCATTCCGATTTCCGAAACCGACACCATCAACGTTGGCCTCGGACTGAGCAGCAACACCATCAACACCTATCCGGGACTGACCCCGCAGGCGCTGATCGACTACCAGAACCTGCTCGGCCACCGCACGATCCACTCATGGACGGCGACCATCTCGTACGCCCATGACACGCGCAACCAGTACTTCACCCCGACCCGCGGCGGCCTGCAATCGATCTCCGCCGAGATCGCCCTGCCCGGCTCGACCGTGCAGTACTACAAGCTGTTCGCGGTCAGCAGCAACTACTTCCCGCTGCCCAAGTCCTTCGTGCTGGGCCTGACCGGCAACGTCGGTTACGGCGGCACCTACGGACGCGACAGCGGCCTGGCGTTCCCGTTCTGGCAGAACTATTTCGGCGGCGGCGTCACCGACGTGCGCGGCTTCATGGACAACACCCTCGGCCCGCGCCTGACCGTTCCCGGCTATACCAACGCGCAGCCGATCGGCGGCGCGTTCAAGGTGCTGGGCCGTGCCGAACTGTTTCTGCCGCTGCCCTTCCTCAAGGACAGCAACACCGCACGCGTGTCGCTTTTCTACGACACCGGCAACGTGTTCAGCACCTACAATCAGTTCGCCTGGGGCCAGCTGCGCTCCTCCGTCGGCATCGGCCTGCAGTGGCGCGCGCCGATCGGCCCGATCAACATCAGCTACGCCATGCCGATCAAGTACAACCGGGTCACCGACGCGCCGTTCATCGAGCGCTTCCAGTTCACCTTCGGCTCGACGTTCTGAGGCGTGGGCGCCGGCCTTGGCCGGCGCCGCGCGGTCCGGGTAGAGTCCGCGCATGTCCGCAACCGTCTTCCATCGCCTCGACGAGCTGGCGTCGCGCTTCGGCCTCGAGCGGCGCGGTGACGCCGCGACCGTGATCGCCGGCGTCGCCACCCTGGCAGATGCCGGTCCGCGACAGCTGGCGTTCCTGGCCAATCCGCGCTACGCGGCGCAGCTGGCGACGACGCATGCCGGCGCCGTGGTGTTGCGCGCCGAGGATGCCGGCGCCTGCCCGGTGCCGGCGCTGATCGCAGTCGACCCCTATCTGGCCTTTGCCCACGTCGCCGCGCTGTTCGAACAGCGCCCGCACCCGCAGCCGGGCATCCATCCCAGTGCGGTGGTCGCGCCCGGTGCGCGGATCAGCGCCAGTGCCAGCATCGGGCCGTTGTGCGTGATCGACGATGGCGCGGTAATCGGCGATGGCGCCGGGCTCGGCCCGCACTGCACGGTCGGTCGCGACTGCACGGTGGGCGCGCAGTCGCGACTGGTGGCGCACGTGACTCTGGTCGAGCGCGTCACGCTCGGCCGCCGCGTTCTGGTGCACCCGGGTGCGGTACTCGGCGCCGACGGATTCGGCCTGGCTTTCGAGCATGATCACTGGATCAAGGTGCCGCAACTCGGCGGCTTGCGCATCGGCGACGACTGCGAGATCGGCGCCAACACCACGATCGACCGCGGTGCGCTGGGCGACACCGTGCTCGAGGACGACGTGCGCCTCGACAACCAGATCCAGATCGCGCACAACGTCTTCGTCGGCGCGCACACCGCGATGGCGGGCTGTTCCGCGGTGGCCGGCAGCGCGCGCATCGGTCGCTACTGCCTGATCGGCGGCAGCGCCGGCATCCTCGGTCACCTCGAGGTCGCGGACCGGGTTACGATCACGGCCATGAGCCTGGTGACGCATTCCATTCGCGAACCCGGCGAATACTCTTCGGGAACCGCGCTGCAGGGCAATCGCCAGTGGCGTCGCAACGCCGCGCGCCTGAAGCATCTGGACGACTATGTGCGCCGCCTGACGGCGCTGGAAAAGGGACCCCGCGATGACTGAGACCGTACTCAGCCTGCCCGTGGACGTGAACGCGATCCAGGGCCTGCTGCCGCACCGCTACCCGTTCCTGCTGGTCGATCGCGTGATCGCGCTGGAGCCGGGCCGCTCGATCACCGCGATCAAGAACGTCACCGTCAACGAGCCGTACTTCCAGGGCCACTTCCCCGGCCACCCGGTGATGCCCGGAGTGCTGATCATCGAGGCCCTGGCGCAGGCCTCGGGCCTGCTGGTGCAGCTGTCCGGCGACACCCCGGAACCGACCCTGGGCAGCCGCATGCTGTTCTACCTGGTCAAGGTCGACAAGGCACGCTTCAACCGTATCGTCGTGCCCGGCGACCAGCTGCAGCTCCAGGTCACGCTCAAGCGCATGCTGCGCGGCATGGGCCTGTTCGAGGCCGCGGCGCTGGTCGAGGGTACCGTCGCCGCCAGTTGCGAGATCATGTG
>JAKAZT010000073.1 GCA_021815695.1 Pseudomonadota bacterium
GCGCCGCAGTACAGGCAGAGCTGGCGATCGCGCGCGAACAGCGCGGCGTTGGTCAGCGCCGGCGCCGGGTCGATGGCGTGGTCGCGGCAGTGGCCGGTGCTGGCGATGATCGGGTGCAACTCGATCAGGCTCTGGCGTCCGCTGTCGCGGTTGGTGCCGCCGTGCACGGTCAGGCAGGGCTCGCCCAGCGTCCAGGCGACCGCGCCGCGCACATACAGACACACGGCGTCCTGCCAGCTGATCCAGTCGAGGATGCGGCCGCCGGCGTCCAGTGACAGCACGCGCGTGCTGCCGAGTTCGGGACGTGGATTGACGACGGTCTGCATGCAGTCCTCCCCGCGGTTTGACCGGCCGCCGACGCCAGCGCCGGACGACGTGTCGCATCGCACTGCGGAGCATAGTGCAACTGCATGACGGCGGGAAAACGCTGTCCCGGCTCAACCCGCCGCGGGAATGGCCCGCGTTCGCACCGCGCGTTCGGCGCGGGCGGCGATCAGAAACAGGAATACCAGCACGTAGAGCGTGGCGGTGCCCAGCACGTCGCCCTTGTTGCCGGTGGCGCCTGCCGCGTAGGGTCCGCCCCAGCCCTCGGCGGTGGTCCACAGCACGAAGCTGTAGACCGCACCCAGCGGCAGCATCCAGTCGAGCAGCACGTCGAACAGCAGCGTCAACGCGATCACGCTCTCGGCCACGGCGACGGCGATGCCGAACGCCAGCGGGCCGATGATCCCGATCACGCGGATGAAGAAGCCGATGTAGGCCACGATCCAGCCCGGCTGGCCGGCCTGCGACGCGGTCAGATTGTCGACGCCGTGCAGCAGGAAATCCGGCTGCCATTTCCAGTAGGCGTCGAAGGCCCAGAGCAGGCCGAAGCTGATCTCGCCCAGGCGCAGCTTCCAGTTCGCCGGTGCCTGCAGCGGGCCGTGCCGAAAGGTGCTCAGCGGACGCCACGCGTGCGTCAACAGCACCAGTGCAAAGGCCAGCACGTAGACGACCGCGGTGCCGGGATCGGTGGCACCGGTGGTGTACGGGCCGCCCAGTCCGCCCACCGTGCTCCACAGCCACAGGTTGTAGACGATGCCGACCCAGGCCAGCCGATGCAGCCAGGCACCGGTCAGCAGCGACAGCGCCAGCACGGACTCGACCACCGCCATCGCGGTGACCACGACGCCGACGCCCAGCGCCTGCACGCCGGCCGCCATGGCGTGGCCCCACGCCGCCAGCCACGCCGGCTGGCCGGGCGCCCAGTCGGCGGCGAGGCTGGCGAGAAACTGCGCGCGATAGGCCGGATCGAGGTGCAGCAGCACGTTGACCAGACAGATCGCGCCGAACAGCAGGCGCGCCAGTCCGACGGCGGTTTCGGCGGTGAGGCGGGATCGCTGGGCATTCATCGGGGGCGGCTCCGTGCGGCGCCGGAGGCGCGCCATCGCAGGATGGACCACGCCGGTGGCGCGGGGTTCACTTCACCGGCTTGGCCAGGCGCAGGGTGTCGCTGCCGTAACCGGCAGCCTCGTACAGATGGCGCCCGCGCGTGTTGCCGGGAAACACGTGCAGGGTGACCAGCGCACAGCCGTGCTCGCGTGCCCAGGCCTCGGCATGGGCCAGCAGGGCGCGGCCGATGCCCTGGCCGTCGCGGCCATGCGCCGCCGCGAGATCGGAGATGTGCGCATTGCTGCGGCCGGTCAGCACGTCGGTGACCTTCTGCATGTGCAGCAGGCCGACGCGCGCGCCTTCGGCGTCCTCGGCCACGAACATGTAGCTGCCCGGCGGCTCCTCGCGCAGATGATGGGTGAGATCGCGGCGGATGCCGGCCGCGCATTCGCCGCGCTTGCGCCACGGCGGCAGCTCGAAATCGACGAAGCGTTCGCTCAGGCCGAGGATGAAATCCTCGTCGCCGGCTTCGGCCAGGCGCAGGTGCAACTCGGCGGCGTCACTCATGGGGTGGTCTCGCGCAGGATCGGCCGGGGGAGTTCTACCGCGCGCCGCGCCCGAGGGGAAGGGCCGGACCGGTGGCGCCGGCTCCGCTGCTGTCCGGGCCGACCTCAGCCGAACCGCTCCGCCGGCAGGTCCGGCAGGCTGGCCACCCCCGCCTTGATCGCCGCGGCGTGGGTCTGCGTGCGCGGCAGGATGCGCGCGAAGTAGAACCGTGCCGTGGCGCGCTTGGCCTGCTTGAACTCCGCGCTGCGCGTCGAGGCATCCGCCGCGGCCACGCTGCGCGCCCAGAAATAGGCCAGGCTGACGTAGCCCGAATAGAACAGATAGTCCACGGCGGCCGCGCCGATTTCCTCGGCATCCTTCATCGCGCGCTGGCCGATGCTCCGGGTCAGGGCGCCCCAGGCCTGCGCGTGCTCGGCCAGCGGACCGATGAATTCGGCCAGCGCGGCATCGCCCGCATGCTCGTTGCAGAACGCGCCGATCACGCCGAGGAACTGCTCGAGCCCGGCGCCCTTGAGCTGCATCACCTTGCGTCCGAGCAGGTCCAGCGCCTGGATCTGCGTGGTGCCCTCGTAGATCGTGGTGATGCGCGCGTCGCGCGCCAGCTGCTCCATGCCCCACTCGGCGATATAGCCGTGGCCGCCGAAGATCTGCAGGGCGTCGTAGGTGCACTCGATCGCCGCCTCGGTCAGCACGCCCTTGATGATCGGAATCAGGAACGACAGCTGCTGCTCGGCGCGCTCGCGTTCGCCGGCATCGCCGCTGCGCAGGAAGACGTCGGCCAGCGTCGCCGCATGCAGCGCCATGACGCGGCCGCCCTCGGCGAAGGCCTTCTGGGTCAGCAGCATGCGCCGCACGTCGGGGTGGACGATGATCGGATCGGCCGGCTTGTCGGGGAACTTCGGGCCCGACAGCGCGCGCATCTGCAGGCGGTCGCGGGCATAGGCGAGGCTGTTCTGCCAGGCGCGCTCGATCAGCCCCAGACCCTGCAGGCCGACGCCCAGTCGCGCCGCATTCATCATGGTGAACATGGCCGTCAGGCCCTTGTGCGGCTGGCCGATCAGGTAACCCTCGGCAGCGTCGAAGTTCATCACGCAGGTGGCCGAACCCTTGATGCCCATCTTGTGCTCGATCGAGCCGCAGGCGACGCCGTTGCGTGCCCCCATGCTGCCATCGCGCGCCACCTTGAACTTGGGCACCAGGAACATCGAGATGCCGCGCGAGCCGGCGGGTGCATCGGGCAGGCGCGCCAGGACCAGATGCACGATGTTCTCGGCCAGGTCGTGCTCGCCCGCGCTGATGAAGATCTTGGTGCCGCTGATGCGGTAGCTGCCGTCGGGCGCCGGATCGGCGCGGGTCTTGAGCAGGCCGAGGTCGGTGCCGCAGTGCGGCTCGGTCAGGCACATGGTGCCGGTCCAGCGGCCCGCGACGATCGGCTTCATGAACGCCTGGCGCTGCCATTCCTCGCCGTGCTGGGTCAGTGCCTCGGTGGCGCCGGACGACAGCAGCGGATAGGTGCCCCAGGCGACGTTGGCCGCGGCGATCATCTCCTTGAAGGCGACGCCGATGGTTTCCGGCAGGTCCTGGCCGCCGTAGGACTCGGGTGCGTTGAGGCCCATCCAGCCGCCGTCGACGTACTGCCTGAAGGCCTCCTTGAAACCCTTGGGCGTGGTGACCGCGGACGTGGCCTTGTCGTGGTGACAGCCCTCCTGGTCGCCGACCTGGTTGAGCGGCGCCAGCACCTGCCCGCTGAACTTCGCGGCTTCCTCGAGCACGGCGTCGATCAGTTCGCGATTGGCGGCTTCACAGCCGGGCAGGCGCGCGAACAGCGTGTCGGCGCCCAGCACGTCATAGAGCGCGAAGCGCATGTCGTCCAGCGGTGCGGCGTACTTGGTCATGATCGTTCCTCGGGGATGGAGTTCAGCGCCAGGCGTCGGCCACGCCCGGCACCGGCGAGAGGTAGCCGGCGTGCCGGGTCGCGTAGTGTTTGGGCGGGCTGGCGTCGGGCAGGCCGGCCACCACGGTGCCGGCCAGCGCATAGGCCACGCTGCCGTTCGCGCATCCGTCGGCCGGCGCATGGGCTGCGCCCGCGTTGGCGCAGGCATTCAGCGCCGCCGCCGCCGCGGCGGCCGGCGTCAGCGTGAAGCGGGCGACGTCGCCGCTCAGTTCGGGAATCGTGATGCCGATCGGGCCGCTGAGTCGCCCGGCCGGTGTGCCGCCGACGCTGAGCTCGGCGTCGAGCGTGTCGAAGCGCAAGGCGCGGTAGGCGTAGTTGTCGAAACGCACCGTCGCCTGCCAGCGGCCGTCCTTGAGGACATGCAGCGCCTGCACGCTGATCGCCGGAGGATAGACGCTGCGTGTCGGCGTGCAGGCCGCCAGAACCAGCGCGGCAAGGACGAGCAGGGGCGGCAATCGACGCAGGTTCATGGCCGGCGGCTCTTCGAACGGTTGTTTGAATATAGCCCAGACCGGTGAGCTCCGCCGCATGGCCCGACCCATGGCGACCGTGTGCCGCAGGGGTGATGTGTCGTCGTGGCAGCGAACGCTTCCGCTAAGCTTGCGCGCATGACTTCGATCCCGACGGATGCGTCCGCTCCCGCGCTGGCCGTGGTCGTGCCGGCGTACAACGAGGCCGAGGTGCTGGCGGCGTTTCAGCGCCGCCTCGCTGCCGTGCTCGATGCGCTGGATCTGCCGGCGCGGGTGATCTATGTCGACGACGGCAGCCACGACCGCACCTGGGCGGTGATCGGGGAACTGGCCGCCGCCGATGCGCGGGTGACCGGTCTGCGCTTCAGCCGCAACTTCGGCAAGGAGGCGGCGATGACCGCCGGCCTCGACGCGGTGCCGGCCGGCTGCGCAGCGACGGTGGTGATCGACGCCGACCTGCAGGACCCGCCCGAACTGATCCCGCAACTGATCGAGCGCTGGCGTGCCGGCTACGACGTGGTCTACGCCACGCGCAGCGAGCGCGAGGGCGAGAGCCGGCTGAAGAAGCTCACCTCGGCGGCGTTCTATCGCGTGATGGAGCGCATGTCCGACGTGCCGATCCCGCGCGACACCGGCGATTTCCGCCTGCTGTCGGCGCGCGCGCTGACGGCGCTGCAGGGCCTGCGTGAACGCCAGCGCTTCATGAAAGGCCTGTTCGCCTGGGTCGGCTTTCCGCAGACGCACGTGCTGTATCGCCGCGATCCGCGCGCGGCCGGCGTCACCAAGTGGAACTACGCGCGGCTGTGGCGCTTCGCGGTCGAGGGCATCACCTCGTTCTCGACGGTGCCGTTGCGCTTTGCGATGTGGACCGGCGTGCTGACCTCGCTGTTCGCTTTCGCCTACGGCATCGAGGTGGTGGTCAAGGCGCTGCTGTGGGGCAACGCGGTCGCCGGCTATCCCTCGCTGATGGCGGTGGTGCTGTTTCTCGGCGGCGTGCAGTTGCTGGCGCTGGGCGTGATCGGCGAGTACGTCGGCCGCACCTACGGCGAGATCAAGCAGCGCCCGCTGTACCTGATCCGGGAAGCGACCGTGCCGGCGCCCGCGCCGAGGCCGCGCGAGGTCTGAAATCAGCGGTTCGCGCGGCAGGCGACCGCGCCGGCGTTTCGTCCGCGCGCCGTGCGCCGGTTACGATGCGCCTCCCGTCGAGCGAGCCTGTCGATGTCCCTGCGTGCCTCCGTCGCTGCGTCGCGTCCGCTGATCCGCCGGCTGCTGGCCGTGCTGGTGCTGCTCTGGCTGGGGCTGTGGTTCGCCGGCAGCCAGTACCGTTCGCTGCTGGAGCCGGACGAGGGCCGCTACGCGGAGGTGCCGCGCGAGATGGTGGCCAGTGGCGACTGGGTCACGCCGCGCTCCGACGGCATCAAGTTCTTCGACAAGCCGGCGTTGCAGTACTGGGGTACCGCGCTGGCCTACGAGGCGTTCGGCCTGCACAACTGGACCGCGCGCCTGTGGGGCCTGCTGACCGGACTGGCCGGCATGCTGGCGGTGGGCTGGGCGGGCGCGCGGGTGTTCGGCCGGCGCGCCGGAGCGATCGCAGCGCTGGCGCTGGGCGGCTCGCTGCTCTGGGTGCTGGGCAGCCACATCAACACGCTGGATCTCGGCGTCAGCGCGTTTTTCGCCATTGCACTCGGCGCGTTCGTGGTGGCGCAGCACGCGGGCACGGGTGCGCGCGCGCGCCGCGGCCTGATGCTGGGGATGTGGGCGGCGCTGGCCGCGGCGGTGCTGTCGAAGGGCCTGATCGGCGTGGTGTTTCCCGGTGGCGCGCTGTTTTTCTACCTGCTGTGGACGCGCGACTGGGCCCTGCTCAAGCGCGTCGAACTGCCCTGGGGGCTGGCGCTGCTGCTGGCGCTGACGCTGCCGTGGTTCATCGTGGTCAGCCGCGACAATCCGGAATTCTTCCACCACTTCTTCATCCGCGAGCACTTCACGCGCTTTCTCACCGACAAGGACGATCGCGCGCAGCCGTTCTGGTTCTTCCTGCCGGTGGTGGCGCTGGGGTTCTTTCCGTGGACGGCGTTCCTGCCGGCGGCGCTGCGCCTGCCACCGCGCGCCACGGGCTTCGATGCGCGCCGGCTGCTGTGGATCTGGACGCTGATGATCCTGGTGTTCTTTTCCGTCTCGCACTCCAAGCTGCCGCTGTACATCCTGCCGATCTTCCCCTCGCTGGCGCTGCTGATCGGCGCCACCGCCGCGGCCATGTCCGGGCGTGCGCTGGCCTGGCGGCTGGGCATCGGTGCCGTGCTGGTCGCGGTCGCGGCGCCGTTCGCGTTGCGCGCGCACGTGCCGGTCAAACTGGCCGCACTGGCCGTGCGATACCAGGGTTTCATGCACCTCGCGGCGCTGGCCGCCGGGCTGGGTGCGATCGCGCTGCTGATTGCCGCCGTGCTGGCGTTGCGCGGGCGCACGCGGTCCGCGCTGGCGGTGACCGGCCTGATCGGGCTGGCGTTGCCGCAGACGCTGCTGATCGGCTTCCAGACGCTGGCGCCGATCTATTCGGCGGCGCCGATGGCGGCGGCGATCGCGCCGTATCTGGCGCCCGGCGAGCCGGTGTACACGGTCGGCGCCTACCGTCGCGGGCTGCCGTTCTATCTCGATCGCACAGTGACCATCGCCGCCGAGGATCCCTACGATCTGCGTGCCGGCGTGCGCTGGAATCCCGAGCGCCTGATTCCGAACCTCGCCGACTTTGCCGCGGCCTGGCGCGCGCGTGCCGACGGCGTCGCGGTGATGCGACCGGATCTCTACGCCGGGCTGGCCGCGCAGGGCCTGCCGATGCACACGCTGGCGCGCGGGCCGGACTGGGTCGCGGTGCAGCGCCAACGCGCTGCCGGCACCCGGCCGTGACCTGCTCCACGTCCGGAGCGCGGCGTCGCGAACGAGGCGCCCGGGTCTGGCGAGGATGACGGCCGCCGGTTTTTTCAGCACCCTGTAAGCGCGACTGCGTACAGTCATCGATCACATGCCACGAGAGAACGCCATGAGCGAAGCCGAAGCCGGCATCCGCGTGAAAGTGTGGGACCTGCCGACGCGCCTGTTCCACTGGACACTGGTGCTGCTGGTGCTGCTGCAGTTCGCCACCGCCGACTGGGGTCTGCTGAACATGCAGTGGCACTTCTACTTCGGCTACGCGACGCTGGCGCTGGTGCTGTTTCGCCTGCTGTGGGGGCTGTTCGGCTCCGAGACCAGCCGCTTCCGCCATTTCCTGCGCGGGCCGCACGCGGTGCGGGCCTACGTCCGCAGCACGTTCTGGCAGAAGGCCGGGCATCCGGTCGGCCACAATCCGCTGGGCGGCTGGTCGGTGGTGGCGATCCTCACCTGTCTGGGCATCCAGGCCGTCACCGGCCTGTTCGCCAGCGACGACATCACCGCTTTCGGGCCGCTGAGCGGCAAGGTGTCGGACGCCAGCGTGCACCTGCTGACCGCGATCCACAGTCTCAATCAGGGCGTGCTGATCGCGCTGATCGGCCTGCACGTCGCCGCGGTGCTGCTGCATGCGCTGGTGCGCAAGGAGAATCTGGTGCACCCGATGCTGCACGGGCACAAGTGGCTGCATCGCGATCCCGGCCTGCGCATCGCGCCGGTCGGGCGCGCGCTGCTGCTGGCCCTGCTGGCGACGGCCGCGGTGGCCGCGGTGGTGGCGTGGGGGCAGGGCAACTGGCCGTTCTGACGCCGGTTCAGACGTCCAGCGCACGCCAGCCGTTGGCGCCGAACAGTTCCAGCGGCCGGAAGCGCCGCTTGTAGTCCATCTTCGGATGGTCCTCGATCCAGAAGCCGAGATAGACGTGATCGAGGCCGCGCGCGGCGGCGTAATCGATTTGCCACAGGATCGCCCGCGTGCCGAGGCCGCGCGCGGGCAGGTCGGGGTCGTACCAGGTGTAGACCGCCGACAGCGCATCGGCGACCACGTCGGTCGCCGCCACCGCCAGCAGGCGGTCGCCGGCGCGCAGTTCGAGAAAGCGCGTCACGCCCCAGTTCGCCGTGAGGAACTGGGAGAAGTCCGCGATGCTGCCGTCGTCCATGCCGCCGCCGGGGTGGCGGCTGTGCTGGTACCTCGAGTACAGCGCGTAGCGTTCGGCGGTGAAGCCGGGTTCGGCATCGATCAGGGCGAGATCGGCGTTGCGGGCGAGACAGCGGCGTTGCGCACGGTCCGGCTTGAAGCGCGCGACCGGGATGCGGCAGGGCACGCAGGCGTGGCAGCGCGGGCAGGCAGGGCGGTAGACGTGCCCGCCGGCGCGACGGTAGCCGCGCGCCAGAGCCGCCGGATAGATCGCCGGCAATTCGGGGCTGGCCGGGTCGAGCACGATGTTCTGCGCCGTGCGTCCGCGCCAGTAGCCGCAGGCCTGCGGCAGGGTCTGGAACACGCGGATGCGATCGGCGCGCATGGCGCCGATCTTAGCAAGGCCGCGGCAGGCCGCCGGAGTCCTCAGCCGGCGAGCACGCCCAGACGGCGGCCGACGCGGGTGAAGGCGTCGATCGCGCGATCGAGGTGATCGCGCGTGTGCGCCGCCGACATCTGCGTGCGGATGCGCGCCTGCCCCTGCGGTACCACCGGATAGAAAAACCCGGTGACGTAGATGCCCTCGTCGAGCAGGGCCGCGGCCATCGCCTGCGCCCTGGGCGCGTCATGGATCATCACCGGCACGATCGGATGCGTGCCGGGTCGCAACTCGAAGCCGGCGGCGGTCATGCGCTCGCGGAAGTGGCGGGTGTTGGCCGCCAGCCGATCGCGCAGTTCGCCGGCCGAGCCCAGCATGTCGAACACCTTGATCGCCGCGGCCACCACGTGCGGCGGCAGCGAGTTGGAAAACAGATACGGCCGCGAGCGCTGGCGCAGCAGCTCGATGACCTCGGCGCGACCGCTGGTGAAGCCGCCCAGCGCGCCGCCCAGCGCCTTGCCCAGGGTGCCGGTGAACAGGTCGATCCGGTCCATCACGCCGTGGACTTCGGCCGATCCGCGCCCGCTCGCGCCGAGAAAACCGGTGCAGTGGCATTCGTCGATGTGCACCATGGCGCCGTACTGCGCCGCCAGCGCGGTGATGCGGTCCAGCGGCGCGATATGGCCGTCCATCGAGAACGCGCCGTCGGTGGTGATCAGCCGGATCTGCGCGCCGGCACTGTCGGCGGCCTGCAACTGCCTCTCCAGATCAGCCATGTCGCGGTTGGCGTAGCGGTAGCGCTGCGCCTTGCACAGGCGGATGCCGTCGATGATCGAGGCGTGGTTGAGCGCATCGGAGATCACCGCGTCGTGCTCGCCCAGCAGCGGCTCGAACAGGCCGCCGTTGGCGTCGAAACAGGCGGCGTAGAGGATGGCGTCCTCGGTGCCGAAGAAGCCGGCGATCGTGCGTTCCAGCTGCTTGTGCAGGTCCTGGGTGCCGCAGATGAAGCGTACCGAGGCCATGCCGAAGCCGTGGCTGTCGAGCGCGTCCTTGGCGGCCTGGATCACCGCCGGGTGGTCGGCGAGACCGAGGTAGTTGTTGGCGCAGAAGTTGAGCACCCGGCGGCCGTCGGCCAGCGTGATCTCGGCCGATTGCGGCGAGCTGATCACGCGCTCGGTCTTGAACAGGCCCTGGGCGCGAATGGCGTCGAGTTCGGCGGCGTAACGGCGGGTGGCGTCGGCCATGGGAGTCTCTGTGGTTGCGAAGGGCAATGGGCGCGTCGGTGCGTTCAGTCCGCGGTGTCGGTGCGGGTGTCCGCGTCCGCGGCGTCGGCATCCGCCGCGGCGCCGTCGAGTTCGCGCAGGGCGCGGAACAGGGCGCGGC
>JAKAZT010000074.1 GCA_021815695.1 Pseudomonadota bacterium
GCGCGGCGGTCGCTGTCGGCATCCTGCCTGTCGCGACACTGGCGCGTCCCTGCGCGGCGCGCGTTGATGGCCTTCACCGTCCAGTCGATGATGGTCAGCGTGCGCAGGCCGAGGAAGTCGAACTTGACCAGGCCCACGGCTTCCACGTCGTCCTTGTCGAACTGCGTGACCACACCGCCACCGCCGGGCTCGGCATACAGCGGCGAGTAGTCGGTGAGCGGTCCCGGCGCAATCACCACGCCGCCGGCGTGCTTGCCGGCATTGCGCACCAGATCCTCGAGCTTGCGCGCCAGCTCGATCAGCTCGCGCACCTCGTCGTCCTCGCGCACTCTCTGGATCAGTTCGGGCGAGGCGAGACTGGCGTCCTTGCGCGCGTTCTCGCTCTCGCCCAGTGCGTCGGCCAGGGTGATGCCCAGCGTGGTCGGAATCAGCTTGGCGATGGCATCGACGAAACCGTAGGCATGCCCGAGCACGCGGCCGGTATCGCGCACCACCGCCTTGGCGGCCATGGTGCCGTAGGTGATGATCTGGCTGACGCGGTCGCGACCATAGCGCTGTGCGACATAGTCGATCACCTCGTCGCGGCGGTCCATGCAGAAGTCGACGTCGAAGTCGGGCATCGACACGCGTTCGGGGTTGAGAAAGCGCTCGAACAGCAGGTCGTAGCGCAGCGGATCGAGATCGGTGATGCCCAGCGCCCAGGCGACCAGCGAGCCGGCGCCCGAGCCGCGGCCCGGGCCGACCGGTATGCCGCTGCGTTTGGCCCGGTTGATGAAGTCGGCGACGATCAGGAAGTAGCCCGGGAAGCCCATCGACACGATCACGTCGAGTTCGCGGGCCAGGCGCGCGGTGTAGTCGACACGGGTGTAACCCGGCGCCGGCGGATGCGCGCTGAGCCGGTGCTCGAGACCCGCCTGCGATTCACTGCGGATGTGCGATTCCAGCGTCTGCCCGTCCGGCACCGGAAAGGCCGGCAGGTGGTAGGTGCCGAAGCGCAGCTCGAGGTTGCAGCGCTTGGCCAGCTCGACGGTGTTCTCCAGCGCTTCGGGCAGATCGGCGAATACCTGCGCCATCGCCTGCGGCGATTTCAGGTATTGCTCGGGCGCGTAATCGCGCGGCCGCTTGGGATCGGCCAGCACGCGGCCCTGCTGGATGCACACGCGGGCTTCGTGCGCCTCGAAGTCCTCGCGATCCAGGAAGCGCACGTCGTTGCCGGCCAGCAGCGGCAGGTCGAGGCGATCAGCAAGAACCTGCGCGGCGCCGTTCCACGCCTCTTCGTGTTCGCGGCCGGTGCGGGTCAGCTGCAGGTACAGGCGCTCGGGAAACAGCGCGCGCAGCGCGGCCAGCCGTTCGCCGGCCTCATGGTCGGCGCCGGCCAGCGCCAGCCGGCCGATGCCGCTGTCGCGTCCGGCCAGCGCGATCAGGCCTTGCGCGGCTTCGGCCAGCCAGGCCGGATCGGCCAGCGCGCGACCGCCGCGCTGGCCCTCAAGCCAGGCGCGCGACACCAGTCGCGACAGGTTGAGATAGCCGTGGCGATCCTGGCAGAGCAGGGTCAGCCGGTGCGGTGTGCTGTCGGCCGGATCGCATAGCCACAGGTCGCAGCCGACGATGGGCTTGATGCCGACCGCTTCGCAGGCCTGGTAGAACTTGACCAGCGCGAACAGGTTCGACGCATCGGTCAGCGCCAGCGCGGGCATGCCGAGTTCGACCGCGCGGCTGATCAGATTGGGTCGAGGCGCCTTGGCCGGATCGCCGTACTCGGACTTTTCCGGCAGTCGGATGATCGAGTCGGTCAGCGAATACTCGCTGTGGACCTGCAGATGGATGAAGCCCGCGGGCATGGCGATCCAGGGCGGCGAATCATCGCAGCCTAGCCTTCGCGCCCGGCAGCGACAAGCTTGACAGGGGTGCCGCGCACGCGAGCTTGCATCGGCCGCAGCAGTCGCTATGCGGACCGGCAGCGCCGTACCGGCGCAAAGCTCCGGCGGTGCTCGCGACAGGGCCCGAGTCGCGCCAGCGCGGCCAGGTGCGCGGGCGCCGGATAGCCCTTGTGGCGGGCAAAGCCGTAGCCGGGAAATTCGGCGTCGAGTTCGAGCATGCGGCGGTCGCGGGTGACCTTGGCCAGAATCGAGGCGGCGCTGATCGCCGGCTCCAGCGCGTCGCCGCGCACGATCGCTCTCGCGGCGCAGGGCAGGTCGTGCGGCAGGCGGTTGCCGTCGATCAGGGCGAGCTGCGGTGCGGGGTCGAGTTGGCGCAGCGCGCGCGCCATGCCGGCGAGCGTCGCCTGCAGGATGTTGAGCCGGTCGATCTCGCCGGCTTCGACGCTGACGATGCTGCAGGCCCGCGCGTGTTCGCGGATGACGTCGTAGAGCACCGCGCGCCGCGTCGCGCTCAGCACTTTCGAATCGGCCAGGCCCGCGATCGGCCGCGCCGGATCGAGGATCACCGCGGCCACCACCACCGGCCCTGCCAGCGGGCCGCGACCGGCCTCGTCGACGCCGGCAATGAAATCGGCCGACGCGATCACCGCGACGAACAGGTCGTCCGTGGCGGCGCCATCACGCCGCTGCCTCATGGCATGCCGCCGATCGGATCGAGCGCCGCAGCGGCCGCGGCATCCGCTGCGCTGACGCCGCCGGGAGCGTGCAGCGCGGCGTGCAGGGCGGGGAAGGCGGCACGCTGCGTCGCCGCCGCCGCGGGATCATCCAGCAGATGAGCCACGGCCTCGGCCAGCCGCGGGCCGGTGCAGTCGTTTTGCATCAGCTCGGGCACCAGATCGCGGCCGGCAAGGATGTTGGGCAGGCTGTAGCGCTCGCTCTTGAGCATGCCGAGACCCCGGACCAGCGCGTGTGTCAGCGGCGCGATGCGGTAAGCCACCACCATCGGGCACTGCGCCAGCGCGGCTTCCAGCGCGGCGGTGCCCGAGGCCAGCAGCGCGGCGTCGGCGGCGGTCAGCAGGGCGTGCGCCTGACCGTCGATCACGCGCACTGCGTGCGCCGGCAGCACGCTCGCGGCGAGCGCGGCATCGATGCGTGCGTGCAATGCGGCGTCGGCCGCGGGGATGACGATCGACAGGTTCCGGAAGCGTGCGTGGAGAATCGCCGCGGCTGCGAGAAAATCCGGCAGCAGTCGCGTCACCTCGCCCGGGCGACTGCCGGGCAGCAGCGCCAGCACGCGCGTGTCGGCGCCGAGACCCAGCGCGGCACGCGCCGCCGCACGATCGGGGACATCGGCAAAGCGGTCGGCCAGCGGATGGCCGACGAAGCGCGCGTCGACGCCGTGGCGGGCATAGATCGGCGGTTCCATCGGAAACAGGCACAGCACGCGATCGGCACAGGCGCCGAGCCTGGCGGCGCGACCCTCGCGCCAGGCCCAGACCGACGGGCTGACGTAGTGCGCGGTGCGCAGGCCGGCGGCTTTCAGGCGGCGCTCCAGGCCGAGGTTGAAGTCGGGAGCGTCGATGCCGATGGTCAATACCGGGCGCGCGGCCAGCAGGCGCCGCGCGAGGTTGCGGCGCAGGCGCAGCAGGCGCGGCAGGTGCTGCAGCACCTCGGCCACGCCCATCACCGACAGTTCGCCGATGTCGTGCCACGCCTCGAAGCCCTGCGCGCGCATGCGCGGGCCGCCGATGCCGGCGAAGCGCGCATCGGGACGACCGCGGCGCAGCGCGTCGAGCAGATCCGCGCCGAGCAGATCGCCGGAGGCCTCGCCGGCGATCAGCGCGATCAGCGGCGCGGGCGGCGCGGCTTCCACGAGCGGCAACGCGGCGGCGGTGGCGAGGACGTCCATCGGCAGAGGATAGCGGTGCGGCCGGATCAGCGCGGGATCACCAGGATCCACAGCCCCAGCGCGGCGAACAGCATCGCCGCGGTCAGCCGCGCGGCCCGCAGCGGCAGGCGGCCGGCAAAGCGCGCGCCCAGCCACACCACCGGCGCGTTGGCCGCCAGCATGCCCAGCGTGGTGCCGAGCACGACCTGCCACAACGGATGGAAATCCGCCGCCAGCACCATCGTCGCGATCTGCGTCTTGTCGCCCATCTCGGCGAGAAAGAATGCGATCGCGGTGGCGACGAACACGCTGCGCCCGCTGCCGGGCAAGGCGTCGGCATCGTCGTCCAGGCGATCGGGCTTCAGCGTCCACAAGGCCATGCCGAGGAACGACAGCCCGACCAGCCAGCGTTGCAGCGTCGGCGTCAGCAGGTTGCCGAGCAGCTCGCCCAGCGCGCCGGCCAGCGCGTGGTTGACCAGGGTGGCGGCGAGGATGCCGAGCACGATCGGCCACGGCCGGCGGAACTTGGCGGCCAGCACCAGCGACAGCAATTGCGTCTTGTCGCCGATCTCGGCGAGCGCGACGGTGGACAGCGCGATCAGCAGGGTCTGCATGCGGGCTCCGGCGCCGGGCCCGGACGCGCGAGGTTCACGCGCGGCGGCCCGGCTGGTGCGCGCGTGAACCTGCGGTCTCGCCGGAGGACATCATCCGCGCCATGGCCGACGGGCCAAGCATGTTGACGCGGATCCCGCGGATGCGATCCGCGGTCGGCTACTCCCCGTAGGGTGCGGCGAGTCTAGCAGCGGCCTGCGGCCTCAGGCGATACCGAGACCGGCGATGCCGCCGATCGTGCCGGCATCGAAACCGGCCAGCGCCGCGAATGCGCGGCCGCGCTCGGTGTAGTCGCGGAACTGGTCGAAGCTGGGTGCTCCCGGCGACAGCAGGACCACACCACCCGGCGGCGTCAGCGCGCGCGCGGCGGCGATCGCGGCGGCGAGGTCAGCGACCTGCTCGCATGTCGCGACGACACCGCCCGCATCCAGCGCGGCGGCGATGCGCGGCCCGTTGGCGCCCTGGCAGATCACCGCCTGCGGCGGCGCCGTGCGACAGCGTTCGACGAAGGCGCTCCAGTCGAGGCCGCGTTCGTGGCCGCCGACGATCACCGTCACCGCGCGGCCCGCCAGACTGTCCAGCGCCGCCAGGGTCGCCTGCGGCGTGGTCGCGATCGAGTCGTTGATCCAGTGCAGGCCGTCGCGCTCGCCGAGCCGCTGCAGCCGATGCGGCAGCGCGCGGAAATGCGCCAGCGCCGGAGCCGCCGCGCGCGCGTCGTCGCCGAGCAGCTCCAGCGCGGCCAGCGCGGCGCAGGCGTTGAGTGCGTTGTGGCGGCCGGGCAGCGGCAGATCGCGCAGCAGCCACACCGACTCGGCGCCGCGCCGGATCGCCGCGTCATCGACATGCCAGCCGCCGTCATCGGCGAACAGGCGCCGCCGCGGGTGTGTCGCGGTGAGCCGCAGCAACTCGGGCTGCCCGGCGTTGACCAGCAGCGTGCGCGCGCGGTCGGCGAGCTGCAGCTTGTCGGCGACGTAGCGCTCGCGTGAGCCGTGCCAGTCCAGATGCTCCTCGTACAGGCAGGTGATCACGCCCAGCTCCGGCGTCGCGGCGTCACCGGTCTGGAAGCTCGACAGCTCGATCACCCACAGCGCGGCCTCGGCGTCGAGCAGCTCGAGCAGCGGCATGCCGATGTTGCCGGCCAGCGCGGTGCGCACGCCGAGGCTGCGTGCCAGATGCGCCAGCAGCGCGCAGGTCGTGCTCTTGCCCTTGGTGCCGGTGACGGCGACCACGCGCGCCTCCGCGCGTTCGGCGAACCACAGCGCGGTGCCGGAGGTGAAGCGGGTTCCGCGCGCGGTGGCAGCGCCGATTTCGGGCCGATGGGCGCTGATCCCGGGCGACTTGATCACGACCCCGAACGCAGCCAGCGTTTCGACATCCGGCTCGCCGGCGAGCACCGTCAGGCCCGGTTCCGCCGCGCGCGCCGCATCCGCCTCGTCCGTCGTGCACAGCAGGACCGGTGTCGATTGCGGCAGGCGGGCGCGCAACGCGGCCAGTGCGGCGCGGCCCTCGCGGCCATAGCCCCAGACCGCGACGCGACGGTCGGCGAGGTCACGGATCCGCAGCGCCGCGGCGTTCATCTCAGACTGCGCCGATCCAGGCCAGCGCCGCGGCCAGCCGCGGCGGCAGGCCGTGTTCGCCCGCGGGCGCCAGCCAGGGTGCGAGCGCGAGCTGCGCGGCGTCGAGCTGCGGCAGGATCTCGCGACGGAAGCGCGCGATCAGCGCGTCCTCGCACCACTCCGGGCGCGCCGCCAGTACCGCCATCGCCGCACGCGCCTCGGCGCCTTCGCCGACGCATTCGAACGGCTTGTGATTGCGGTATTCCAGCAGCGCATCGAATCCGCCTGCCTGGGTGTCGTCGTCGAGCAGGTTGCGGCCGAAGATCGCCAGCAGCCGCGGCTTGGGCAGGAACGGCGCCAGTGCCAGAAACACGAAATGGCATTTCGGGCATTGCCCGCACCAGCGGTCGGCCGGCTTGGGGCCGAGGATGCGGAAGTTGCGATTGCAGCTGGAAAAGAGCTCGAAATACGCCGCGCCGCTGCGCGCGAAGGCGCGCGTCACCGCCAGCTCGGAGAACGGGCGCAACAGCGAGCAGTAGTCGAGGTCGGCGGCGACGTGGCTGCGCGCGTGATCGGCCAGCGCGCGCTCGAAATCCCAGCCCTTGCTCCACTGGTGGTTGACCTGCTGGCCGGCGTATTCGAGCGTGGCGCTGGAGGCCGAACGCTCGTTGGCGAAGGCGATCGCATCGAAGCCGTGGAGGATGGCGGCGCAGACCAGGATCGCCGAATTGATCGCGGTCACCGGGATATGGCCGTTCCAGGCGCCGCGCCGGTTCAGCTCGAACAGGCCGGGCGCGATCTCGCGCGCGATGTTCAGCGTCGGCAGCCCGGTGCGCGCGGCGCAGGCCGCGATCAGCGGCGAGGTGCCGATCCAGACCGCGGTCGCATCGGCGCCGATCGACTTCAGCGCCTCGACTGCAACCAGCGAATCCTTGCCGCCGCCGATCGGCACCAGCGCGCGGCGCGGCAGCCCGAGCGCGGGCGCCGGCGCAGCCGTCGTCGCGGCACGCGGGAAACGGATGCGGCCGCGCAGGTCGAGTCCGTTGCGGTAGGCGAATTCGGCCAGCCCGTGCAGGTACAGGGTGTCCAGCAGTTCGGCCGTGGCGGCGTCCGGCGTCCCGCCCGCGACCGCGATCGCGCCCGGCACAGCGGCCTTGTAATAGCTGACACCGGCGATCAGGTGCAGCAGGCGCAGCGCGGCCTCGAACGCAACACGCCGTTCCGCCGTCAGCGTCGGCGCATCCGGAAAACGGATGCGCTCGATCAGCTCGGCGCCGTCGTCGAAGGCGTACACCAGCTCGGCCACGCCGTCGGCGTAGCTGCAGCGCAGGAAGCGGAACACCTGCGCCTGGCGCGGATCGCGGAGTTCATTCATCGCCGGGCGCTCCCTTCATGGCGCGCGTGCTTCTGCTGTCGCCCTGGGCGGCGCGAGGGATCTGCGTAGCGAGGCATTCGGCTTTTGACCGCCTCCACTCGCCGGCGGCGTCTGGATATTGTTGTCGCCCTGAGCATAGCGAAGGGTCTGTGCAGCGAAACATCTGATTGTGGTTGCGCCATCGGCACACCGTCTGGTTCCGCTCGGCTGCCGCCGAGCGGGCCACTTTCTTTTGAAAGAAAGTTGGCCAAAGAAACGTCCCCCTGCGGTCACGCCCGCTGCGCGGGTTCGCGGCCGCCTGCGGGGCGCGCCGATCACCATCCCTGGCGTGCGGCGCGCGAGCGTGCCTAGGCTCGCGCATCGTGCGCTCGCCAAGTCACCCCGCCCTCGGCTCCTGCCGAGGGCGTTCGGCTCCGCGCGCCTGCCCTTGGCAGGCCGCAAGCGCGTTGCCTTACCCCTTGCGCTCGCCCTGCGGGCTGATCCCTCCGGCGTCCGCCGCGCCGAAGGGGGTGAAAAGCTGCCGATCGAGCGCTCGGCCAAGAGCGGTCGGGCTGGAAACACTGTTCCATGGATGGATGGTTCCGACACGCTGCTCTTGATCTTCCGCGCCCGTGGACGACGCCGAGCAGCGCAGACGGGCGCGAGAGCAAGGCGCGCATGTTCGAGCCCATGGATGGGCGAGTTCGCGCCGGCTCGCGGCCGGCAAGCCGCGCAGGGCAGCCGCCGTGCTCCTGCACGGCGGCCGTCGCCTCGGGCGCTCATGGCTTTGGTTACTTTCCCCGTAAGGAAAGTGACCCGCTCGCCGCAGGCGAGTGGAAGCTCTTGAAGGCATCGGCGGTAACCGAGCGGAACCAGGCGGTGTGTCGCAGCCGCAGCCAGATGTTTCGCTGCGCTCAACATGACAACAACATTCAGGCGCCGCAGACGAGTGGAAGTTGCGCTTTCGATGGTGTGCCCCGAGGCCGAGTGCAAGCTGCGCGCGGTCACGGGATCACCATCTCGGCCGCCGGCTCGCGCAGGTTGTAGCGCGAGGCCATCGACGCGCCGTAGGCGCCGGTGTCGGCGATCAGCAGCACGTCGCCTTCGGTTGCGGCCGGCAGGCGGCGGTCGCTGCCGAGCACGTCGCCGCTTTCGCAGATCGGGCCGACGACCTGGTAGAGCGTGTCGGCGGGCGCCTCGAGGCGGGTCAGGTTGACGATGACGTGGCGCGCGTCGTAGAGCGCCGGACGGATCAGGCTGTTCATGCCGGCGTCGGCGCCGAGGTAGGTCACGCCCTCCTTGTGCTTGATCTGGGTGACACGCGCCAGCAGCACGCCGGCTTCGGCGACCAGGTAACGGCCGGGCTCCATCCGCAGCGCGTAGTGCGGATAGGCGCGCTTGACCTCGAGCAGCGCGGCGTCGAGCGCGGCCAGATCGAGCGGCGTCTCGCCCTCGGCCGCGGGTACGCCGAGTCCGCCGCCGACGTCGAGAAAGGCGACCGTGCCGATGCGGTCGGCGAGGCTGGCGAGCTCGCCATAGACCTGCGCCCAGTGGCGCGGGTCGAGGATGCCGGAGCCCAGATGCGCGTGCAGGCCGGTCACGCGCGCGCCCAGCGCCTCGGCGCAGCGCAGGAAGGCATCGAGGTCGCTCACCGGCAGGCCGAACTTGCTGCCGGCGCCGCCGGTGCGCACTTTTTCGTGATGGCCCAGGCCGCGGCCGAGGTCGAGCCGCAGGGTCAGCTCACGATCGCGGAACAGCTCGCCCCAGTGCTGCAGCGGATGCAGCGCGTCGAGCGTCACCGGCACCCCGGCGGTGATCGCGGCGGCATAGTCGGCGCGCGGCGCGAAGTTGGGCGTGAACAGGCGCTCGGTGCCCGGCGCGGCGCGTCCGGCGGCCTCGAGTTCGCCCGGGGACACGCATTCGAGGCCGAAGCCCTGCGCGGCCAGTTCGGCCAGCAACGCGGGATGCGGGTTGGCCTTGATCGCGTAGTACCAGCGGTCGACCGCGCTCAGCGCCAGCAGGGCCTGCGCGCGCCGACGCAGCGTCGGCAGGTGATAGACGTAGCGCGGGGATGCCGCGCCGGCAAGCGCCAGCAACTGCGTGCGCGGCGCCGGTTCGCGCCACCACGGCGGCGGTGCCGTGGCGACTGCGGCCCCGTACAGCGCCTGCCAGCTGGGGCCGAACAGCGCGCGGTCGCCGGCGCGCAGGGCGCCGGCGCGCAGCAGCAGGTCGTGCAGGCGCGGCAACAGCGCGTCGACCGTCGCCTCGTCGACGACGAAGGTGAGGTTGAGGTTGTTGGACGACTGCGAGATCAGATGCACTTTCACCTGGCCGAACTCGGCCAGCACCGTCGACAGCCGGTGCAGCATCGCGCGCATGCCGCGACCGACCAGGGTCACCGCCGCGCAGGGTGCGATCACCTTGACCCGGCAGACGCGCGCGAGATCGGCGGCCAGCGCGGCGATGGCGTCGGAGTCGAGCAGGTTCTCGGCGGGGTCCAGCGACACGGTGACATTGGTCTCGGCCGAACCGATCAGGTCCACCGACAGTCCGTGCTGCTTGAACAGGGCGAACACGTCGGCGAGAAAGCCCACCTGCTGCCACATGCCGACCGTTTCCATCGCGATCAGGGTAATGCCCTTGCGCGCGCTGATCGCCTTGACGCTGGGCGCGTCCGTCGCGGTCTCGGGGCCGATCGCCGTGCCGTCGAGTTCCGGACGCCGGGTGTCCTTGATCAGCAGCGGCACGCGCGGATCGCGCAGCGGGCTGAGGCTGCGCGGATGCAGCACCTTGGCGCCGGTGGTGGCGATTTCCTG